>NZ_JBIAZN010000018.1:0-170151 GCF_042899225.1 Streptomyces sp. NPDC000134
CATCCGACAGGATC
The DNA here is from genome assembly GCF_042899225.1 of Streptomyces sp. NPDC000134. Classification (NCBI taxonomy): domain Bacteria; kingdom Bacillati; phylum Actinomycetota; class Actinomycetes; order Kitasatosporales; family Streptomycetaceae; genus Streptomyces; species Streptomyces sp. NPDC000134. Next base: position 15 of record NZ_JBIAZN010000018.1, read on the forward strand.
AACTCGGCCTTCGGCCGCCCAGTACGTGCCACCAGGCAACCCTACACATCTGAACAGGATTCCTGACTCAGAAGACTAGTGCCGATAGCACCAGCATCAGGCGCGCGGTTCGGTGGAGCAAGGGCGGGTCCTCTGAGCAGCGGGCCCGAGGAGAAAACGGTCCTGGGCCGCAGGCGGGTGGGGCACTCATCCTGCTCCACCCCGGAGAACAGGCCGGACTCAGGGGTAACGGCATGATCAAAAGCAGGCCAGACGGTTACGGAATCGTCTCCTCCGCCCGCGGTCCGGTGCCGAAATGGCCGGCCCGCGATGATGCATTCGGCGGACAGCGGCTCACGTGGCGGCGTGTTATCTGTCGACGCGGGGCGTCGGCGCGACAGTGAGGGTTCCGGTTCGCTGTCCGTTTGTGCTCAGGAGTGTGTCATGAGTGTGCGTGTCGCCGTGATCTACTACAGCGCCACAGGAAACGTTCACCAACTCGCGAAGGCGGTGGCGGAAGGCGCCACGGCACGCAACGCGGAGGTCCGTCTGCGGCGCGTCCACGAACTGGCGCCCGATACGGCCATCGACGCCAACCCCGCCTGGCGCGCGCACGTCGACACCACGAAGAACGAGGTGCAGGAGGCGACGCTGGAAGACCTGGAGTGGGCGACCGCCTATGCCTTCGGCAGCCCCACCAGGTTCGGGAACGTGACGTCCCAGCTCAAGCAGTTCATCGACCTGACCGGCGGCCTCTGGCAGGCCGGCGTCTTCCACAACAAGCCCGCCACCAGTTTCACTTCGGCCATGAACCGCCACGGCGGCCAGGAGTCCACCATCCTTTCGATGAACAACGTCCTCTACCACTGGGGATGCGTCATCGTGCCGCCCGGCTACACCGACCCGCTGTTGTTCGCGGCCGGCGGCAATCCCTACGGCACCAGTTGGGCCGGCGGTGGCGGAGAGACCCCGGACGCGGCCACCCTGGAGGCCGCCCGCTACCAGGGCCGCCACCTCGCCGACATCGCGGAACGACTGCGGATGTCGTAACAGCGGAGCGGCACCGGCTCGGTACGGCCATCAGCGGCCGGTCCCCTCTGCCGCCGCAGGCGCCGCGTCACCCGGTCCGGGGACGCGGCGCCTGCGGCGTGGTGTTCGGAATCGGCTCGGCGTCAGTGCGGTGCGGCGCACATACCCGTCGTCCCGGTCGGGGCCGGCGGTGGTGTGCGGTCGCCCCGAGTGACCCGGGTCCGAGCGCACGGCCTCCGGCCGGCCCCGACGGCGTCCGTCAGATGCCGCAGGTGGGGGCGGACCAGTAGGGAGAGGGGTCGAGCGCCACATGGGTGTGGTCGTTGTGGTCGGGATAGCCCGGACCGAGGATCTCCGAGAAGCCGTGCGTGCGGGCCTGCTGGGCGAGCCGGCAGAGTGTGGGGGAACCGGTCAGATCGGCGGCGTCGCCGTACAGATGGCGGCTGGTGGACGAGCCGCCCACGGCGCTGTTGCAGGCGTAGGACCGGAAGCCACTGGAGACGGTGAGCGGGACGTCGCCGAGCGCGTGACGCATCGCTTCCAGTTTCCACATGGTCTTCAGCGCGTTGGCCTTGGCGGTGGCCGCCGAGACGGCGCCGCCCGACCAGTCGGAGTTGCAGCGGTTGAGCTCGGCGTAGGAGAAGTGGACCGGGGTGCAGTCCGCGTCCTGCAGCGCGTAGAGCTTGCTGAAGGTCGCCGGCCCGGCGACCCCGTCGGCGGCGAGGCCGTACGCGGACTGGAACTTGCGCACGGCGGCGGTCGTACGGGCGCCGTACTGGCCGTCGTAGGAGAGACGTTCGCCGGACGTCACCCAGCCCGCGACCCGGATCTGCAACTGGGTGACGTCGCTGCCGGAGGCGCCCTGCGAAAGGGTGCGGCTCCAGGTGTAACACTCGTCGGCATGTGCGGTGCCCGCGGTGGCGCCCACGCCGACCACAACGCCTGACGCGATCATGACAATCGAGGTGAGAAGCTGTGCGATCCGTCTGAACATCCAGACCTCCGGTTCGTCGGTGCGACCGCCGCTCGCTCGGCGGCGATCAGCCCAGCCTGAGCCCAAGCGCTACGCGCGTCAACGGCGCGTCCGTGGCCGGGTGGTGAACGACCGCCGCGCTCGCCGCCGGAGCGAGCACGCGCGTCCAGAAATCGCGGGGATCGGCTCATGCGAGCACATCGGCATCAGCCGCGCGGTGACTTCCGGCCCGTCCTGTCGGCGTGCTGCTGCCCTGGGTTCAGCCGGGCTCGATCGAGACTTCCGGGATTCGACCCGGTGGCGGGCGACGGCGGCGATGGGCACGCCGTAGTCGTCGGCGGCCGGATCGCGGTGCCCGGCTTTCCGGCGCCGGCGGCCATGACCCGCGGGAGGTCTTCCGGGAACGGCTCCGAGATGGCTGAAGCGCTGTTGATGAGACAGCCCCCGCCATGCCCGGCCGGCGCAGAGGTACGCAGAGGATGCTACGGTTCCCGCGGAAGTGGCGATCAGGCCACTCTTGGAGATCGGAGGAGATGCGTGATGACGGTCGTGGTGACCACCGCTGGCTGCGGTGCCCGACTCGTTCGCATCTCTCGGGTCTCGGCCTGACCTTTCCTCTGCCGGCCTCCCCTCTCCGGGAGTGGTTCCGGTACGTCTGCCGTCCGGCGAGACCCCCTCTCAAGGGTCTCTTCGATTGTTTCACCAACACGCTTCACACCCGTCTGCTCTCCCCCATCCTTCGCGCGTCCTGACGCTGGCCGACTACGGCTGGGACACGGAGCGCGGTCTGTGCGACGTCGCCGCCGAGACCGGTACCGGCGACCGGGTGGCCGTCCGTCCGGCCGGTCCGGCGGACCTCCTGGCCACCGGCGCGGTGCGCGGCAGCGACGGCCTGGAGCACACCTTCGCCCAGATCTCGCGTCAGGTGCGCGCCCTCAAGCAGTCCCCCCGCTTCAAGGCATGACGGAAAGGAACACGGTCATGGACCTTCCCCGCATCTTCACCATCCGCGAGGGCAACCACCGCATCCACAACCCGCTGACCGCGGACCAGTTCGCCACCCTGGGCGAGTCCCTCCGCCTCCCCGCCGGGACCCGGGTGCTCGACCTGGCCAGCGGCTCGGGCGAGATGCTGTGCACCTGGGCCCGCGACCTGGGCTTCACGGGCACCGGAGTCGACATCAGCACGCTCTTCACCGAGCAGGCCCAGGCCCGCGCCGCCGAACTCGGCGTCGCCGACCGGGTCGAGTTCCTCCACGGTGACGCTGCCGGGCATGTCGCCGACGAGCCGGTCGATCTGGCCGCCTGCGTGGGTGCCACCTGGATCGGCAACGGTGTCGCCGGAACGACTGAGCTGCTCCAGCGCAGTCTCCGCCCGGGAGGAATGATGCTGATCGGCGAGCCGTTCTGGCGGCAGACCCCGCCCGACGAGGAGACCGGCAAGGCATGCCACGCCACCGCCGTCTCCGACTTCCTGCTCCTCCCCGCTCTGATCGAGCAGTTCCAGAAGCTCGGGTACGACGTCGTGGAGATGACGCTGGCCGACCAGAAGAGCTGGGACCGCTATGCCGCGGCCCAGTGGCTCAGCATGCGCCGCTGGCTCGATGAGAACCCGGACGACGAACTCGCCCGCGAAGTGCGGGAAGAACTCACCACGGAGCCCGCCCGCTACGCCCGTTACGGGCGTGAGTACCTCGGCTGGGGCGTCTTCGCCCTCATGAAGCGCTGACTCTGCTGTCCCGAGCGGGACCCGGACATCAGACTGTCCGGGTCCCGCTCGGGACACTTCACCACCGCGGCGATCAAGCCGACGGCAAGGGCCGTCCATCGTCGAGCCGTCGGCAGCAGGCGGCTGCCCCATCAGCCGGGCGTGGGCGGCCTCGATGGATTCGTCGGGTGGGTAAGCCGGGCGCCGATCCGGGATCGCGTGCGAGCCAGTCCGTGCCGGCCGCCGGCTTTCCGGGCTGCGGCGGCCTGGAACGTCTCGGCGATGTTGTTCCGCTCCGCGTTTCTGGCTTCCGCAGGGACAGGCGGCTTTGTGTCGCCTGTCCGGCTGGCCCTGCGGGGCAGGGGGCACAGCACGGTCCCCAGCACGCGTTCCGTCGGGAAGTAGCCGACTTGCCGGGAGTCGAAGCTGACTTCCTGGTTGTCGCCCAGCAGGACCAGGCTGCCGGCGGGGACCCGGGTTTCGGGCACTTCGGCCAGGGCGGCGACCCGGTCCCGCGGGACCGGGTCGCCCGGTACGGCCGCCACACGCTTGATCAGCCACTGCCGCTCGGTGATCGTGGACGTCCGAGCGGTGCGCGGCACGGGCGGGCGGTGCCAGCCGGAGCCGGGAACCGGCCCGGTACCGGGGCGTTCCACCACGACCACCTGGCCCGGCAGGGGGGTCGGGTGACGGCACACGAGGACCCGGTCACCCTCGTGGTACGCCGGTTCCATGCTCGCCCCGCGCACGGTCACCGCGACCAGCCCGCGCGCCAGGAACGCCGAGACGATTCGGCCGCCCAGGCCCAGGAGCACTGCCGGTGTTCCGCGGAGCAGGGCGACCCTGGTGGCGCCGGCAACCCGCCGCGTCCCGGCGGGCGGTCGCTCGGTGGTCATGGGTTTCCTCCGGTGAAGGCTGGTTCCGCCTCCGCCCCGGCCTGGTAGCCGGAGGCTTGCAGTGTGAACAGCCGGGCGTACTCCCCACCGGATGCCAGCAGGGTGGCGTGGTCTCCCCGTTCGGTCACACGGCCCTCGGAGAGCACGACGATGAGGTCGGCCTCGCGTACGGCGCCGAGCCGGTGCGAGATCAGCAGGCTGGTCCGCCCCGCGCGGTGCCGCCGCAGTTCGTCGTGGATCTCGTGCTCGGCCTCGGCGTCGAGTCCGGCCGAGGGCTCGTCCAGGATCATCAGGTCCCGCTTGTGCCGCTCGTCCCGCAGGAACGCCCTGGCCAGGGCGAGCCGTTGCCACTGGCCGCCCGACAGCACCACGCCGGTGGCCGGATCGTCCTTGTCGGATTCCATGAAGAACATCCGGGACAGCAGCGTGTCGTAGCCGTGGGGCAGGCCGGCGAGCTTGTCGTGGATGCCCGCCCGTTCCGCCGCGGCCTGGATCGACGCGCGATCGTCGTCGGTGTCCTCCGGGTTGCCGGAGCTTCCCAGGGCACCCAGGGCTATGTTGTCGGCCGCCGTCATGTCGTATTCCATGTAGTCCTGGAAAACCGCGCCGATCCGTTGCCGCAGTTCGGCCGGATCGGTGTCGCGCAGGTCCACTCCGTCCCATAGGATCGCCCCCCGTGTCGGGTCGTAGAACCGGCACAGGAGCTTGACCAACGTCGACTTTCCGGCGCCGTTCAGCCCGACCAGTGCCACTGCCTTGTCGTGGGGTATGCGCAGGCTGACGCCGCGCAGCACCCAGGGGTGTTCCTCCGAGTAGCGGAACCACACGTCCCGCAGCTCGATCGCGTCACGCAGTTCCGGCAGTGCGCGCGGGACGGCGACCACCGGCAGGTCCCGGCCGACCGTGGTGACCGCTTCGTAGTGTCCGAACATCAACACCGCCTGGTGGGAGCGAGCCACCTCGGCGGCGAGCGCGGCGAGCGCGCCCTGCACCCCGCCGACCGCGGCCACGAACATGGTGATGCCTCCCACGGACAACGCCCCGGTCCGGGCTGCGCCTACCGCCCACAGCAGCCCGCCACCGGACACCGCGGCGGCGAGCAGTCCCAGTCCTGCCTGGACGAGCACTTCGCGCCTGTCCATGGCCCGCTTCGCGGCATTGGCCGTACGCCGCTCGGTCAGCATCCGCTGTCGCAGGAAGGCGCCCGCGCCGAACAGCCGCACCTCCTTCGCCGCCTCCACACTGGACAGCAACTGGCTGTAGAAGAACTCCCGCCGCTCGACCGGGCCGATGTCCCAGAACATGCGGGCCCGCCTCCGCGACAGCGCGATCTCCGCGATCAGCGTCGGCACTCCCGAGGCGAGCACCAGCACGGTCATCAGCGGGCTGAGCAGGAGCAAAGAGCCGAGGAAGCCGGTGATGGTGAAGGCCGCCCGGACCATGCCGAGGACTCCGTCCACAGCCAGGGCGGGGGCTGTCCCGGCGGACTGCTGGGCAAGGCGCAGGCGGTCGAGGAAACGCGGGTCTTCGAACCAGCCCAGTCCTGCGAATCCCTCCACGGCGGTGAACAGGCGGTCCTGGGCGACCAGCCCCGCTTCACGGTCGATCGCTGCCCGCAGGTACCGGGTCACCTGGGGCGTCACTCCGGCGACCAGTCCGCACAGGGCGAGCCCCGCTCCCAGGCCGGTCAGTGTGCCGAGGGCGGCACCGCCGGCAAGCTGGTCCAGTACCAGCTTCGTCAGCCACGCGATCACCACCGGGAGCAGGCCCCCGGTCAGGGTCAGCGCCGTGTACAGCGCGAGCGGGCCGGGCGCTGCCCGGACGGCGAGCGAGCACGCGGCGAACGCCGGCCGCCGCGCGCCGGCCCGCCCCTGCGGCTGCTCGGCCATGGGGTCGCTCATGCGGTGAAGGCGGGAAGATTCAGCCGGACGTCGTCATCCGTGACGATCAGCCGCCCGGCACCGTCCCGGGCGACCTTGAGCACGGTGGGGTACGCCTTGGCCTGGAACGCGGCGCTCAGCGCCCCGTCGTACTCCTCGACGACCACGCGCGCCACCGGCGTCAGTTCGGCGACCAGCGCGGCGGACGCTTCGGCGTCGCCGACCACCGTCGCCAGCACCCGGTCGCGGCCACCGGGCAGCGTCCTTGCGTACTCCAGGAACTTGGGCAGCTTCTCCTTGCAGGGCTGACAGGTGGGTGAGAAGAAGGCCACGAGTGTCTCACCGGCCAGGAGGTCACGGGCGAGTCGTTCACCATCCACTGTGGAGACCGCGAAGTCTCCGACCTCCTCGCCCACCGTGATCGAGGCTCGGCCGTTGCCCGCACCGCCCACGTTGGCGAGCAGCTCCGTGTGTTCGCGCAGCCGTTTGATCACCCCTACCGTGAGGATCAGGTCGAGCAGGCACAGCGAACCCACGAGCGTCAGGGCAGCGATCAGGAAAGGCATCGGGATTCTCCTCCTGGGTCAGGGCAGTCTCCGGGCGGTACCGGGGCCGGAGCCGAGGGGCTGGAACAGTTCGAGGATGTCGTCGAGCAGGGCGACCAGCGCGCCCAGCAGCAGGCCGGTGAGGACGGCCATGGCCGTCCCGCCGGAGTCCTGCGGTGTGCCTGTCGCCGGCGCGGTGACGACGCCGAGGACCGCGACGGCGGTGAGGATGGCGTTGCGCACGATGTGCCGGCCACCGAGTGGGGTCGTCGAGGCGCCGAAACACCGGCACGGCTGGCGGACGCTTCGCCGCACCGCGAGGGCGATCGCTGTCGCGAAGGCCACCAGCAGTCCTGCCGCGACCAGGAATCCGGCGACGACGACCGCCGTCGACCACCCGACCAGGAGCAGCAGCCAAGCGGCGTGTTCGGCGACGATCACGAGCAGGGCCATCGGTCGGCATGCCTTCGCCGGCAGCAGCTCCAGACCGCGCAGCGAAGCCACGAAGGCGCCGAACGCGCCTCTTCCCACGGTCTTGCTGAGGGACGAGGCCAGGAACACCGCCCCGATCAGGGAGCGGGTCCCGAGCTCCAGATAGTTCACCGCAACCCTTCCGTGTCGTTGTCCGTGCCGTCGTTCCACGGCACGGGAACCGCGGGTCGAGGAGCACCGGGACCCGGTCCCGGTGCTCTGCCGCCTGGGCCTTCCTCGGTGTGCGCCCCGTCGAGGGCGCGGGCTCAGCAGTCGCAGATGTAGTAGTTGGGGGCGCTGTCGCAGCGGGAGCAGGAGGCGTGATAGCCGCACACGCTCTGGCACTGCCAGCAGGCCGGCCAGCTCCAGCACTGCTGCTCGCCGGCCGACGCGTCGACCCTGGGGACGAGCCGGTCGAGGAGGCGGCCCCCCATTGATTCGAACTTCTTGAACATGTCCGTACTCCTTCGCCTGATCCGTTCCGGTACGGGCCGGAAGCGCCCGCGGCAGGAGGCTCTCGCCAGTCGGCCGGTGACGTCTTGTAGGAATCCGCCCTCCGTCAGGCGGCGCCTTCGGCTCGGGCGGTGGCGGGCAGCAGTACGCCGGTGGCCTGCCCCTCGAAACGGTCCGTGAAGGAGGGGTCCTGCCCGCCGGCGGCCCGGCGGGCGAGAAAGCGGCAGGGGGCGTGACCGGTCATCGCCTTGCACTCATGGCCGAAGTGGGCCTGATCGTGGTAGCCCGCCAGCACCGCCACCTCGGCCGAGGAGAGTCCGCTGACGAGGAGTTGGAGGGCCCGCTGAAGACGGAAGACCCGGGCGGTGGTCTTGGGGGTGAGGCCGATCTGTTCCCGGAATCGTTTTTCCATCTGCCGTTGTGACCATCCTGCCCTCCGGGCGAGCGCCGGGATGGGGACGGCCCCGGCCTTGCGGGCGAGTTCTTGCCAGGCCCAGGCCACACGCGCCGAGTGCTCCGGGCCTCGCCGCGCCCACTCCCAGAGCACGGTGTCCAGCAGGGCGAAACGGTCCCTCCAGCCCACGGCGGACGCCAGCGCGTCGGTGAGGTCGTCGGCGCGGGTGCTGAGCAGTTCGTGGAGCCCGACCGCCTCGTTCGCCAGTGGTTGCAGGGCCGTGCCGAAGAGGGTGAACGCGGCCCAGGGAGCGAAAGCCACCTCCACCCCCGACAGGCGGCCGTCGTGCTCGCCCGTTCGGGCGCTGGTGTGCGGGCCGCAGAGCAGGGGGGTGGAGGCGTTCGCCTCCACCGGGTCCGAGAGGTCCGCTGTTCGGGTCAGCCTCAGTTTCTCCTCGAAGACGATCAACAGGACCGTCATACCCGCAGGCACTTCCAGGCGTTTGCGCGGCCGACGCAGGCTCAGCCGGAATCCTCGGTAACAGGTCACACCCGGGCGCAGCCGGGGATGAGGTAACGCGGATGCCACTTCCCATGTCCCTTCGGGGCATGCCGAATACCGCACGGTCGGTCCTCTCGTCTGGAGGTGGACGGCGCGAAAGCGCCGGGAGGGTGTCGCTGCGCGGACGCCGGCGGGCGTCACCGGGCCGGGACCCCGTGCCGCGTCGGGCGGGGCCGGTCAGTAAGAGCCTGCTGACCGGCGGCAGACCGATCAACGGCCGTCCGCCGTCCCGGACAACAAGGGGATGTCCGGGCTGGTGCCGACTCTCCACGCCGCCCGCGTTGTTGCGCAGCCCGGTCCGCCGTGCGAACAATCGCGTCGTCCCGGACAGCACGGTGGCAGAACACCCCTCCGCCTGCTTCGGAGCGGCCCCCCCTCGCCACTCGCGTCATCGAGTTCGGCGGCTGTCGCACTGCTCGGCGGAGCGGTTGGCGCGGGTGGGGGCATGGCGGGGCATCCTGAGGTACCGGTCGATCCGCCGCGTCGTTCGCCGCCGCGACAGGCAGGGACGGGTCCGGGCCCCCGTCAGGAGCAGCGCGGTTCTCCAGGTCGGGTAGTGGGCTGGTCCGGCAGATAGAGCGAGCGTTCCTGCGCGGTGAGGTCGCGGTGGACGGCTCGGCAGATGCTGCTGATCGCCGTGGTGGGGGTGGGGAGGACCGCGTTCCAGACCCGGATGGTGCTCTGGGCGTCGGCGGTGGTGAGGGTGCGGCCGTCCGGGCTGAAGGCCAGTGTGCCGACGGGTGCGGTATGTGCGATGAGTGTGGCCCGCGCAGTGCCGGTGACCGGGTCCCACAGCCGTGCGGTGCGGTCTTCGCCCGCGCTGGCGAGAGTGCGGCCGTCGGGGCTGAAGGCCAGTGCGTTGACAGGTGCGGTATGTCCGGGCAGGGTGCCGCGGGTGCGGCCGGTGGCCGGGTCCCACAGCCGTATCGTGCGGTCCTCTCCCGCGGTGGCGAGGGTACGGCCGTCGGGGCTGTAGGCCAGGGCGACGATCGCTCCGGTGTGGCCGGTCAGAGTGCGGCCGGCAGAGGTGCCCCGCGTATCACGCAGAGTCACGGAACCGTCCGCGTCGCCGGTGGCGAGGGTGCGGCCGTCGGGGCTGAAGGCCAATGCGGGCACTGCGCTGTCGGACACCGTCAGGCTGCTGAGCAGACGGCCGGTGGCCGGGTCCCACAGTTGCACTCCGCGACCGCGACTGCTGGCGGCGAGGGTGCGGCCGTCGGGGCTGAAGGCCAGGGCGTACGCCTTGTCGATGTACTGGGTCAGGACCTCGCGGCGTCGGCCGGTGGCCGGGTTCCACAATTCGATGCCGCGTGCGGCACTGATGGTGGCGAAGGCCCGGCCGTCGGGGCTGAAGGCCGGTACGGCGGGTGGGCCCGCTTTTCCGGGCCCTGGCAGGCCGGCACGCACACGTCCGGTGACGGTGTCCCACAGACGCACCGCCGGTTTTCCGGTGCTGCTGGTAGCGACGGTGCGGCCGCCGGGAGCCAGCACTGTGACGACTGCTTGTCCGGGATTCCGGGAGAAGAGGGTGCGGGAGGGACTGTCGGGCATGTTCCACAGCCTGATGGTGTGGTCGGCACCGCCGGTGGCCAGGGTGCGGCCGTCGGGGCTGAAGGCCATGGTGAAGACCGCGCCCGTGTGTCCGGTCAGGCTTCTGTCCAGACGGCCGGAACCGGTGTCCCAGAGGCGGACTGTGTGATCGTGGCTGCCGGTGGCCAGGGTACGGCCGTCGGGGCTGAAGGCCATGGACGAGAGCGGGCCGGTGTACTGCGTCAGTACGCTGCGCCGCCGGCCCGTGCGCGTGTCCCACAGCTCCACCCCGTCATCGCTGCCGGTGGCGAGGGTACGACCGTCGGGGCCGAAGGCCAGCAGATCCACCGGGGAGACCGGTCCGGGCAGACTCCTCAGGTGCCGGCCGGTGCGGGCGTCCCACAGCTCCACCTCGTTCCCGCCGGTGGCGAGAGTACGGCCGTCCGGGCTGAACCCCCAGGACCGGACTCCGCCTGTGTCCGGGGGGTCCGGTACCACTGAGAGGGGTACGCGGGTGTGCGGGGGAAGAGCGGCACGGCGTCGGCCGGTGCGCGTGTCCCACAGTTCCGTACCGGACCGGCTGCCAGTGGCGAGAGTACGGCCGTCCGGGCTGAACCCCACCGCAGTGGTGTCGGAATCCTTCGCGGCCAGCCGCTTGCGGACCCGGCCGGTGTCCGTGTCCCGCAGTTCCACCCCGCCGCTGTAGCCCGCCGTGGCAAGGAGGCGGCCGTCCGGGGCGAACACCGGCGCGCTGTAGGCGCTGCCGGGGACGGTCCGGCGGAGCTGACCGGCAGTGGCATCCCACAGGCGCAGCGTGCCGTCGTCGGCGGCGCTCACCAGACGGCCGTCGGAGCGGAACGCCACCGAGAGCACGGAGTCCTGATGGCCGGTCAGGCGTCGGCGCAATGGCACGGCCGCCGCGGCGTACAGACTCTGCGCGGCCTGTTCGGTGGGGCTGGTGCGGTAGGCCCGCACGGCCAGGAGCGCGGCGAGATCGGAGTTCGTGCCGATGAGAGCGGCGGACCGGGAGGCCAACTCGCGGGAGACGGCGGCGCGCCGCGCGGCGTCGGCGTCCCGGCGTTGCCGGTCGCTGGCCCGGCTCTGCTGCCAGGCCAGCAGACCGGCCGTGACCGCCAGGACCACCAGGACGGACAGCGCCGCCGTGAACATGCGCAGCCGGCGGGCGGCCCGTACCGCAGCACGTTCTTCCTCCTCGTGCTCGGCCGTGCTGGCGTCGAGGAACGCGCGTTCCGCCGTGGTGAGATCCTCCGACCGCCCGGGGCCGAAGTGGTCCCGGGCGGCGGCCAGGCGGATGCCGCGGTACAGGGTTCCGGGATCGCGGTCCAGTTCCTCCCAGACACGCGCGGCTTCGGTGAGGCTCCGGTGAGCGCGCAGGCGGTCCCGGTCCTGCTCGATCCAGGCCCGCAGGCGGGGCCAGGCGCTCAGCAGTGCTTCATGAGCCAGGTCGATGGTGCCCTCGTCCAGAGTGAGCAGCCGCGCCCGGATGAAAGCCTCCACCACCTGGGCGGTCTCTTCTTCGCCGGTGTCCTGCACTTCTGCGTACGGGGCGGGTCTGCGGGTGTCGGAGGTGCCGTCGCCGGGGGTGACCAGACGCAGCAGCACCCGGCGAGCCGCGGCTGCCTGGTCCCCGGTGAGGCGGGTGTAGACGTCCTCGGCGGTCTGGGCGACAGCGCCTTCGAGGCCGCCGGCGGCCTCGAAGGCCGCCAGGGTCAGTACTCTGCCGCGGCGGCGGCGCCAGGTCTCCAGCAGTACGTGCGACAGCAACGGCAGCCCGCCCGGTGCGCCGGTGACCTCCTCCACCAGGCGGGAGGTCAACGCCCGCTCCACGCTGAGACCGGACGCCGCAGCGGGTTTGACGATCGCCTCGCGCACTTCGGCCGCGCTCATCGGACCGGCCAGCAGGTGGGCGTCGCGCAGTGCCTCGGCCAGACGAGGGTGTCCGGCGCAGTGGCCGTAGAAGTCCGCCCGCACCGCGACAAGCACCCGCAACCGGTTCACGGGCTGACAGGCGGCCAGCAACAGATCGATGAACCGGGAACGTTCGCCGGGGTCCTGGCAGAGGGTGAAGACCTCCTCGAACTGATCGACGACCACGAACGTGTCCGCTCCACCGGGCCCGGCCCCGGCCGCGCCTCCGGGTCCGGGATCGGTGGGGCCGGGGGCGAGCAGGTGGGCGTGGGTGCGGGCAGGGTGCTCGCCGGGGGTGAGGATGCGGATGACGGCCGGACGCAGAGCCGCATCCTGGCTCTGCTGCAGGGCGGGGATGACACCAGCGCGCAGCAGGGAGGACTTGCCGCTGCCCGAGGCACCGAACACGGCCGCCAGCCGCCGCCGGCGCAGCAACTCCAGCAACTGCGTGACAAGCCGCTCACGGCCGAAGAACCGCTCCCGGTCCTCCGCCTCGAACCGCGCCAGCCCCTTGTAGGGCGGTACCGTCCCTGTGCCGTCTTCCGCACGGTCCGAGGTGGCGGCCAGCGCGTCAACGGTCCGTTTCCACCGGGCCTCCCATTCGGCCGGATCACCCCCGCACGCTACGGCGTAGGCCAGCACCACCGGCAGCGTCGGCAACCGATGACCCGCAGCCGCCTGCGACAGCGCCGTGACGGAATACCCCGTCCGCTGCGCCAGCACCCGGTAGGTGAGCCCGCCCGCCTCGCTGCGCAGCTTGCGCAGTTCATAGGCCAGCCGCTGCACCGGTCCCGCCACCGGGTCCACCGGCATCTCACGACGCCCCGCCACCACACCACCCCCTGCAAGGTGTCCCCCGGGACCGCACCGGGAGGCAACCTATCCGCCGCGCCCGGCCCGTACAGAGATCGCCTCCGGCCATTGTTCAGCCGCCGCCAGCGCGTGCTGAACAATGGCCGGCTCCGCTGAAATCGGTGACACGAGCGGCGAACGATCCGCTCCCGGGGGGAGTGCCTCTGCTTCGCCGTACGGCACCGCACCATCCGGGCCCCACGGCGAAGCAGAGGCCACACGCAGGCCATGACCAGCGCGCGCCCGGCCGCGTACGGGCCGGGCGCGCGGCGTCGTTGAGCTGTGCGCGGTGCTACCGGGCGAGCGTCTCGGCCATCCACTTCGCGGAGCGGGCGACGATCTCGCCGAAGTGGTGGGAGAGGATCTCGTAGTGCTGGCCCGGATATTCGATGAGTTCCTTCGGCTCGGGGATGCGCGCGAACATCTCCCGGGCCTCCTCCACCGGAGCCACGGTGTCCTCGCTGGCGAGGATCATCAGGGTGGGCTGGGCGATGCGCTCGGCGTAGGCACGGACCTCCATCTCGAAGAGGTGGTCCAGGGTGGAAACGGTGATGGCGTTCTTGAAGCTCGGCAGGTTGTGGATCATGTTCTCGACGAACTCCAGGCCCTCCTCGTCGCTGAACATGACCGGGTCGCCGGGCGCGGGCTCACCGTGCAGCCGGATGGTCCGGGCCGGCTCGCCCTTCGCCTGGGCCTGCCGGTCGACGGGGATCAGCGCCTCCAGTTCCGCGAGGGTGTCGGCGGGCTGGAGGGTACGGGCGCTCCAGCCGCTGACCGGCGGGATGACCGCGGTGACGGCCTTGACCCGGGTGTCGGTGGCGGCGACGAACATCGAGTTGGCGCCGCCGATGCTCACGCCCCACAGGCCGACGCGGTCGCCGTCGATGTCGTCGCGCAGGGTCAGGTGGGTGATGATGTGCCGCAGGTCGCGGCACTGCTGCCAGGGGTCGAACTGCTGGCGGGGCTCGCCGCCGCTGTAGCCGGTGCAGCGGTGGTCGTACGTCAGACAGGCCAGGCCCTGCTCGGCGAAGCCCTGGGCCTGGAACTTCATGGACTCGGCCGGTCCGCCGAGGCCGCTCTGCAGTATGACGACGGGCAGCGGCCCCTCGGTGTCGTCGGGGCGGGTCAGCCAGCCGCGCAGGGTGATGCCGTCAACGGTGAACTCGATGTCCTCGACCACGGGCATGGTGCTCTCCAATAGGTACGTGGGTGTGCGGGGGTTGCGGGTGGGTCAGCGGCCGGCGACGGGCACGTCGTCCGGCAGGAAGTCGGCCTGGCTGAAGGAGCGCGGGTCGGCCGAGGCGCGGAAGATCGGCCAGACCTCCGCGCGCATGCCGTCCTCGTAGGCGGCGATCTCCCGCAGCAGGTCGCCGCCCCCGTTGACCGCCCGGTTAAGGGCCCCGGCCAGGGACGACGCGTCGCGCAGGGCGGTGTTGGCGCCGGAGCCGAAGGAGGGCGGCATCGCGTGGATGGCGTCGCCGAGGAAGGTGACGCGGCCGGTCTCCCAGGTGTCGACGGGCTCCAGGCGGCGTACCGACATGGGCGCGAGGGTGGACCGGTCGACGCGCTCGACCAGTTCGACGACGGCCGGGTGCCAGTCCCGGACGGCCTCGCGCATCACGCGGTGGAGTTCCTCGGGACCGGCGCTCCACAGGTCGGGCAGGCCGGCGAGGCAGGGGCTGCCCTCGTGGAAACCGCAGTGGATCATCATGTACGGCTCGACGTGGTCGACGTCCGCGTCCGGGGCGAGTTCCGCGACGGCCTCGGCGACGGGGCGGCGGGGCTGCCAGGCGCCGAAGGAGAAGGTGACCCCGTCCGCCGAACGGGCCAGTACGAAGCCGTCGAACAGGGCCTCGGGCAGGGTGGCGGCCAGGTCGTCGGTGAGCGGGACGCAGCCCCCGATGCTCCGCATCCCGGTGTCGAACGTCGGGATGTCGGGCAGTCGTTGCCGGCGGACCGGGGAGTGGAGCCCGTCCGCGGCGATCAGCACGTCGCCGGTGGCGGAGGTGCCGTCGGCGAAGAGCAGCCGGACCTGGTCGCCGTCCTCCTCGTATCCGGTGACCGTGTGGCCGAAGTGGACGATGTCCTCCAGGCCCGTGTACATGATCTGGCGCAGCGTGCGCCGGTTGACCGCGGTGTGCGGGCGGTCGGGGTCGTTCGGCGGTCCGAGGTGGGGGCGCGCGCCGAGTTCCTCGCACTGGCTGTCCAGCATGACGAACACTTCACGGCGCGGCTTGATCCGCGAGGTCTGCATGTACAGCTCGTACAGATTCCCCGGGAGGCACTCCTCAAGGGCTCCGCCGCCGGTGGCGTTCATGTGCAGCCGGTATCCGGTGCGCGTGATGCCGGGGGCGGCCTCATGGACGGCGCAGCTTATGCCGGCTTTCTTCAATCCCTGGGCCAGACAGAGGCCTCCTATTCCTCCGCCGGCTATGAGTACGTGAAACGAGGACATCGGCGTCCCTGCCCTTCTGAGACTTTCCACGCGTTGATGCGGCGGGCACGACACCCGGCCGGGAACGCGGAGTCCGGTGCGGCTGCGTTCCAGGACTCGCGGTGCCCTAGTCTTGCCGGGCATTGTTCCATCAGGGAAGTTGAATTCACTGATGTCCGTTATAGATGAAGCTGATGCCCTACGAAGGGGTGGGACGTGAGCCCGGACCTCAACCTGCTCGTCTCCATGGACGCCCTGCTGCATGAACGCAGCGTGACGCGGGCCGCCCAGCGGCTGGGGTTGAGCCAGCCGAGCCTGAGCGCCGCACTGGCCCGGCTGCGTCGGCACTTCGACGACGAACTGCTGACCCGCGTCGGCAACTCCTACGAGCTGACCGCCCTGGGCGAGCGTCTCGCCGAGCAGACCTCCCTCGCCCTGAGCTGGACGGACCGGGTCTTCCAGACCCGCGCCGACTTCGACCCCGAGGAGTCGGAGCACGAGTTCACCCTCGTCGTGGCCGACTGCCACCTGCCGGTCTTCGGACGGGTCCTGGCCGACCTGGTCCAGCGGCAGGCGCCGCGGGTGCGTCTGACGTTCCAGCACAGCACCGCCCAGTTCGTGCAGCGGGCCTCCGACCTCCTGCGTGCCGTGGACGCGATCGTGCTGCCGCAGGGGGGCCTGGCGAACATGCCCATGTTGCAGCTCTACCGGGACCGCTGGGTCTGCGTGGTCTCCTCCGACACCGCCGACCGCCCGCTGGACCGGGAGGAACTGTCCGGCCGCCCCTGGGTCTTCGCCTACCAGCACCCGTTCTCGGCGCTCTCCACGATGCCGCGCCTGTCCCAGGAGGGCGTGCGCGTACGGTCCTCGATCACCACGGAGGACTTCCTGTCCGTGCCGCATCTGGTACGCGGCACCGACCGCATCGGCCTGATGCCCGAGCGCATCGCCCGGCTGAGCCCGGCGAGCCAGGGTGTGACCGTCGCCGCACTGCCCTTCGAGCTGGGCGACCTGCTGGAGTCCCTGTGGTGGCACCCCGCGCACGAGCGGGACCCCGCCCACACCTGGCTGCGCCACATGGCCTCGCAGGCGGGACGGATCGTGGAGCAGTCACAGGGCCTGCCGTTTGGACCAGCCCGCTCACCGGCGTGACGAGGCGCAGCAGAGGCGTGGCCGCGCCCGACTGGCGACGGAACTCCGCCTGCTGATGCCCCGACAGGCCCTGAGGGGGCGGAAGCCCGGTCCTACGGAGGCGCGGGCCGCGCGGTCCGGGCCGAGGCCGGGGGCCGGATACGTCCGAAGGCCGACGGTCCAACCATCGTGCCGGTCCCCCGCAGCCGGAGTCCCCGGCTGCTCAGCGCCCCACCCCGTCGATGTGGGCGGCCCCGCCGACCAGACGTTTCTCCAGCACCGCGTGCAGAAGGTCGGTCATCTGCCGTGACGGTGTGACCCCGAGTTCTCGCTGCAAAAAGGCGCGGTAGTCGTGATACCGCTTGATGGCGCTGGCGATATTGCCCTCGGCGATGTGTATTTCCATGGCTGTTCGATGGGGGGTTTCCCGGAAGGGGTCAACGGCGATCGCTGCGAGTGCGGCCTGCAGGGCGTCGAGGTATTGGTGATCGTTCCTCAGTTGCTGGGCGAGGCTCTCCAGGGCATACAGGCGCAATTGGTCCCACCATTGCCGCTCCAGGTCCAACCAGTCCTCCGTCCACCCCGGCAGCAGCTCCCGGCTCAGGTCGCCCACCAGGCGGTTCCAGTCCTCCGTACGCGGGACCGGCCCCTCAATCGTCCGGCGCGCCGCCTCCCGCATCTCATGGAAGTCGACTCTGACCGAAGGGGCGAGCTTCAGGCGTTGGTCGCTGCTGTCGATCACCGTGTGCGTCGCCGCTCTGCGGCTCTGGCACAGGGCGGAGCGGAGGTTCGCCGCCGCCCTGAAGGGGGTGCATGCCGGCCACAGATGTTCGGCGGTCGAGGTCCGGTCCACCCAGTCGTTCTGCAGTGCCAGGAACGCCAGCAGACGCCGCGCGCCCAGGGGGACGGGCATACGGCGGCCGGCGTTGGTGAACTCGAAGGGCTTCAGAATCTGGAGACCCGAATCAGGGAGCGACACGTTCACCACTCTGCAATCGTCACTGTCATGTGCACCTGGTCTGCACCCGTACTGCGTCGGTCTGGGCACCTGCTGGTCTGCGCAAACACCCCAGGAGGACCTGCTTGACGGGCCTTGACGTCGGTCGGGCGGCGACCCGGACCCGGCATCGCGTGGAGCCAAGCAGGCACCGCTGCCGCCGGCGCGCGACGGAACGCGGTCAGCGAACGAGCTGATCCCGGGGCTTCCTCTCGCGGAGCGGGGTGCCGCGACCTCCCGGCATGTTCACCACTGTGCGACGAGTACCTGCCGTGCGCACCTGCTGCGCGTCCCTTCGCTGACCTGCTGGCCTGCAACAACGCGGCAGGAACGACTTCTGGACACCGACGGGATGCGCTGGGGACGCCGATTCGTCCCGGAGCGGCGCTCGCCGGTCGTCCGCAGGCGTGCAGCGGCCGCGAGCAGGGAGCGGGCGGCGCCGTACGGACGTTCTCACGCATTGTCGGTCTCGTTGCCACTCGGCCCCTGAACAGCGTGGTGCACGACTGGGACCACACCTCGGTAACGGCTCGTGAACACCATCGGCATCCGCCCGCGGCGGCCGGTCGACAGCGGGCTGCAACAGTCGAACCAACAAGCCACCTCAGGTCGTACCGAAATGGACGGAGGAGTGGCTAGATGCAAGTTCGTTCAGTCCTCAACGGTCTCGCTTCCAGCGACGAGCTCCTCGGTGACGCGAGAGTCTGCGTCGCGGTGCTGGACGGCCCGGTGGACTTGTCCCACCCCTGTTTCGAGGGCGCGGACCTGACGCGGTTGAACACCTTGGTGCAGGAGGGTGCCGGTCAAGGGCTGATGTCCCTGCACGGTACCCATGTGACCAGCTTGCTGTTCGGCCGGTCGGCCGGTGAGGTGACCGGCATGGTCCCCCGGTGTCGAGGACTGAGCCTTCCCGTCTTCCGGGACACGGAAGGTCGAGTATCCCAGTTGGACCTGGCCCGAGCCATCGAGCAGGCTGTCCAGCACGGCGCGCACATCGTCAACATCAGCGGGGGCCAACGCACGACGGACGGTCAGTCCGAGGTCATACTCGACAGGGCTCTGCGGATGTGCGCGGACCGCGGAGTGCTGGTGGTCGCCGCGGTGGGAAACGACGGCTGTGACTGTCACCAAGCGCCGGCGGCGACACAGTCCGTACTTGCCGTCGGTGCGACGGACGCCGACGGAAATCCTTTGGAGTTCAACAACTGGGGCTCGGCATACCGCGACAACGGAGTGGTCGCGCCAGGGCAGGACATCATCGGCGCCGTCCCCGGCGGCGGCACCAGGGCCCTGACCGGGAGCAGTTTCGCCACCCCGGCCGTAAGCGGGGTCGCCGCCCTGCTGGTAGCCGAGCAACTGAGACAGGGACGCCCGCTTGATCCCCTGGCGGCGGGCCAGGCCATCATCACCGCTGCCGAAGTGCCGGAATGCGCCCCCGAGGAAGCACCGCACTGCCGCCGCTACCTCGCCGGCCGTCTGAACGTGCCCCGGGCCTACACCCTGATCTCCCGAGGAAGCACGGCCGACCCAGATACCGCACTGACCAGCGAACCGGAAGGCGCCGTCGCCCGGACTCGGGCACCGGTCATGGCCGCTGGGCAGCCGGACGACAGCGAGCACCGACAAGCACGTGAGGGAGCTTACGCAATGGAAACCAACCGTCCGCATCCCGGCTCGTCACAGCAGACCGACCCGGTGTACCAGGACACCTGCGCCTGCACAGCAGCCTGTGCTTCGTCCGGCGGAGCACCCGGCAGTGGTGAAGCCGCACCACCCTGTGCGGCCCCCGCCTGCGGCTGCGGCCACGCAGGAGGAAACGACGGGAGCACACCCGGAGACCAGCGGCAACCGGCCGCGGCACCGATCGCCACCGGTGATGAGGCCGTGCCGCCCGCCGTGGCCCCCGCCTGCGGCTGCGGCCACGCGGGAGGAAGCGCCGACAGCACCCGCGGGGGCCAGCAGATACAGCAGTCCGCCACCACACCCGCTGCGAGCGGTCACATCACCGCGGGATCTGCCGCACATCAGGGCTCGCAACAACCGGGCGGAGACCACGCCTTGGTCGCTGAGCCCGGAATCCGGGCCGCATACGGCCAGGAAGCGCCGGGTAACGGCCCGCTCCCCCTGGTCTACGCGGTCGGCCAGATCAACTACGACTTCGGTACCGAGGCACGCCGCGACAGCTTCCGTCAGCTCATGGGCTTCCCTCTTGAGGAGACAGACCCCCAGGGACGGCCTGTCTATCAAGAGGGCAATCCCTACGACAAATACCAGATGCGCCAGTATCTTTCCAGCGAACCCTGGGCTTCCGACAAGCTGCACTGGATTCTGGAGATAAACCGCTCTCCGATCTACGCGCTCGTTGCGGAGCCGTCCTTCGGAATGGACTGGGGCGGACTGCTCGAGCGATCTGAAACTCGCCAGCCCATCCCGCCCGATCCGAACAAGCCCATCGATGAGAACTACTACCCGCCGGTCTCCCGGGTCTACAAGCTTTTCCGCGACGCGATGTGGGGACACGTCGCCGACCAGCCCCTCAAGGAACCCGCAGCCGCAGATCAGCCACTCGGGGCACACGACGCACAGGAGCAGCGGGGCGGCGACACCGGTGAACACGACGCTGCCGCCGGCCCGAAAAAGCCGCGCGACTACATCTCACAGGTTTCCATTCCCGGCGTCCTGACCGGGCGGACGGTCAAGCTGTTCAACGGGCTGACAGTCCCGGAGGTGGAAGTCGACGCACGCGGAGTGTTCATGTGGAACGAAACCGCACTGGTTGACCACGTGATGGACTCGATCAAGAAGCACCATAAGGTCCTGGTTTCGGATGAGCTGTTGAGGATGACCATAGGGTCGTTCCTCGACAAGATCCACTTCGCCTTCCAGAACCTTGGCCAGACCTCCGCCGACCGTGCACGCAACTATGTGGGAACCAATGCCTACGCCGTTGCCCACGAGATGGCCAGGGGCATGCTGTCCGCCAAGTACGTCCCCGGAGTCCCGAACGATCACCTCTACACGCTGGACACCATCACTGTCAGGAAGAGTTCGTTCGAGCGCTTCGGCTCGGATTGCCAGGACGTGATTGTTTCCTTCATCGACCCGGAGAACGACAGGCGCGCCCAGGTCTCGTACCTGTTCCCCGTCGACGTCAACGAAAAAATCCCGATCACTCTGGGTCCGTCTCACCGATTCCTCGGAGATTTCTGAGCGAATCAGAGAAAAGCGCAGAGCTCGGATGACATCTCCGCGAGAGAACAGGGAGGTTTCTCATGACAGAGAACGAACCACCGACGACGACGCTACCGATCCAGGCTCCTCCGGTGGTGCGCACAGGACGGGAGGCATCAGCCCCCGATGACACGCGGCGGGGAGTCGAAGCTGCGAGGTGTTCCGACCTCACCGGTATGGCTCGCCAAATCTGCCTTGCCTCAAGAGGCATTTCCATCTGATCCATCATCACCGAGGAAGGAGAAACGCGATGCGTGAACGGAATGAACCGGCCCACCAGCGGACAGGCGAGCGGAAGTTCACCGCGCTGGCGATGCCGCGCCAGGTTCCGCCAGTCGACCGCACGGTCAGTGCGGCGGCCGACGACAAGAATGCTCCGGGTGTCGAAGCCAGTGGCCTGCTCCGAATCCTGTTCGGCCTCTGAGTTCGTCACCGCAGCCAGTGGCAGGACGGACCAGGCAACCGTTCTGCCGACCCGGGAAGAATGAAAGGAAGAACATCATGATCCAGTGGAACGAAGAGAACGAACGCGAGCAGAGTCTGCGGGCGCCCCTCCACCTGGCAATGCCGCGGCAGGCCCCGCCGGTCCAACGCACCCGTAGCTCGTCCGCTCCCACCGACGACACTTCCGGCGTCCAAGCCAACTTCAACCTGGGCGACTTCCTGAAGAACGTCCTCATCTGACTCGACCCGCATTCCGCGCCGGCGTTTCCGGGCTCTCCCGGTAGCGGCCGGCGCGGTCACCCTGAATGTGCACAGAACTGCACTGGCGCGTAGGAAGGCAACCGCCATGGCATTCAACCTGCCGGTCCAGATAGTGATCGACCGCAAACAGCAGCTCCAGCCGTTCATGGTGCTGACGGCATTTGTCGACGACGACGGTCAGCCGAGCGTACTCAGGCACGAAGTCGGTGGCGCCCATGGACACCATCCAGGCGACCCCGGCCCTTGGATCTGGACGCACCCCACAGAGTTCGGCTATGGGCCGGAGCCCGAGAACGACTGGGCCGGCTCCCTGGACGGTCTCTGAACCAGCGAAACGATGCTCTCTCATACTCACGTTCCTCTCCCCCACGTTTCGCCGCGCGGACACCACCGACACGATGCAAAAACGGCCAAGAAACGCCTGTATGCGAGTGTTGTTCCTGGAGCGAACGGGCGGCCGAGCCGACACGGCAGCCCTGTCGACAGGGCCCGGCCGACATTCACAACCGGTCGCCACGACACCGTCGGCGGCGTCGGCCGACACCTCGCCTCAGGCGAGCGGACCCGGTCGGCACGCGTAAAATGCGAATGGAGTACGAGATGAGCGAACAGACACTGCACGTTCGGCAGTCGGCGGCACCGGCCATGCATCTGCCGCAGCAAACCCCGCCGATCGACAGAGCGGCTGCCCTGCCCAGCGCGACCGGGCACGGCACCCCTGGCGTCGAGGCGGACTTCTTCCCCCTCATCCCCATTCTCGCTGGAGGTCTCGGCGGACTCATCGGAAACATCTTCAAGTGAGACAGCCAGGTGCCGTCGGCCGGCCCGCACAACCCGGCCGGCAGCGCCCGGCCGGTCCCGGTGCCGTCCGAGGAAAGGTCAACTCATGCTCTACGCCGGAATGGACACGGGCAAGTATCCGGGCAAGCCCGTGATGGACGCGATCTGGGACCTGTCCAACATCTACTGGACCGGCATGTACCTCGATTCGCCGGCGCCGGCCGTTGGCGAAGTACCTGTCACGAAGCCGGTGAACGGCCACAACCGGATGGGCGGGATCGGCACCAACCCCGTAGGCGGCTGGATGAAGGGGTGGGCGGACCTGCGGCCCCCTTGGGGGCTCCTGCCGATCTACTGGGGACAGCAGGACCCGGGCAACGCTGACGGACCGATCGACGTCCGGGTGCAGATCGCGACGGCGAACGCCGAGGACGCCGCCGTGAAAGCAACGAGAGCGGGCCTTCCGAAATGCTCGGTGATCTATCTGGACTGGGAGATGGGCGGCCCGCCGATCGACGCGGGCAAGAAGTACTGCTCAGCCTGGTTCCACCGGCTCGCCGAACTCGGATACCGGCCCGGCGTCTACTGCCATCCCCCGTCCTCGCTCGCCTTCCGCAAGGAGTACCCGGGCTTGTACGTGTGGAACGTCAACCTGCTCCCGGCGACCGCCGGCGGCGTCACCGTCGTGGACGGCAAGGTGGTGCTCGCGACGCCGGGCATCAACAGCACGGGCGGCGAGCCGCCGGACCGGGACGCGATCGCCCGGCAATGGCGATTCGGGGTCGGGCAGCCGGCCGGAGGCCCCATCACCGGATTCCCGAACATCGACGCCGATGTCGCTGTCGTACGCAACCCCGCGTTCCCCGAAAGCGGCAACCAGCCCGGCGAGGTGCGCGGCGGGCCCGCCGTCGGCGCGTCCGGGACCGCCGACTGGCTCGGGGCGTTCGCGGTGCGCCGGGGCAGGGTCACCCGGGTGACGTGGTCGCCGGGCGTGACCACGCTCGACGCCGATCTCGACGGTTCCACCTCCACGCCTACGGCCTCTTTCAACCCCTTCGCGCCTATGTCGGCGCTCCCCGACTGGCTCTCCGGAGTCGCCCTCTGGGACAGCGGTGACGACCGCACCTGGCACGTCCATACCTTCCGGCACGCTGCTTCCGGGGCCTGGCAGGAGTTCGCCGTACCAGAAAGTGACGCGGTGACCGTCGATCCGCTCGCGGGCGTCGTGATCGCCCGGCGCAAGGGCGGGGGGCCCGAGGTCTTCTCTCACGACCGGCAGGTCGACAACATCGTGGGCAGCCGGTGGGACGACGCGGCGCAGGCGTGGACCGCCCCCAGCCACCTCCAGGCCCCGGCCGGTCCCGTCGCACGCTCCGTACTCCCTACGAACGGCCTCGCCGCACTGAGCCGCAATACCGGTCTCCTGGACCTGTTCTGGGTGGGTGAGGACTCCGTGCCGCGTACGTCCTACTCCCTCGGAGCCGGGAACTGGAGCGACTCCTTCCCCATTGGCGACCCTCTCGTCCGCGCCCACCCGATGACGAACCTGGCAGCGTGCAGCCCCAACCCCGACCTCATCGAGGTCCCGTTCATCGGGCGCCGCGACGGCGATCCCAGAATCCGGCTCTACAGCACCCCATGGACCAGGTCGTCGCTCTGGGGAGCCACACGCGAGATCGGCGGTGGGTCCGTTCCGCTGGAGCCCTCGTCCCGTATTTCGGCAACGAGCCGCTCGGCGACCCTCCTCGACGTGTTCGTCATCGGTCTCGACGGCATGCTCTACAACACGTTCCTGACAACGACGAGGGGCGTCTGGACCGCGCTCAGACGGATCGGCGGGACGCCGCCGAAGCTCGCCCACGTCGTCACCGCGTGCTGCCGGGGCACCGGCGACGTCGAGGTCCTCGCCGTGGCACGCGACGGCTCGGTGTGGGCGACCCACTGGGACTCCGCGTTGCTCAATTACGTGCCGATGGAACGTCTCACCTTGCTCGACCCCGTCTGACGGGCTCCGGTGCCGGGTGATGCACGGTCGCGGCAACCACGGTGCCCGCGACCGGGGATCATCACGGAGGTCGCCGGGGCGTTCGGCGTTCGAACAGGACCTCTTCTGCGGCAGCGGTCGGGCCGGTCGCAGCCTGCGCCCGAGGACCCCAGACCTCGAACCTCGAACCTCGCCGAGTGTTCCGCCCGCGTGGTTCCCTCCGGCGCGTGCCGTGCCTCGGTCCGGGAGCGCGGTGTCGTGCTCCCGGACCGGGGCGGCGGGCATCAACCGCCGGAGCAGACCGCGCCGTTGAGGCGGAAGGCCGTCGGGTCGGGGTTGGGCCCGTCGTTGGCGCCGACGAACCCGAAGGAGGCCGTCGACGCGCCGTCCGGGGCCAGCGGCCCCGCACCCTCCGGGGCGGTCACCCGTACATGCCGGCCGGTCTGCTCGAACGTGGCGTTCCAGCCGGAGGACACGGACTGGCCGCCGGTCGGCCAGTCCCAGTCGAGCGTCCAGCCGGTGACCGGGGTGTCCGACAGGTTCCGGACGGTCACCGTGGTCACGAAGCCGTTGCCCCACCCCGTGTCGCGGTGGTACGTCACCGCGCAGGCGGCGTCGGACGGGGTGCCCGTGGTGAACGTCAGCGGACCGGACGGCGCGGCGAGCCTGCCCGAGGCGTCCGCGGCCAGCACGTTGACGGTGTGCGTGCTGCCCGCGGGCAGGTTCCTCAGCGTCACGGAGGTACCGGTGGTCTCGCCGACCACCCACGTGTGCGTCCCGTCGCGCTCCTGCACCAGGTAACGGGCGGCACCGGACGCGCCCGCCCAGGACAGACGCGCCGTGGTGTCGGTGACCGCCTCCAGTTTCGGCGTGCCCGGCGTGCCGGCGGCCGAGGCGCCGGGCCCCGTACCGGCCTTGGGGCTGAGGGTGACGGTGAGCATCCCGTACGGCGGCACGGTGACCCGCGACGCCGTCGCCCCGCTGCCGGTGACGTCGGTGATGTCGCTGTCGCCGCGTGCGTAGCGGCTGACCTCGGGCGTGGCAGCGGAGGGGGTGAAGCCCTCGTAGGCGAGGTCGACGGTCCGCGCGGCGTCCGGGTCCTTGTTGATGAGCAGGACGCTCAGGCGCCCGTCGCGGCGGCGCACGGCGTGCGCGGAGACGTCCTGCGCGGAGGACCCGGCGGCGACCATGGTGTCACCCGCGGTTCCCAGTTCGCTCGTCATCTTCATGCCGTAGTACGGGTGGAACGGTGTGTTCGCGGCCGGCTGGCATACCGCGCCGCTGCACGCGCCGCTGGAGAGCATGCCCATGTCGCCGTAGTCCGTCTCCCCGTCCACGGTGTGGATCTCCCCCGGCCCGTTGTGGGTGTTCCACCAGTCGACGTTGAACACGCCGTTCTCCAGCGCCGTGGCGAAGGCGTCCGCGGCGAACAGGCCGTTGGGGCGCGCGGTGAGCAGGGCACCACCGGTGTTGGTGTTCACCTCGGTCAGGGCGATGCCGATGCGCGGCGAGTCGGCGCCCGCGTAGCGGTCGAGCTGGTTGCGCACCTCACGCAGCTCGCCGGGCAGCCGGGACAGCCGGGACAGGGCGGCGTCGGCGGTGGTGTCGGAACCGCCCGCGTACCAGTGCACGCTCACGAAGTCGATGACGTCGGTGACCTGGGAGAGCACCGTGTGGTTCCAGTCGCCCAGATCGCCTTGGCCGACCACGCCGTCGGGCCAGTTGCCCGGTTCGGTGAGGACCGCGCCGATCTTGACGGTCGGATCTACGGCCTTCATCGCGGCGGCGTAGGCGCGGACCTGGCGGGCGTACTCCTGCGGGCTCTTGTCGGCGTGGTCGTCGTGCTCCCAGCCGCTGCCGTAGTGGCCGTTGCCGTATATCTCGTTGCCGATCTCCCAGTACTTCGCGCCGTAGCGCTTGGTGATGTTCGCGTACCGGACCCAGCCGGCCGCCTCCTCGGGCGTGCCCGAGCCGTAGTTCGCGATGAGGATCGGCTGGGCCCCGGTGGCGCGGACCGTGCTCATGAAGGCGTCGAATCCGGTGCCGGGCGCGACGTATCCGCCGGGCGCGGTGTGCGTCTCCCAGTGGTAGATGTCGGCGTACGAGCCGCCCGGGTAGCGCATCGCTCCCACGTCAGCCTGTTTCATCAGGGACACGACCTCGGGGTCGTTCATGTGGGAGTCCCAGATGGCGGCGTTGACCCCGCGCGCCGTGTCCGTGAGCCGGCCCAGCGACGCCTGCGCGTTAACCTGGACGTCGACGTCCGCGGCGGGCTCCTCCCGCGTACCGGCGGAGACGACGTCGGCGGTGCCGAGCGGAGACAGCAGGGCGAGCGCGGCGGCCAGGGCGGCGGTGCGGACGAGACGGCGAGGGCGGAACCGCCGGAGCCGACCGGGACTGTGCGGTGAGGGCATGGGGATTCTCCCGGGGCCGACGGCAGGGACGGGCGGAAAGAGGTGGGAGCGCTCCCATGATGAGAGGTGGGTCATGCCCCTGTCAACGCATGGGACGAGGGTGGCAGGCCGGGCGGTCGTTCCGGGGTCCGTTCTCGCCCTGCGCAACCGTGTCGAACGGTGATACCGCCGACGCGGCCACGAAGACCGGGACGCCCCGGCCATGGAGACCGTGACGCCCCGGGCCTCCCGAATGATCAGTGCGCTCGCACCGGGCTGCCCTCGCCCTCGGTCCGCAGGCCGCCCTGCCGGTCCGTCTCCGGCGGGCACCGGCCCCGACCCGCTGCCGTCGGCGCGGTCGCCGCCAGCCGTCGCTGGAGGCGCTGGTGGCGGAACTCGTACCGGGCACCCGACTGCCGCAGCACGCCGCGGCGGTGGGCGTCGGTGAGGAACGTCATCAGCCGCCAGGGGGCCCGGCCCGTCCACGCCAGCCAGACGCGGGCGGTGGCCGTGCGGCCCCACGCGCTGAGCGCGAGCGTGGACGTGCCGACCGGCACCCACAGTTCGGTGTGCATGGTGCCGAGGGTGCTGCCCCGGCCGGTCACGGCGATCAGCAGCAGGCAGACCGCGCCCGCCAGCAGTGCCGCGACGGCGCTCCGGACGAGGGTGGCGGTGCGGTCGGTGCGCAGGGTGCTGCGCGGGCCGACGGCGCGGATGGTGTCCGAGGGGGTGTTCAGGGCCCGGTAGACGCCGGACGCGCAGCCGCCGATCAGGCCGACGATCATCCCGAACGCCACCAGCGGGCCGACCGCGTCCAGGACGACGGCCGGGGCGTCCCGGCGTACGAGCCACAGGCGGACCGGTTCGGGCAGCGCCAGCACCAGGTTGTGGGCGTCCACCGGCCGGCCGCGCCAGGCCGTCGGGGTGCCCGGCCAGTCGGTCACCCAGCCCGCGTCGGCAGAGTGCCGGATCGTCACCCGGCCCCGGTACGCGCCCGTCTCCTCGTCGCGGGAGATCCGCGCGCCCCGCGCCACGGCGAACGGCTTGTCCAGCGCCGCCCGTTCGACGAGCAGGACGTCCCGCGCGGCCGTCGAGCGGACGGCACGCTCGCCGTCGGCCGTCCGCGCCAGCTTCCAGCCCCCGATCTCCTTGCCGGGCTTCCAGTCGGGGGCCGCGTGGACCCGTACGGCGGCGAAGGAGCCGCCGATCACCCCGACGACGGCCCCGGCGCACACGCCGATGAGCGTGCAGGCGGCCAGGCCCCGCAGCAGTCCCCGGGCGAAGCCGCGCAGGGCCGTGGCCGGCGCGACGTAGTGCCCGGCCGGGCGGTCGGTGCGGCCCAGGCCCGCCAGGACCAGGACCAGGCCGGCCACGACGCAGGTCGCCGCCGTCACCTGCTCGCCGGTGTAGCCGTAGACGGCCAGGCCGGCGAAGACGACCAGCGCGCCCAGCGCGCGGACCGTCCGGGGGCCGCCGGGGCTGCCCGTCCACGGCAGGCCGAGCGGGCCGGGGCGGTGGGACAGGCCCGCGACGGCGGACATCATGGACAGGATCAGGCCGAAGCAGCAGCCGTTGAGGTACCAGGCGGGCCGCGGGGTGAGGACGGCGCCGAGCCGGGAGCTGACGAGCGGGGGCACCAGCAGTCCGAGCCCCGCGCCGACCACCGCCGCCGCGGCCGTCGTCCGCAGGGCCGTGCGGGCGAGCCACCGCCGCCCCTGCGGTGTCTGCGGCGTGGGCGGCAGCAGCAGGGCGAGTCCGGCGCACAGGCCGGTCAGGATGCCCGCGAAGTTCAGGACCGCCGACCCGGGGGTGTCCCAGTCGGCGACGACTCCGCCGCCGAACTTGGCGATGGGCACCAGGAGCGCGGCCGTGGCGAGCATCGCGCACAGGGCGGGACCCAGGACGCGCAGCGGCCGGGGCATCGCGGTGGCCAGCTCCCACCAGGCCAGGCCGCCGGTGGAGTCGGTCGCGTCGCGGGCGAGACGGCCCAGCCAGCGGTGGGCCGCCCGCGGATGCCAGGCCGTCCCCGGCCCCGCGAACGCCGTCGGCACGAACGCGTCCAGCAGGTGTTCCTCGATCCGCTCCGCCGTGGGGAATCGGCCGGGGTCGGCCAGCTCGGCCGGGTCGCGGGCGGGGTCCTCGTACACCGTGCGCGCCAGGGTCACCGCCAGCGGCGAGCGCAGGGCCCGCGCCAGTTGGGCCGGAGGCGCGTCCAGGACCGGTGCCCACGCGGCGGCGCGCCCCGTGGTGCGCGTCAGGTAGGCGGTTGCGACGGCGAGGTCCAGCGCCCGCAGCCGTACCGCTCGGGCGCCGGGCAGCACACCGCCCCGCCGGACCGCGTCCGCCCAGTCGGCGGTGCGGCAGGTGAGCAGGCCGGAGTCGAGTTCGTCGGCGAGGGAGCGCAGTGCGGCGGGGTGCGCGGCCGGCGGGATCTCGTCGAATCCGTCGAGCACGGGCAGGACCAGACCGGCGTCCAGCAGCTCCCGCGCGAGCGTACGGCCGTCGCCCGTCGGGGCGGCCAGTGAGCCGTAGTCGGCGGCCAGCCGGTCCGCCAGCCAGTTGCGCAGCGAGGACGCGGACGGGTCCCAGCCCGCCAGCGGGAAGAGCACCGGTACCGGCTCGCCCTCCCGCCGCTCCCCCAGCACCCCGAGCACGAACCGCACGGCCACGACGGACTTGCCCGCGCCCGGCTCGCCCAGCACGACCAGTTGCCCGGACGGCGCCGCCCGGAACGCGTCCACGAGCCCGTCCGGTCGCCCGTCCCTCTCCCGGGGCGCGGGCACCGGACCGGTGGCCACCGCCGGGTCGGCGAGCGGCGGGCCGACCGGCGACCACGGGACGTCGAGGGTCGCCGGGCCGGGCAACCGGAGCCTGCGCGCCTCGGCCGTCCACTGCGTGCGCACCGCCTCGGCGAGCGCGTCGGCGGCCCGCCGCCGCCCGGCCGTCGGCGGATCGGCCGGATGCGCCTCCTCGGCGTCCGCGCCGCGCACCAGGTCCAGTACGAAGGTGCACACCGCGAGGACGGCGGAGATCACCGACACCCACATCGACACGGCGTCCGCGTCACCGCCGCCGCGCACCAGGACGACGGCCAGCACCACCAGCGCCCCGCACGCCACCGCCAGCCCGGCCCGCCGCACCGTACGCGCCCGCCGGAAGGACGCCCCCCTCACCACGGCCCCACCACCCCCGTCAGCCGGTCACCGGACCCACCACGCTGGCACACCCCGGCACCGCCGAGGCCCGGAAACACCGCGGGTCCGTCACTTCGGGTGACGGATGCCGGGGCATTGACCTCGCTCAGTGAGGTGATCATGATCCATGGGGGCGAGGGGAGAGCGTCGGTCGGCACGGCACGGCACGGCACCGGTGATTTCACCGATACGCGCCTGCCCCGAGCACCGCTTGAATCGGCATGATGCGCCACTCGCACGATCTCCGGCGCCGGTTGCGCGAGACGGACCCGTACGCCCCACACGACGACGCGCCGCCACCGTTGCGGGCGGCCGGCGCGGCCAGAAGGGATCAGTCATGCCAGTTTCGCTCAGTCGGCTGCGCCTCCTCGGCGCGGCCACCGTCGGCCTCATCGCCCTCGGCGTCACCGGCGCGCTCCCAGGCCCCGCATCCGCTGCCACCCAGGTGTACAGCGAGGACTTCTCCGCCGGACTCGGGACGTTCACCTCCAGCGGGTCCGTCAGCGCCGCCACGGGGGCGGCGCGGTTGAGCGGCTCACTGCTCACCGACCCGTCCCTGACCTCCGCGCCCATCGCCTTGACCGGCTACACCGGTATCTCGGTCTCGTACGTCCGAACGGCCGCCGGGCTCGATCTCGGTGAGGCGTTCTCGGTCGCCTACTCCGTCGACGGCGGCGCGTTCACCACGCTCGAATCCTCGCGCACCGCCTCCGGCCCGGCGTCGTTCCAACTGCCCTCGTCCGTCGACGGCCGCACCGTGCGGCTGCGCTTCTCGCTGGACGCCAGCAGCGCGCTGGAGACGCTGACCGTCGACGACGTACTCGTCGGGGCGGCGGGCGGCGGGGGCGGCGGACCGACCGATCCGCCGGGCGGAACGCTGCCCCCGGTGGCCGACGTGACCGCGCCGGGGCCGTACGCGGTGACCATCGACACGTCCGCCGGTCCCGGCGACGACGGGTGGCTGGTGTACCCGGCGAACGCGGGCCAGAACGGCGTGAACCACCCGGTCCTCGTCTGGGGTCCGGGCGCGGGTTCCGACCCGGCCGCCTACGAGGACATGCTGCGTCAGTGGGCCTCGCACGGGTTCGTCGTCTACAGCGAGGTCTCCTCCAGCAGCGGCGACTACATGGTCGACGCCCTGGACTGGATCGAGAGCCAGAACGCCAGCCCGAGCAGCCCGCTGTACCAGGACATCGACATCTCCGAGGTGGCCTTCGGCGGCCACTCCCGCGGCTCGATCGGCACCTTCGACGTGGCGGACGAGCCACGGCTGGAGACCACGGTCCACGTGGCCGGCGGCTCCTTCGACGGCAACGGGCCGGAGAACCTGCGCAACCCCGCCCTCTACATCGGCGGCGACGACGACTTCGCGACCCCCAACGTGGAGCGTGACTACGCCAACACCGACGTACCGGTGTGGTTCAACATCCTGGACGGCACCGACCACATCGCCGCCACCCGCAACGCGCAGCACATCATCACCGCCTGGCTGCGGTGGCACCTGGCCGACGAGGAGTTCCGCCGGACGCAGGACTTCCTGCGCACCGGCTGCACCTTCTGCGGCCTCGGCGAGACGCGGTACAAGAACTGGTGAGCAGCGGAAGGGCACCGACGGCCACCACCGGCCGGGAGGCCGGTGGTCTGCGCCGGATGCCAGGCTCACTGCTCCGCGTTCTACCGCGGACCTTCCCACCGAGCGGGCGGAACCCGGCGGGCAGGGGCCTCGAAGACGAGTTCGAGGCCGTCCTCCTCATCCCACTGCTCACCGACCTCGACGAAACCGAAGCCCGAGATCGTGGCCAGGGATGCCGCGTTGCCGGGGCTGATCGCCGCCCGTACGGTCGTGACCGAGGGTTCCGCTGCCGCCCGGCGGAACAACTCGGTCAGCGCGGACCGGGCATAACCCCGGCGACGGAAGTCGGGAGCGACCGAGTAGCCGATCTCGACCGTACCGGCCTCGTCGGGCGGTCCGTGGAACCCGGCATGTCCGACGACGAGACCCTTCTCGCCGACGACCGCTTGCCGCACCATCCACCGCGCACGGGCGGGATCGGCGGCCATCTGGTCGAGCCGGAACCGCCACAGCCACCGTGCTCTGTCGGTCACGAAGTATTCGGTCAGCGCGACCCCGGCCATCTTGCCGGCACCGGACAGGTCTTCCCTGAGCAAGGCGGACATCGTCCCGCCGGACAGCTCGACAAAACGGACGCGTCTCGGGCTCCGTGGGAGCGGGTTCCGGTGCTCGGTTTCATCTGTCACCCGCGGATGCTCGCCGATCGGCCGGACGGGTGTCCAACGGTTTCCGAGCGGTCCGGCGACCCGGGTGACGCACCGTCGGGAACCCACCGACCTCGATGCCGCCGGTGGCCCGTGACCAGCGGGGGGCTGCCGGGTCGGCGGTCAGGTGAACTCCGCCAGGATCTCCCGTACGTCGCCGAGCGCGGCGTCCATGCCGTGGACGTGGGCGACGGCGAACGGGTTGAGGACCACCTCGTCGATGCCGGCCTCGTAGTGGGCGCGGATGCCGGCGGCCACGTCGCCGGGTTTGCCGTAGAGGAAGACGCCCTCCTCCACCAGTTCGCGGGCCGACCCCACCGGGTCGGACGGGTGCACGTCCAAACCGGCGCGGCGCAGCATGTCGCTGTAGTGGTGGACCCGGAGGTGCCCCCCGGCCCCGAGCTGGGCCAGCAGCAGGGCGCTGCGGCCGTCGCGGTCCAGGGCGGCGTGCACCACCGTCGCGACCCGGGGCCGGGGCCGCCCCGCCGACGCGGCGCCGGCCGACAGCGCGGGCAGCAGGGTGTCGCGTACGTAGCGGGGCGGGGTCAGCCAGGTGACCGCGACGTCGGCCGAGGCGCCCGCCGCGCGGGCCATACCCGGGCGCAGCACGCCGGCGCCGATCTCCGCGACCGGGGAGGGGACGGGGCCGCATGCGGCCAGCCGGGGCAGGCCCATCCGGCCGACGTGGAACAGGGCCCCCCGGTGGTCCACGCGGTCCTCCTCCAGCAGCCGTCCCATGACACGGATGTACTCGGCTACGGCGGAAGCGGGCCGGGAGTAGGGAGCGCCGTTCAGCGCGGTCGCGAACTCGGGCTCGCCGGCGCCGTAGGCGACGACGGGCGGGTGGCCGGTGAGGACGGCCAGGGACCGGGCCTGGGCCGCGGCGTCGTAAGGGTGGCGCAGTGCCATGAGGGCGACGGACAGTCCGACGGGGATGCGGTGACCCGCTCCGGCGAGGTAGGCGAGGGCCTGGTGGGTCTCGACGGTGAGGGACTGCCCCATCCACAGCCGGTCGGCGCCCGAGTCGCGGACCAGGCCGGCGACCTGGAGGAGTTCGCCGGGTTCGCGGACCATGTGGGGGAAGAGGACCGACAGGCGGCGTTCCGGACGCATCAGACCTCCCTGGCCGGCGGGGCGAAGGCGGGTGAGGTGGTGTTGCGGGCGGGTTCGGCGGGCAGTGCGGAGGCATCTCGCAGCGCGGCGGCCACCTGGTCCGCGAGGGTGCCGGCGGCCGGCCCGGTGAGGTGCCGGACCACTCCGTCCGCGACGGCGGCGGCCCGGTGCTGTCCGAAGCTGCTTTCCGTGCCCGCGGGGCGGGGGTCGCGGGGGTCCCAGGCCGCGGCGATGCCGGGGGCGAGTCGGTGGGCGAAGACCGAGACGTCGTCCGCGACGCCGGTGGTGTGCTCCAGGACGGCGGCCAGGCGGGCGGCGACGGCGGCGTGTTCGGCGCAGAGGTAGACGACGACGGCGTCCCGGCGGGGGTAGGACCAGGCCCGGGAGAGCACCTTCGCCCGGTACGGGACGGCCAGGACGGCGAGTTCGCGCAGCAGGGCGCCCCATACGGCGGGGGCCGCGGCGGCCTCGCCGACGTGTACGTACAGGCGCAGGACCTCTTGCCGCCCGACGTGCCGGGCGAAGCCCTGCGGGGCGTCCACGAGCAGGAATCCGGGTGAGAGCGCGGGGCGGACGGCCGGGTGGGTCACCCGCACCCGGTCCCCGGGACCCGTTCCGGGTGCGCTGTGCAGGGTGTCGGCGGGTACGGACACCAGGACGCGTCCCAGCTCCACGACCGCGGGGGCGTCGTCCGTCGCCGGCCGGCGCAGGACGGCGTCGGCGTCCGTCGTGCTGTGCGGCACCTGGGCGGCCAGCCGCTCCTCCAGGGCGGGGTCGCGGCGTGGTCCTCTCGCGGGACCGTCATCGGCGCCGGAGATCCCGGCGTGCCACTGCTGGTACAGGGCGTTGCCGAGCGCGTTCCGCAGCTCGCGGGGGGTGGCGGCCGTCACCCGGCGGCCCGAGACGGTGACGGCCGGGGTGCCGGTCCCGTCGTTGTGGAGTTCGAGGCCGGCCAGGGCCTGCCGGAGGGCCGGGGAGAGCGGCGGGGCCGCGGCGGTCGTGGGCATCAGTCCTCCACCAGCCCGATGGCCGCGGCGGACCGGACGGGGTCGAGGAGGGCGTTGCGGCCCACGCCGGCGATGCCCCGTTGTACGGCGCCGACCCGGTGCGTGAAGGGGGCGGCGGCCAGCATCCGGTCGAACAGGTGCCAGCCGGCGTACGCCGTGACGCGTGCGGCGAATCCGCTGTCCGGGTGCGGCCGGGCGGCCCGGTAGCCGGCCCAGAAGGAGGCGATGTGCGGTTTCACGGCGTCCAGTTGGCGTTCGCCGTTGGCGACGAGTGAGCGGTGTGTGTCGGCGGGGGCGGCGGCGCTGTCGGCGTCCAGCTCGGTGAACATGCGGGTGGCCGCGCGGTGCAGCCACTGCCCGACGAATCCGCCGGCGTCCCGGGCGGGGTCGGCGAGGCGGAACTCCTCCCAGTCGGTGAGGTACAGCTCGCCCTCGTGCAGCAGGAACTGGTCGAGCCGGATGTCGCCGTGCACCGGCGTGGCGGGTGCCTCGGCGGACCGCTCCGCCAGACGCCGCAGTGCCTCCCGGACCTTGCGGTCGTGCTGCAGCAGGGCCCAGGCGTCCAGTTCGGCCGCGCTGGCGGCGGTGTAGGCGTCCAGCGGAAGGGACGCCAGGCGGGTCGCGGCGACCCGCGTACCGGCCGTGTCGTCCCGCGGTACGCCGTCGGGGGGCAGCTCGTGCAGTTCGCCGAGGGCCTGGCCGGCGCGGCGGGACAGCGCGGTGTCGAAGCGGCCGTCGTCGGCGAGGGCCGTGCCGCTGACCGCACCGTCCAGGCAGGCGAAGACGAGGACCAGGGTGTCGGGGTCGCCGCCCAGGAAGGCGGGGACGCTCCAGCTCGGGCTCCGGTCCGCGTTCCGACACGTGTTCCGATGCGCGTTCCGGTTCGTACTCCGGTCCGTTCGGAACCCGGCGCGTTCCCGGACCCGTTCGAAGGCGAGGACGCGCTCGAAGCGGTCCCGCGCTCCCGGTGCGGCGGGGTCGAGCCGTTTCATGAAGAGATGGCGGCCGTCCTCGACGCGGCCCGCCCAGTTGTCGTTGCGACCCGAGCGGGCGGTCAGGTCACCGGTGACGAACGGTGGGAGGCCGAGCCGCTCCATGGCCGCGCGGATCTGCGGGACCTCGTCGAGGGGGGTGGGTGCGAGCCGGTGCCGGCCCGCGGCGGCGGGCTCGGTGGGCCGGTCGGGCGCCTGGGGCCCGGGGGCGGGGGTGATCGTCGCTGCTGCCATGACCGGCACGTTAGGAAGCGGGGCGCCGGGGTGGGCAGAGGCAGATGTCTGCGGGACAGGACCCTGCCGGACGTATGGCAGAAACCTGGGAGTCGGGCGGGGGGCCAGATTCCTGCTCTGTCCGGCGCGGTCCCGGATGCGGTGTGATCCGAGGGCACGGGGCTGCGGAAACCGGGCCCCCGCAGCGTTCCGGACCTTCGTCCCTTCTTCGAGGAGCAGTCATGGAAACCCATCTGATGGGCGGTTACGCCGCCTACACGAGCCCCAACGCCGCCGTGGAGGAGATGGCCTGCGCGAACACCGAACCGGAGATCACCCCCGCCGCGTCGATCGTCACCGCGATCTCGGCCGCCTCGCTGCTCCTGTCCATCACCACGACCCTGTGGGGCTAGGTTCCTTCCGCTGGAGATACGGAGTCATACGATGGAGAACACCGGCCTGATGGGCGGCTACGCCGCCTACACCACGCCCAACGACGCGGTCCGCGAACTGGCCGCCACCGGCGTCGAGAAGGACGATGCCCAGAGCTCGCTGCTGTGCCTGTCGCTGTCGTTCATCAGCGGCGTCACCATCAGCATCCTCACGGCCTGAGGCAGCGGACGACCATGGACACCGTCGACCTGATGGGCGGCTACGCCGCCTACACCAGCACCGCCGAGGCGGTACGTGACCTGGGCACGTCGGCCGCCGTCGCCGTTGACGCGCACCCGGACCTGCCGCTGACGTTCATCCTCACGCACCTGACCGAGATCCTGCTCTGACGACGGGCCTCTGAGAAGCCGTCGGCGCACCACCGGCCCCGCGGGCGATTCCTGCCGCGGGGCCGAGCCGTGCCCGCGGCCGGCGTCAGGCCGTTCCGTCGGCCTTGCGGCTCTCCTGCTCGCGGCGGGCGATGACGTCGATGAGGTCGCTGACGGTGTCCAGCGCCTGCGGTGACAGACCGACCGCGCGCAGGGCGACGCTGCGCACGTTGGCGTCGCGCAGCGCGCCGAGCAGTTCGAGCTGGGAGGCGATGCGTTCGCCCTCCGCGTCGTCGAAGAAGTACGCGGGCGGAACGTCGAAGAACTGGGCGAGGGCTTCCAGGTGACGCTTGGTCGGGTTGTCGCGGCGCCCGGTGCGCAACTGCCACAGGTAGGTCGCCGAGAAGGACTCGCCGGTGGCCTGCCGGCAGGCGGCGGCGACGTCCTCGTTGGAGTAGGGCTGGTGATCGGGGCGGCGGACGACGCGGAACAGCGCCTCGATCTTCTCGGCGAGCTTCGACGCCACGGGCTCGGTCTCGGCCACGCTCCACTCCCCTTCGGTAAATCAGCGGACATGAATGATCTTCGACTGATCATTCATTCTGGTTGACAGGTGATCCCGGTGCGGCCAGCATGGGAGCCGAGCTGAAATGGATGACTTCAACTCTGCTGTTCATCCCAGACTATCCGGTCGCCGTTCGGTATCCCACTCCGGAGCATCCACTGATGATCCCGCCACGGCCCCGCCCCATTCCCCAGACGTCCCCAACGCCCCACGGTGCCACCGTGGGCCGGGAACGGGAGACCGCCTTGCTGCTCGATCTGCTGGCCGGCGCCGGGTCCGCCCCGCCGGCCGTGGTACTGCGCGGAGCGCCCGGCGCGGGCAAGTCCCACCTCGCCGCGGCGGTCGCCGCCCGCCGCTCCCGGCAGACCGGGACCCGCCACGTCCACGTCGACGTCGTCTCCGTCGCGCAGGCCCGCGCGGCCGTCCTCGCCGCGCCGGGACTCCCGCCGTCAGCCTGCGGCGCGGCCGGGAGCGCCGCCGGTCCCCGGCCGCTGCTCGTCCTCGACGGCCTGGACCGGCTGCCGCGGGAGGAGCGGTCCGGACTGCTCGCCGAGGCGTCCGCCGCGGACCACGCGGTGCTGGCGACGGCCCGCCGCCCGCTCGCCCTGCCCGACGTGCCCGAACTGCCCCTGTCCGGCCTGGCGGTGCCGCAGGACTGCACCGCCCTGGACCTCGACGCCTCACTCCGGGTTCCGTCCGTCGCCCTCTACGTCGCCGCCATCAGCGCGCTGAACCCCGCCTTCGCGATGGGGCACGACAATCACTACGCCATCGCGTGGACCTGCGCCGCCCTGCACGGGAGGCCCGGCGCCCTGGTGCGCGCCGCACGCGTGGCCGCCCTGGAGGGGCCCGAGGCCGTCCGCGGCGCGCTCGGGCAACCACCCGGCGGCCGGCTGACCGGGTTACTGAGGCAGTACGCCGCCCCGGGCACACCGGCTCCCGAAAGCACGCCGGGGTGCGCGGATCGCACCGACGCGCCGGAGTCGACCGGCCGCACCACCGGTGCCGACGCGCCGGCCACGGCCTCCCGGCTCCTGGCGTTCTGTGCCCTGTTCGCCGACGGGTTCGGCCCCGAAGCGCTGCGTGAGGTCACCCGGTGGCCCGGCCCCCGGCTCACCGAGGAGATCGAACGGCTGCTGGGCCAGGGACTGCTCACGACATCCACGCGTCCGTCCGGGTCCCTCGACGGGTTCGGACACGCTCGGCTGCACCTGCCGCCGGCCACCGTGCCCGGCGCGTCCGGCGCCCTCCCCGACAGCGCGTGGCTGCGGCACGCCCGGTACTACGCACGGTTCGCCCGTGCCGCGACCCGTCAACTGGTCCTGGGTGACCAGCACGTCGGTCTCACGGCCCTGCGGGCCGAGGAGGCCAACCTGCGAACGGCCCTCGGTGAACTGCTCAGCCGCGAACTGACGGAAGAGGCCCTGGCCCTGGCCACGGACCTGACCGTGTACTGGGACGCGGTGGGCGCGCCCGCCGACTGGCCGGACCACCTGCGCCTGCTGTCCCGCCCGGAGGCGGTACCGCCCGCCCTGCGCGGACGCGCGGCCCTGTTGCAGGCCGACGCGGCGATCCGTACGGGCCACCCGGAGGCTGGGCCGGCGTTCCTGGCCGAGGCGGGCCCCGCGCACCGGCCGGACGCCCTGCCGGACGGCACCACCGCCGCGTATCTGCGCGCCCAGGCGTTCGCGGCGCTGCCCCTGCGGCCGTCCGACGCTCCGGTCCTGCTCAGGCGGGCCGCTCTCACCCACCGTTCGCTGGGCGAGGGCCATCTGGCCGGGCGGGTCGAGCTGGAGGCGGCCCTCGGCGAACTCCTTCACTCGGACACCGCCGCGGCCATCGCCACGGCCCGGACCGCCCTGTCCGACGCCCAGCGGCGGCACGACCCGCTGATCGCCGGCGCCGCCCTGCTGCACCTGAGCGCGTTCTGCGCGGCGGCCGGGCAGCGGACGGCGGCCGAGTACCACCGCCGTGCCGTCGCCACGCTGCGCCCCCTCGGCTGGGCCGCCGTGCTCGGCGCGCATCTCGCCCTCGTGCGCAGTCCGTTGCTGCCGGACACCGCCGACCGTGCCGTGGACACCGCCCGGATCATCGGCAGTCTGCACAGCGCCCGCGCCCTGGCGGGTGACGGCGATCCGGCCCCGGATTTCACGCTGGCCCGCTCGGAGGAGCCGACGCGCCGGCTGCTGGGCGAACGGCGTCACCTCGCCGCGCTGCGTGAGGGGGCCCGGACACCGACGGCCGACCTGATCGCCTCCTTCGGCGTACGGCTCGCATCGCCAGGTCCGGTGCCCGACCGGCCGGTGCCCCACCCGGTCCCGTCCGCCGGACCGGTCCCGGGGCCGCCGGGCCGGACCGGTGCGGCCGACGGCCGGCTCACCCCGCGCCAGACTCAGGTGTCCCAACTGGTGGCCGCCGGGCTGAGCAACAAGCAGATCGCCCGGCAGCTCCAGATCTCGGAGTGGACCGTGGTCAACCACATCAGGGAGACCATGCGCCGCCTCGACTGCACCTCACGCGTCGCCATCGCCGGCTGGATACTGCGCAACACCGCCGGTCCCCCGGCCGTACCACCGGCTCAGCGGTCCACCGCGCCCGTCGCCCCGCCCGGTCCCGCGCTCACGGTCCCGGCGCCGTCCCCGGCCGCCGACGAGACCGGCGCCTCACTCCTTCCCGTCCACCGCCCCGCCCTGGAGGACCATCGTGTCGCGCACCTCCCCGCCGCTTCCGTCGGCCGCACCGCCTGACGTGCCGCTCAGCAGCCTGCTGACCGCACAACTGCGGCGGCACCGGGCGCCGGCCGCCGCGGCGTTCGCCCTGATCGCGCTCTCCGTCACCGCGTCCCTGTGTGTTCCCCTCACCGTCCGTCAGTTGGTGACCGACATCGGCGCGGACCGGTCACCGGTGACGGCGTCGGTACTCCTGCTCGTCCTCGCCGTCGGCGGGGCGCTGGCCGGTGCGTGGGCCTCGTTCCTGCTCGGGCGGATCGGCGAGTGGTCCGTCCTGGAGACCCGCCGTCGCCTGGTGCGGCACGCCCTGCGGTTGCGGCTGCCCGACATACGCCGCACCGGCACCGGCGATCTCACCGCCCGGGTGACCACCGACTGCGCCCAGTTGCGCTCGATGTTCGACGTCGGCGTCACCTCGATGCCGGCCTCCGCGCTGGTGGCCGTCGTCTCCCTGGTCTGCATGGGATTCCTCGACTGGGTCCTGCTGCTGATCGTCGCCGGAACGTTCCTGGTGGCGGGCGGTGCCCTCTCGGTGTTCGTCAAAGGAGTGCGCCGGGGGATCTCCGCCCAGCAGGAGGCCCTGGGACAGGTCGCCCAGAGGTTCACCGCGGCCCTGTCGTCCATCGCCGTCATCAAGGCCACGCGGGCGGAGGAACACACCGCCCGCGGCGT
This sequence comes from Streptomyces sp. NPDC000134, assembly GCF_042899225.1. Taxonomy (NCBI): domain Bacteria; kingdom Bacillati; phylum Actinomycetota; class Actinomycetes; order Kitasatosporales; family Streptomycetaceae; genus Streptomyces; species Streptomyces sp. NPDC000134. The sequence goes on from NZ_JBIAZN010000018.1 coordinate 40,392, forward strand.
CCTCGACGGTGCCGAGGCGGCGGCGCGGGCGGCCGTCGCGGCGGACCGTTCGCAGGCGTTCATCACGCCGCTGATGAGCATCGGCCAGCAGATCGCCATCGTCGGCGTCCTCGCCGGCAGCGGTGTCCGTCTCGCCTCCGGTGCCCTGGGCCCGGCGGACTTCGCCGCGTTCATGATGTACCTGTTCCAGATCGTCACGCCGCTGACCGTGCTGGCCTCGGGCATGGGCCGGGTCCAAGCGGGCATGGCCGCACGCGGACGGGTCGAGGCCGTACTGGCCCTCGCGCGGGAAGACCCCGGCCCGGCCCGGGAGCCTGCGCCCGACCGGAGCGCACCGGCCCTGCGGCTCGCCGGCCTGACCGCCGGCCACCACGACGAACCCGTCCTCCACGGGGTCGACGTCACCGTCCCGGCCCGCGGTGTCACCGCCCTGGTCGGTCCGTCCGGTGCGGGCAAGTCGACCCTGCTGGCCACCGTGGAGCGGCTGCTGGTGCCCTCGGCCGGCACCGTCGCCCTGCACGGCACCGACCTGGCCGACTGGCCGCTGGCCGCGCTGCGCCGCCGCGTCGCGTACGTCGACCAGTCCTTCACCCTGCTGGAGGGGACCGTACGGGAGAACCTCGGCCTCGGCCGGGACGAGCCGCTGGACGACGCGGCCCTGCGGGCGGCCCTGGACGCGGTCGGGCTCACCTCGGCCGTCGCCGCGCTGCCCCAGGGTGCCGACACAGCCATCGGGGGCACGACGGACCTCTCCGGGGGCCAGCGGCAGCGACTCGCGCTCGCCCGTGCGCTGCTCACCGACGCCGACGTGGTCCTCCTCGACGAGCCGACGTCCCAACTCGACGGCGTAAACGAGCAGTTGCTGCGCGATGTGGTGGACCGGATGGCCGGGGAACGCGCCGTCGTCGTGGTGGCTCACCGGCTGTCCACCGTCCGGCACGCGCCGCACATCGTCTACCTGGACGAGGGCCGCGTACTCGGCACCGGTACCCACGACGAGTTGTTCGACGGCTGTCCCGGCTACCGGGCGCTGGTCGAGGGCCAGCACGCCGCACCGCGGTCAGCGGTGTCCGCCTGAGACGGGCGCGTCCCGGGCGGCGAACTCCTGATGTGCCCGGCTGCGCACATATTCGACGGCCCTGGAATGCTCGAACGCCTCGGCCACCCGGCACAACCACGCCGCCTCGGCCTCGACCGTCCCCGCGAAGACGTCGCCGCCCCGGCCCTCGCCGTCCCCGGCTCCATCCGGCGGGATGCCTGGTGAGCCGAGCCCGGCCGGGGGGCTGTGCCGCGGCGTGGCCCCGGGTGCCGTCGCCGCCGCCCCGCTGGCGGGCGACCGCGGGGCGTGGCCCGCCCGTACGGCCTCGATCGCGGCGGCGAGAACGGCGGCCTCGGCGACCGCCGCCCCCGTGTACGCGGACCGCACCGCGTACCGGGACCGCGCCCCGCCCCCTGCCCCGGGCCCCGGCTTCCGGCAACTGCCGGTGGCGCGGACCACGTCGGCCCCGTACGGCGGGAACCGTTTCAGCCCGGTACCGGCCCACTCGGCCGCCTGTTCCGGCACGTACCGGCTCAGCGCCAGACAGCCGTCCCGGATCTCCACGATCCGCCGGTAGAGGGCGAATTCCGCGTCGCGTGTCCCGCGCCACCCCCGGCCGCGCGCCGCCCCGGCCGTCGGCAGAGCCGTGGACGGCAGCACCGAGTGGAGGGCCGACCACAGTACGGCCAGCGTCCGCAGCTCACGTGCCGCGCGCAGGCGCCGCGCCCAGCTCGCGACGGCACTCGTCCACCAGACCGTGCTGGCCCCCGCCGCCGCCAGTACGAGGCAACCGGTGCCCAGGAGGACGGCGACGGGGTCCTGACCCGCGCCCTGCCGCTGCTCCCGCACCATGTTCGCGATACCCGCGATGCCCCACAGGCCCCACAGCAGCCCCACGCCCGCCGCCCCGCCGATCAGCCGGAACCCCAGGCGCGTCGCTCCCGGCGGCAGTGCGCGGGCGTGCGCGAGCACGGGCAGCGCGAAGCAGATCAGGCACCAGAGGCTGTAGCCGGTGAACACGGTCCCGGACAGCGCCAGCGCGACCCAGCCCCGCCCTTCGGCGGTGACGGCCGCGCCGGTGACCTCGGCACCCGCGGCGGAGAAGAGCACCAGGCAGGTCGACATCGCCGCCGCCGTCAGCGCGAGGTGCAGCGAGCGGCGCGCCCCCCGGACCGGTCGCATCCCGAGCCGTACGGGGACGCCCGGCAGCAGGGACAGCGCCGCCATCTCCAGTTCCCGCCCGGCCAGATGCAGCGCCGCCGACCAGCCGGGCAGCACCCGGTCGACGCAGGCGATCGTGAACGGCGCGAGGACCGCCAGGGCCGCGCCGAGCAACGCGGCGAACGCCGCCAGCCGCCGGCCCGGCCCGGACGCGTGCCGCCGCCCGGCCGGCCTGAGTTCGAAGCATCCCAGCAGTACGGCGACGGCGACGGGCCCGTACGCGAACCAGCCGCTCATCTCAGGCCCCGGCGGCGGACCGCACGGGCGGCGGCGCGACGACGAGTGCCCCGGCCCGGTCCTCTCCCCCGCCGGCCCGGCCCAGGAGGGCCGCTTCACGGCCCGCCCGGTGATGGAGGAAGGAGGCCAGCAGCTCCGCCTCGCGCTCCTGCGGATCGTCGTACCCGGTCCGTGCCCACACCCGTCCCACCAGTTGAGCGGGCAGATCGGGCAGCAGAGCGCGGTCACCGCCCCGGGCGGGGAGTTGCCGGTCGTGCCCGCACATCAGGTGGGCCGCCTCGTGCAGGAGGATGTGCCGCCGGTGGAAGCCGGTGCTGTCGGCCGTGCAGAGGATGTAGTCGGCTCGGTCGGTGCCGATCACCAGCCCGCACGGCGACACCAGGCCCGCGACGACGGGCAGCACCACGATCGGCCGCCCCCGGCGCTCGGCCAGCCCGGCGAGGAACACCTCGACGTCGAAGGGGCGGGGCAGGTCGCAGCTCTCGGCCAGACCCCGGGCGCGCTCCCACAACCGGCGCTCCTCGGCGGCGGCCCGTCTTCCTCTTCCTCGGCGTATCCAGGGCATGCGCGTCCCTTCCGGTGGGCTTCGGTCGTCGGGAGGTGCCTACGGCGTGTCGGCCGGGCCGGCCTCGGTGGCGGACGCGGCGCGCATCCGTCCCACCGGCGGCGGGTCGGAGCCGGTCAGGCTTCCGACGGGTTCGCCGAGTCCGTACAGGGCGTACAGCCGTCGGCGTATCCGCTCGACCGGGTACTGCCCGGCGTACACGGCGATCTTGAAGATGACGCCTTCCAGGACACTGCGCAGCAGTACTTCCTCCAGGGCGGGGTCGGCGGCGCCGCGCTCCGCGAACAGGGAGCGCAGCGCGTCCTCCAGGGCCGCGACGCGTTCCTCTTTGCGCGCCTCCGCCGCCGCGAACAGGGGGTGCGTCGCGGGACCCAGTACCAGGCTGAGCGTCATCCGCTGTACTCCGGCCGTCGTCACGGCCGCCAGGAGGACGCGGTCGATGATCGCGGCCAGCCGTTCGTCCGGGCCGCCGTCGACCATGACGAGTTCGACGACGCCGTCGAGGTACCGGGCGAGCAGTTCGTCGACCAGTTGGTGCTTGCCCGGGAAGTAGTAGTTCAGCAGACCGCGCGAGACTCCGGCCCTCGTGGTGATCTCCGAGACAGTGGCGCCCTGGTAGCCCTTCTCGGCGAACACCTCCAGGGCCGCGACGAGAATGCGCTCCCGGGACTGCTCGCGCATCTCCTGGTTGGCCCGTGCCGACCGTGGCGCCACCGCATCCGCCCTCAACGCTCGCTTGCTTTACGTCGGTTGACTGTACAGCCATCCAGTGAAAAGGGGAACACCTCCGATCGAGGAGGATCACCAGTCGCCCGGCATCGAACGGTTACGGGCACCGAGGCGCTTCAGCGGTGGGCCGTCTCCGGCGGCCGCACCGCCACCGGCTCGGCTCGGCTCGGCTCGCTCAGGAGATGCCGGCTCACTGCCGGCCACCGTCTGGTGCGGGGACACCGGTTGCCGTAGGGTGCCGGGCGACCCTTATGGGAGCGCTCCCATAAGGGTCCGCGCCATCCCTGCGACCTCATCCGTTGGAGGACTTCCCATGCGCTCTCCCCTCTCCTCCGTCGGGCGGCTGCCCCGGCTGCTCGGCACCCTCGTTCTGGCCGGCGTCACCATGGTGACTGCCGTCGGCGGCGCTCCGGCCCACGACCGCCACGGCGGCCGCCCGGACGGCGGCTGCGCCCCCGACCCGGCGTTACTGTTCTGCGAGGACTTCGAGGACCTGCCGCATGGCGCGGGCACCAGTCTGGACTGGGGCGTGGACACCCGGAACGGCGCGCTGTCCGTCGAACGCGAGCGGGGCCGCGGACACGGCGGGAAGCGCGGCGCGGGTCAGGTGCTCCGGGTGCGCACCGAGGGCAACGGATACGCGTTCCTGGAGGTCGACGAGTTCTCCGCCCCGGACAACAGCTTCTTCGGCCGGATGCGGGTGAAGGTCGACGCCTTCCCCACCGCTCCGGACTGGGCGCATTTCACCCTGGTGGAAGCCACCGGCCGGGGCGACGGCAGCGTGGTCCGGCCGATCGGCGGCCAGTACGTGCCGGCCGTCGGCGACGGGACGCACCTGTGGGGCATCGGCTCCGACGGCGGCCCCACGGGCGACTGGACCGACTGGCGCGAGTCCGCCCCGGCCGAACCGGGGAAGTGGACGTGCCTGGAGTGGGAGACGGACGTCTCGGACAACCGCGTGGCGGTGTGGATCGACGGCGAGCCCCAGCCCGACATGACCGTCACCACCACCCGGCACGGCGGCAATCCGGTGGACTTCGTCCTCCCCGCCTTCGACACCGTCCGCATCGGCTGGCAGCTCTACCAAGGCAATCCCACCCCGGACTCCTACGACCTGCGCCTGGACGACCTGGCATTGTCCACGCAGCGCGTCGGATGCGGCCGCTGAGCACCGGCCTGCGGAGGCTGACGGCGAGCAGGGCACTGCCCGGTAGCGTCAGGGTCCCGCCAGACTTCGCCGCAGGGAGGGACGGGGCCCGTGAACACTCAGGTAAGGACCCGCATTTCGGCGTACGCAATCGCCATGGAGGATGATCGGCTGCTGTTGGCCCGGTTGTCGGATGCTTCGCCCGTTTTCACGCCGGGCCTGTGGCATTTGCCTGGCGGGGGCATCGATCCGGGTGAGCAGCCTGTCGAGGCACTGGCTCGCGAACTCCTGGAAGAGACGGGCCTTGAGCTGGCCGGGGCTCGCCTACTCGACGCGCCCTGAGCTGCTCCAAGGCGGCCGATCTGTCGTACTTGACATACTCTCCCCACGCCTCACGCCGTTGCGCCGTCCGACCGGATGACCGGGGCCCCCAGGACAGCACTGCCTGGTGGGGGCGGCACGTGTTCACCGCCGGGTCATGATGCGCAGTTCCCCGGCGTCCGGGTCGCCGAACAGCACGAACAGCTCCGGCTTCGCCTCGGTGCCGCCGATCGTCCAGTACGTCTCCTGGCCGCACTCGCCGTCGAGGCGTACCAGGACACCGTCGCGGTCGGTGTCCCGGAAGTCACTCCCCCCGTCGCGCGTCCACGTGCCGGTCCCGTCGCACAGGGAGAAGTCGCCGTCCTCGTCGACGTCGTTGTGGGCCGGCACGCGGATCAGCTCGGCCTGGCCGTCCGGGGCCAGCCGCAGCACACCCCCGTCGGCGCCGCGCCAGTCCCCGACGAGCTGCCCGTCGGACAGCTCAGGTGGTTGGTAATGGCCGGCCAGCGAGGCCGCCGACACTCCGCCCACGACGAAGAGGACGCAACTCGCGCCCGCCGAACGGAGCCAGACACCCCGCGATCCCCACGGGCGTCCGCGTAGGCGGGCGAGGACCAGCACCGGCAGGGCGCCGACGCCGGCGAACCACGGGAGGGTGTCGGCGACCGGCCAACCCCGCAACGCGTACCCCAGCGCCGACCACCCCGCGCCGATCAGCGCGGATACGCCCAGATGCCAGGCCCACTCCGGGCCCCGGGCGGCACGAGGCCGCAGGCGGGCCAGGGTCGCGGCGGGCATGATCTGCACGGTCGCGTGGAGGAGGCCGAGGAGCGGCAGGACCAGCATCACGCAGAAAACGCCGAGAAAGGCACCGCCACCTCGGTCGTAGTCGTCACGGCCTGCCTCGATGGCGAACCACCACGCCAACCACACCAGCGGCAGTTGCCCCGCGCACAGCGCAGCCGCCCGATTCCACTCGTCGTTCGACCAGGTGAGCCGCCGACGCCCCCTGGGATCTTCCGTCCTGCCCCGCCCCATGGCCGCAGCTTACGGCCACCAGCGTCGACGCCACCCCTCGGGCCGACGTGAAGTGGCGCGCGATCCTCGCACGCCGCGGCGATGCGCGAGAAGGGCGTACGGGGCACTGCGCGCCTCGGCCGCTCCGCGGGGCCGGAGCCCGCGAGAACGCCGCCGGTCTCGCTCGCACCGGTCGTCCGTGGGAGGCGGCGGCGAACGCGAGTGGCCGGAGGAACGTCCTCCGGCCATCGCGCGGTTCCCTCACCGACCGGGTCGGTCCGGTCGTACGGATCACTCGGCCGGCCGGGCCGTGGGGCCGTCTGTTGGCTCAGGCGGTCGTGCAGGCGCTCCCGTTGAGCGTGAAGGCGCCCGGCGCCCCGCTGTTGCCGCCGTGCGTCGCCTGATAGCCGATCGTCACGGTGGTGTTCGGGGCGATCGTGCCGTTGTACGACACGTTGGTCGCCGTCACCGCCCCGGAGGACGGGGCGTACGTGGCGCCCCAGCCGTTGGTGATGTTCTGGCCGCCCGGCAGCGTGAAGGCGAGTTTCCAGCCGTTGATCGCGGTGGTTCCGGTGTTGGTGATGGCCACCGAGGCGGTCAGGCCGGTGTTCCAGGCGGAGGTGCTCGCGGTCACCTTGCAGCCGGACGGCTGGGGGTCGGGGCCCGGACCGGGGGTCTGGCCGTCCAGGCCGAAGAAGGTGAGCACGCGGGCGCCCATGCCGTAGGCGTACACGTTGTGCCCGACGCCCTGGAGGCTGATGGCCTCGACGGGCGCGCGGTCACCGGTGGCGCCGTAGCGGGTGCGGGTCCAGTTGGCGGCGGGACTGTCGGTGGACGCCGGGGTCTGGCTGACGCCCTGCACGTTCGTCCACTGCTTGATCTCCTCACCGAAGTTGGGGTAGCGCAGCGTGTCGTCCTGGGTGCCGTGCCAGAGCTGCATCCGGGGGCGGGGGCCGGTGTAGCCGGGGTAGGCGTTGCGGACCAGATCGCCCCACTGCTGCGGGGTGCGGATCACGGTGCCGTTGGCGCAGGCGCTGTTCCACTCGGAGCCGTCGGTGGTGGCGAAGCAGCCGAACGGGACCCCGGCGAAGGCGGCGCCGGCGGCGAAGACGTCCGGGTAGACGCCCAGCAGCACGTTGGTCATCATCGCGCCGGAGGAGATGCCGGTGGCGAAGACGCGCTTGGCGTCGGCGTGGTAGGTGCCGAGCACCCAGTCGACCATCGACTTGATGCCGACCGGGTCGCTGCCGCCGCCGCGCCGCAGGGCCTGCGGCGAGGAGACGTCGAAGCACTTGCTGGACCGGGTGACGGACGGGTAGACGACTATGAAGCCGTAGCGGTCGGCGAGCGAGGCGTACTCGGTGCCGTTGTACATCGCCGGCCCGGAGCCGGTGCAGTAGTGCACGGCGACCAGGACCGCCGGGTTGGCGGCGACCTTCTCGGGGACGTACAGGTACATCTGGAGGTTGCTGGGGTTGCTGCCGAAGTTCGTGACCTCGGTGAGGGTCGCGTACGGCACGTCGGCGGCGTCGGTGCGGGCGGCGGCCGGGGGCGCGGCGAGGAGCAGCGCGGCGAGCAGCGGTACCAGCGCTCCGTAGAGCGCGACGAGCGTCGAACGAAGTGATCTCCTCGCGGTGTTGCCTGCGGTGACGGACACGGGGTCGTCCCTTCCTGTCGCAACTGGGGTCATCGCTGGGAGCGCCGGCATGGCGGCAGGCGCACGGCCGCCGTGGAAGCGCTCCCACACCGTCACACGGATGCCGCTCGCAAGACGTTCATACCGCGCTGCCCGGCATCGGCACGGGCATGGCGGGGTGCGCGGACGGGACCGATCACGGTACGACGCACGAGGGCGCCGCACTCGTCGGTGGTCGGACCGTCTCGTGGCGACCTGCTAGGTGGTGGGGGCGAGTCTTGGAGCCGGGTGGTCTGCCGACCCGGGACAAGTCGCCTTCGTGCACCGGCCAGGCGCCGGTCTTCGCCCGCGGGTTCCTGAACCCTCTCCGAAGGTGCTTCGCGTGGCCGCCGGGCGGCCCCCAGGAGGGCCCTGGGGGTGGTGCGTCAGTCCAAGGCACCGCTGCGCCGGGCGTAGGCGCGGGCGGCGCGGGCACGGTCGCCGCAGCGTGTGGAGCACCAGTGGCGCCGGCCGTGGGTGCGCAGGAGGAACCGATCGCAGGGCGCTGATCCGCAGGCGGCGAGGATGTCGGCGTCGGGACCGGTGAGCAGGTCGGCGGCGTCGGCGGCGAGGGTCGCCAGGGCGTGGTTGACGGCCTGGTCGGTGGGGTGCGCCTGGACGCGGCGCAGCCCCCGGGCCCCGTCCCAGGCGAGGAGGGGGGCGGTGGGCACGGCCGTGAGGGCCTCGTTCACCGCGCGCAGGGACTCCTCGGGCGGGGTGGTGGCGTCGACGCGGGCGGCGAACAAGGCGCGGATATGGCCGCGCAGCGTGCGCAGCCGCTGTGCGCACACCTCGTACAGCCGCACGTCCGGGGTGGTCAGGTCGTGGGCGGCGAGCCAGCGCATGGCGGATTCCGGGGCGGCGAGCAGGTCGTAGCTCTGGCCGGCGGGCAGGGTGGCGGCGGTGTCGGCGAAGCCCAGGGAGCGGTACCGGTCGGCACCCGGCGCCGGAGGCAGAGCGGTCGGTGCCACGTCGGTGGCCAGGGCGTCGTCCATACATCTCATGATAACGCTTGCGTTTTTCCGTGACAGCCGCCTAGCCTGGCATCACGTTAACCGCAGGTTTTTTTCGTGAGAAACGGAGACGTGATGTCGCAGCCCTACGCCAGCCGGTTCCCGGTCCGCACGTTCGGCGGTCCGACCGCCTTGTTCGAGTACGGCGGCCTGCGCTTTCTGACCGACCCGACCTTCGACGGCCCCGGCGACTACCCCGCGCCCGGTGGCCCGACCCTGGTGAAGACCGCCCCCTCCACCACCACACCCGCCCACCTCGGCCCCATCGACGTGGTCCTGCTCTCCCACGACGAGCACGCCGACAACCTCGACACCTCCGGGCGCGCCCTGCTCGCCGACGTCCCCCTCACCCTCACCACCCCCGGCGGCGGCGAGCGCCTCGGGGCGAAGGCCAAGGGCCTGGCCGACTGGGAGTCGACCGAGCTGGAGCGTCCGGGCGGCGGCACCGTCACGGTGACCGGGGTCCCTGCCATCCACGGCCCCGGCGCGCGTGAGCAGGTCGAGCCCTTCGCCGGCCAGGTGGTCGGTTTCGTCCTGACGGGCGAGGGACTGCCGACGGTCTACGTCAGCGGCGACAACGCCTCGCTCGACGCGGTCAGGGAGATCGCCGAGCGCTTCGCCCCGGTCGACACCGCCCTCCTGTTCGCCGGCGCCCCCCGTTTCCCCATGGTCTTCGATGGCGACCTGATCGTCCTGGACAGCGCCCAGGCGGCCGAGGCCACCCGGATTCTCGACGCCCGCCGTGTCGTTCCGGTCCACCACGACGGCTGGGCCCACTTCACCGAGGGCCGCGACGAGCTGGAGGCAGCCTTCGCCGCCGCGGGCCTGACCGACCGCCTGGACCAGGACTGGGTGCAGCGCGCCTGAGCCCGGACCGCCCCTGAGGAACCGGAACCTCCGTGACGCCGGGATCGGCCGCCGGTCGATGCCGGGAGGTCGAGGGAGGCGCACCCCTCACTGCTGGTCCCGGCCCGTGTTCGCCGGCTCGGGCGTCGGTGCGCCGGGCAGGTCGTCGCGGACGAAGGGGCCGAGTGCGTCCATGAACTCCTCGTGGTTGTCGAGGTAGGAGACGTGTCCGGCCCCGAGGAGCACGGTGAAGCGGCCTTTCGGCAGGCGGCGGGAGGCGTCCCGTCCTTGCCAGACCGGGAACAGGGGGTCGGTGCCGCCCCAGATCACCAGGGACGGCACGGTGATCTCGCGCAGCCGGTCGATCACGAGGATGCTCTCCCGCTGCCCGGTGATACCGCCGCACGCCCGGAACACCTCCAGCGATGTGCGCAGGGACTGCCGTGACCGGGCCAGCACGTACTGGGCCTTCCACGTCATCGGCGGGATCTGCCAGGGCTGCCGCAGGAGCAGCTTGCTGGAGAGGGCGAGCGCGCCGGCTCCGCCGGGGAAGGAGACGACGCCGGAGAGCGCGTCGGCGCCGCGCTTGGGCAGCAGGGCCAGGGCGATCGCGATGGGGTGCACGGCCCGGCCGAGGCCGCAGGCGTTGACCAGTACCAGTCGGCTGACGCGGTCGGGGTGGTCCAGTGCCAGTTCGGCGGCGACGCCGCCGCCGAAGGAGTGGCCCACCGCGATGACGGACGGTACTTCCAGGACGTCCAGGAAGTCGGCGACGAAGGCCGCCATGGTGACCGGGTGCACGTCCACGCCGGGACTGGTGCCGCCGAGTCCGGGCAGCGACAGGGCGATCACGCGGTGCGTCGTGGCGAGTTCGCCCATCACCCGGAACCAGTTGCGGGCGTCGGAGGCGATGCCGGGTATCAGCAGGACGGCCGGTCCTTCTCCGGCTTCGTAGTACAGGGTGGACAGTCCTCGTACCAGTACTCGTCGCTTCCTCGTCCAGAGATCACTCACGCGTTGTCTCCTCGACCATGGGTGGGCACGAACATGCGGGGTGGTGATGTCATCGGGAGGGGGCAGGGTGTCCCCGGAGTTCTCAGGTGAAGACCAGTTCCTCGGTGAGTGCGTCTCGTCCGGCCAGCCACAGCCCCAGGGCCTCTCGGGTGCCGTGGATCTCGGCGCCGCCGGTCACCGTGGGGCGGCCGAGCCGGGGGTACCCGTCGGTCGGCACCACCCGGTAGCGCAGTATCCGGAGGTTGGTGAGGGCGCTCAGCAGCGCTCCGTCCCAGAGGATGTACGTGGGGATGGCGTCGGGCAGGTCCCGGACGAGTCCGAGGCCGCGCACGATGTCCTGGTGGTGGACCGCGAGGTCGCCCAGTGCGACGACCCCGCCCAGCCGGCTGGTCAGGGACGGTTGTTCCGCCCAGACGCGGGCCCGGTCCATCAGGGTCTCGCGCGGCAGGCGCCGGGCGCGGGTGATCTGTGCCCGGTTGGCCGTGTGCAGGAACGGGCCGAACGGAAGATAGGACCTTGCCGGATCGTCCACCGCCAAAAGGTGTCCGAGGATGTCCCGGGGTGTCCATTTCTCGCAGAGGGTGGTCCCGGACGTGAACTCCTCGTCGGAGAGTGAGTCCAGTGTGGTGATCAATCGGCGCCGTTCGGCGCGCAGTTCCTGATCCAGAGGGAGTGGCATCGGTGCCGCCTTCTGTTCCGGCTTCGGGTGTGGGGGCGACTGGGCCGCGCGGCCGGTGTCGGCGGGGCGCGGGAGCCGCCGGTCAGGGCCGGCCCAGCGCGCGGAGGCTCTGTTCCAGGCAGTGGTGGAACAGCTCGGGGTCGGTGACCGCGGCGGGATCGAGGTTGGTCCCGATGCCGCAGGTGCCGTCGTGGGAGGCCATCGAGACGTTGGCCGCCGCTCCGCCGCGGGGAGCCCAGGCCACCGCCTCGGTCACCCGGCACCCCGCCGCGAACGTGGTCCCGGCGAACCCCGGAACGCTGGTGACCACAAGGTCCACGGCGCTGCGCAGCGCGGGAGGGACGACCCACCGGTGGACCGGTCCGGGAACCCACGAACTCAGGTCGGCCAGGATGGTGTACAGCTCCCTGACCAGGGTGTCACGGGCCTCGGTGATCGCCGTGTGCACGGCCGCCATGCGTTCGGCCTCCGGCATGTCACCGATCGGTCCGGCGATGCGCACCGAGGCGATGATGTTGCCGGGTCCGGTCTCGGCCGGACGCCGGATGTTCACCGGCACCAGCGTCGGCAGGCTGGTGTGGGTCACTCCCCCGTAGGCGTGATAGCGCTGGAACGCCGCCAGCACGGTGGCGACGTAGGCGGATGTCACGGAGACTCCCGCGGCCTTGCCCGCCGCTTTCAGGTCGGCCAGGGGCACGGTGGCCATGCCGCAGCGGACGTCGGCACTGCGCTCCCGCAGCAGCGGTGAGGGCACGACGGGGGCGAGGAGTCGCGCGGCCGAACTCGCGGCCAGACGGAACCGTGTACCGCCGGCGCGGGGCGTCGTCAGCAGCTTCACCGCCTCGCGCAGGGTGGCCTTCGCGCCGTTCGCGACACCGTGTCCGGCCGAGGCCGGCGAGCCGCGCCCGGTGCCCGGAGCCGGAAGGGCGGCGGCCCGGTGCCGGGGAAGGCCGTCGCCGGTCAGGTGGCCTGCCGCGGCCTCGGACAGGAGCCTGTTCATGACCGAGACGATGGTCACCGCGTCCCCGACACTGTGGTGCCACTTGAGGACGATCGCCGCCCGGTCCCGCTCGTAGCCCTCGACCAGGGTGGCCTCCCACGGCGGGTGCAGGGGGTCGAAGTCCGTGCTGTTGCGCCACTCCACCAGTTCGAGCAGTTCGCGCGGCCCCGCGGGGTCGGGCAGCCGCATCCGGTGGACGTGCCGGGTGACACGGAAGGAGAGGTCCGGCGTCCACGCCGGGGTCCCGGCCCGCAGCGTGGTCTCGGCCACCCGGTGGGTCAGCCGGGGCAGCCTCCCGACGATCCACCGGCAGCCGTCGAGGAACGCGGTCCAGTCCGGGATCGTGTCGAGGAACCACACCCAGGTGACATGGGGCCGGGTCAGCGGGGTCGTGCCCATGCGCCAGAAGAGGGTGTCCGTGCCGTTCATGGGTCCCGGGGAGGACCATCCGCCGATCGGCTGTGCTTCTTGCACGGTCGTTCCTTCCGGAGGGGCATCGGAGGCGGGGCGTGCGGGGCGGGTCATCGGAGTCCCACCAGTTCCTCGGACCGCTCCCACACCGCGCGTTGCAGTCCGGGCCGGAACCGGTGGAGGGCCGGTGGCAGCAGGACGGCTCCGGGGACCGTGGAGTGGAACTCGCCGCTGCGGCCCGCGTACGACCTGTCGCCGGCCAGTCGGAGGGCGGGCTCCGCGCCCTGCCGCGCGTCCCGGACGGCCGGGGTGCGCCGCGCGAGGGAGAACAGGGCGGTGCCCAGCGGGATGTTCCTGACGAGGCCGCTGGAGACCAGGCCGGGGCAGTACGCGTGGGCGCTGATGCCCCGGGCGCCCCACCTGCGGGCGATCTCCTGGGTCACGAGGACGTTGAGCAGTTTTGAGCGCGCGTAGACCGACAGGGAGCCGACCGGTCCGTAGGAGCCGGGGTCGGCGAAGGCGCGGGGATCGATGCGCACCACGCTCCGGTGCGATTCGGAGGCGACCGTCACGATACGGGAGGGGGCGCCGCGTTCCAGCAGGTCCGCCAGCAGGTTGGTGAGCAGGAAGGGCCCCAGGTGGTTGGTGGCGATCATCCGGTCGAAGCCGTCGGCGCTGACGGCCGGTCGCAGGTCGTGCGTGCCCGCGTTGTTGACCAGGACGTCGAGACGCGGCAGCGCCCGGCAGATCTCGTCGGCCGCCCTTCGGACGTCGGCCAGCACCGACATATCGGCGACGAACATCCGGACGTCGGCGTCCCGGCGCTCCCGGCGCAGTTCGGCCAGGGTCGCTTCGCCGCGGCCGCGGTCACGGCAGACGAACGCCACCCGACCGCCCGAGGCGACGAGACCGCGTGCGATCTCCTTGCCGATGCCCGAGGTCGCTCCGGTGACCACGCAGTACTTGCCGTTCATCGTCTACCTGTCCTTCGCGTCGGGAGCGGTGCGGTGGTGCGCTGCCGGTAGGTGCCGACGCCGGGCGGCCGGACGGGCTCGGGCCTCCTCCGCCGGTTCATGCGGCCATCTCGACCAGCGTCGGGCCGGACATCTCCAGCAGCACCCGGCCCTCCGCCGTAGCGGCCCGGAGGACGCCGTCGGCGTCGCGGGACACCCGCAGCGAGTGTCCGTGGCGCAGCAGCAGGTCGTGGTCGTTCGCGCCGTTCGTGTACAACTCGGCCCGCGCCAGCGCCTGCGGCACGTACCAGGGCCGCTGGTGGCCCGCGGGGCGCAGGGCCGAGGTGCGCAGGGCCGCGTCCATGAGCAGCGCGGGGATCGCCATGGTGCGCAGCCCCGGGTAGCCGGCGAGGTGGGGGGTCCAGGTGCCGTGCGCGGTGGAGGCGTCGGCGGAGCAGTGCGACAGGTTGTGGAAGGGGCCGCGCAGTGAGACGCCGGCGCCGGGCAGGACGTACGGGTCCTGGGCCGGTTCGGCGGCGGGGCCGGCCACGGGTCGCCGGTTCGGCGGCGGGGCCGGTGCGGTGCGGGAGACGAGCACCTCGGCGCGGAAGTGGCGCAGGGCCGCTTCCCGCATCAGGCCGTCCGGTCCGAGGATGTCCGAGTGGACGCTCACTTCGACGGCCGCCCGGTCCTCGTCGCCCGCCGGACGGTGCGCCAGTCGGGCCTTGATACGGAGCGGAGAGGGCTCGCGGCGGTTGAAGGGACGGATGAAGGTGTCGAAACGCGCGTCGCGGAAACCGCTGGCGAACGTCCCCGGCAGCAGGGCCTCGGCCGCCTGGGCGGCGATGTCCAGGATGAAGGTCCCCGGTACGGTCGGTTTGCCGCTGACCAGGTGGTCGAAGAGGTGCGGGTCGCTCTCCGGGTCCATCGGGCAGGCCCATGTGCCGTTGTCGGCGGCGGGGCACGGAGTGCGCCACGCCGGCCAGAGCCGGGCCGCGGGGTGCGCGGGCGGCTCGGTCCGGACCAGGCCGGGCAGGTGGCTGCGCAGCCCTTCCCTTTCCGTCCGTCCCAGGTAGGTGGAGGCACCGCCGGCCCGTGGGGCGGCGGCGAACTCCTGGAGGAACTGGGCGGTGCCTTCGGCGGTGGTGATCGGCGTGAACCGGTGCTGCCGGGAGACGTGTTCCTGGAAGAGGGGGTCGGACCCCATGCCGGTCTGCCGCCACATCGTGAAGTTGACGGTGATTTCCCGGGAGCCGGTGACGGCTTCGGCGGCGGCGTCCAGGTAGGCGTTCCCGGAGGCGTAGTCGGTGTCGCCGGGCGCTCCCGCGGCCCCGGAGAAGGAGCCGATGTTGCACCACAGTGCCGGCTGGTGCGCGCCCAGTGCCGCCTTGAGGTGGAGGCGGCCGAGGACCTTCGTGTCCCGTACGGCGCGGAACGTCTCCAGGCGTTTCTTGCCCAGCAGGGCGGACGAGACCTGTCCTGCGGCATGGATGACGAAGTCGACCCGCTCGTGCGCCTCCCGCACCCGCGCGACCGCCGACAGCACGGCCTCGCGGTCCCGGATGTCACAGGCGAGGTAGTGCACCTTGTGCTCGCCGAAGCGGTCCCGCAGGGCTTGGA
Organism: Streptomyces sp. NPDC000134; assembly: GCF_042899225.1. Lineage (NCBI taxonomy): Bacteria > Bacillati > Actinomycetota > Actinomycetes > Kitasatosporales > Streptomycetaceae > Streptomyces > Streptomyces sp. NPDC000134. Next base: position 55,879 of record NZ_JBIAZN010000018.1, read on the forward strand.
CGGCGAGGTGTGTCTTGCGCTGTCTCAGCAACGCGTCGGCCCGTGCCACGAGTTCGGGTACGGACGCCTGCGGATGGGCGGCGCGGAGACGACGTATGAGTCCGGCGCGTTCGGCGGCACCCCGGCCGCCGACGGCGTCCTCCAGCTCGGGCGGCAGCGGTCGGGCCGGGGTGCGGCCCAGCAGCCACAGTGCGGGGCGCCTCCGCGCGGGCAGGGCGCCGAGCAGTTCCTGGACGATGTCTCCCGCGCCGCCCGTGACCACACCGACGGGTTCCCCGTCCTCGAACAGTCCCGGTGCCAGGTCCTGGGTCTCCGCCAAGGGCACGGGGTGCAGCGCTTCGATCCAGCGTCGCCCCTGGAGGTGGCGGAGAACGGGCGGTGGCGACGGCCGGGCGCCGCGTTCCCGGGCCAGGCGGCCGAGCAGCGACGGGGTGACCGGTTCGTCGGACGTGAGGGTGAAGGCGACGCTGCCCTCGCGTTCCCAGCGCAGGCTCTTGACGAAGCCGTCGAAGAGCGCGGCAGCGGGGTGGGCCGACCGGCAGCCGGGTGCTCCGCCCAGGAGGACGGCCAGGGAGCTTTCCGGTTCCCAGCGGGGCCACAGGCGCTGGGCGAGGAGGAACACCGCGTCGTGGAGGGCCAGTGCCCGTGGCATGGAGAGGCCGGTAAGGTCCCCGAGTACGGTCAGGTGCGGTGCCGCGGTGTCGGCGACCGCGAGCAACCGGTCGACGTCCGCCGGGGACAGGGACCCGTCCCGGGCGACGGGCAGCTCCGTCACGAAGGAGTCACTGGCTTCGAGGTCTTCGCGGACCCGGTCGCCCGCCGCCGGGTCCGCCAGCAGCACCAGGCCCCGCCGGGGCAGGGAGGCGGGCGCCCCAGGAGCGCACTCGCCCGGAGCCGGGGCGGGCTCGGCGACGAGCCGCTTGCGGTAACGGCGGGTCAGCCGCTCCGGTGCCCGGCCGTCCCGTGGTGCGGATTCCTGGCCGTCCTGCCGTACGGCTTCCTCGCCGTCCCGTGGTGCGGATTCCTGGCCGTCCTGCCGTACGGCTTCCTCGCCGTCCCGTGGTGCGGATTCCTGGCCGTCCTGCCGTACGGGTTCCTCGCCGTCCCGTGGTGCGGATTCCTGGCCCTCCTGCCGTACGGCTTCCTCGCCGTCCTGCCGTTCGGCTCCCCGGCGCGGCGGGGACACCAGCAGGGCGTTGTCCGTGTGGTGGGCCGGGAGCCGGGTCGGCAGGGTCTCGCGCTGCACCGCTCGCAGCAGGGCGACCGCGTGGTCGGCCGCGAGGTAACTCCGGTCCGGTGACCGGGGCCGTTCCCGGCCGCCCTCGCCGAAGGACAGCTTCGCCAGGACGGGCAGTCCGCGGGCCGCCGCGGCTCGGGTGGTGGTCACCGCCAGCAGGAACGCGCCCTCGCCCAGCTTCGTCGCCGCGATGCCCGCCAGAGCCGCGCTCTCCGGGCTTCCGTTGCCGTTGACGGCGACGATGAGCGCCAGCTCCAGCTCGCCCGTGCCGAGGTAGTGGCGGGCCACCCGCAGGGCGGCGAGCGTACTGTCCAGGCCGGCGTCGACGGCCATGGTCGGGCCGTGCAGGTCGTACCGGGCGGCGATGCGCGAGGCGATGACATTGGGCAGTACGCCGGCCTGGGTGTCCTCCGTCGTCGCGGGGTAACGCTGCCGGGTCTTCTCCAGGTGCCGCAGGGCATGCCGGAAGTCCCGGTCGCCGGGCTGCCGGCCGAGGACGGCCGCGGCGTCGTCGGCGTAGCAGCGCACCGCCGTCCCCACCAGCCCGCTCGGTATCCCGGTGTGGGCGGCGATCACCCCGGTGCTCTCCCGGATGTCCGCCCACGGCTCCCCGTGCTCCCGCACGAAGCGCGCCGCCGCCTGCAGGGCCATGAGCTGGCCGGCGTCGACGGACGGCAACGTCCGCGCGGAGAGCCGCGCTTCGGCGGCGGGGGGCGACGGGTAGGGGTGGGGGAAGCGCGCCGCCGGGGCGGTCCCCGACCCGCCCAGCCATTCCTGTACGGCGGTCCGGGGCGGCGCGCCGGGAAGGTGCGCCGACCAGGCGACGAGCGCGAGTTCGCCGGAGTCGGGGCGTACGGCGCGCCCCGATCGGAGGCGGTCGTCGTCGGCCCGGTCGGCGACCAGCAGGTGCGCGTTGGTCCCGCCGAAGCCGAAGGCCGACACCCCCACGACGCGGCGCCGGTCCGGTCGCGGCGCGAACCGCACCGGCCTGCCCGGGACCCTGATGTTCGCTCCGCTCACCCGGGTGACGGGCTCCGCGGCCCCCAACTGCCCGGGTATCCAGCCCTTGCGCAGCCCCGACAGCGCGTGCATGAGGGACAGCACCCCGGCGGTCCAGCCGGTGTGGCCGAACACCGGTTTGTTGCTGCTGGTCCACTGGCCGGACGCCGGACCCAGCTCCGCCACGACCTGGGACTCGACGCCGTCCCCGGCAGGGGTGCCGGTGCCGTGGGCCACGACCCAGTCGACCTGTTCACCGGTGATGCCGCACACCGACCGGGCCCGCTGTACGGCGCGGCGCTGCCCGGCCGGGTTGGGAGCCGAGATGGACTTCCCCCGGCCGTCGGCCGCTCCGCCGAAGCCGAGGAGCACACCGAGGACCTCGTCGCCGTCCTCCCGTGCCCGGCGTACCGTCTTCAGCGTCACCATGCCGGCGCCGTCGCTGAACAGTGTCCCGTCCGAGTCCCCGGTGAAGGCGCGGACCCGGCCCTGGGGGGAGAGACCGCTCAGTTTGGCGAACATCACCGCCATCGTCGGGTCGATGACGTTCACTCCGCCGCAGTACGCGATCTCGCACTCGCCCGCCAGCAACGACTTGCAGCCCAGGTCGACCGCGTAGAGCGAGGAGGCGCACGCGGTGTCGACCACCAACGACTCGGTCACCTGCTCGGTGAGTCCGGTGAAGACCTGGCGCACGACGGCGTCCGGGGTGGCCGCCCGCTCCAGCGGTACGGCGTGGGGGTAGTGGGCGAGCAGGGCGGCCCGCACCTCCTCGTCCAGCGCCTCGCCCGGCCCCGGCCGGGACAGGAGTTCGACCAGGACCGATCCCACGAGGCTCTGGCTGCCGCCCGGCCAGGCGCCCACGTAGGCCCCGCACCGGTCACCGGCCCTGATGCCGACGCCGGTACGGGCCTGGAGGAGCGAGTGACGCAGCCACCGGGCGGCCTGGTCGCCGCGCTTTCCGTCCGCGTCCTGCGCCGCCAGGCGGTGGTGCGGCCGGAAGTCGTGCAGATAGCCGGCCCGGCGGGCGTACGTCCGGTCGGTCTCCCCCCGGTCCGGCGACCAGAAGCGGTCCAGCCGGTAGCGGTCCCCGGGTTCGGCGAAGACGTCGCGGGGGCCGTTGAGCACCCGCCACAACTCGGCGGGGCTGGAGGCGCCGGGGACCGCGACGCCCATGCCCACCACCGCGATCAGCTCGTCGGTTCCGTAGCACGTCATCAGCGGTGTTCCTCCACCAGCTCGGCTATCCTGCCCAGCGTCGTCGCGCGGACCCGCCGCTCGGCGGGCGGTTCGGCCAGGCCGTACTGTTCGCGCACCCGCTGGAACAGGGCGAGCTGCTTGAGGGAATCCACCCCGAGGTCGGCCTCCAGGTCGATGTCGGGGGTCAGCATCTCCGCGGGGAACCCGAGGTCCTGGGCGTACAGGTCCGCCAGTTCGGCCAGCACGTCGCCGTGACCGGGCGGCTCCTGCCGAGCGGGGGGCGCCGACCGCTCGTCGGCGTCGGTGCCGGCGTCGTCCTGGACGGAGCCGGCGGACGACGGGTCCCAGCTCACCGGGAATCCCGCCCCGGTCAGCGAAGCGATCACGTCCTCCATGTCACCCCGGCTGGGCAGGAGGGGCAGCGCGCGGGCGGCGGGCGGCAGCGAGGCCCGGACGATGCCGGTCAGCGCCTGGCGGGCGCCGGCCTCGACGAACACCCGGGTGCCCGTACGGAACAGGGCCAGCAGCCCGTCGTAGAAGTGCACCGGGGACACCATGTTCCGGTCGATCACCTCGCGGGCGTCGGCGGCCGTGCGCACGTACCGGCCCAGGACCGGGGAGAAGACCGCCGTCCGCGGTTCGCTCAGTCGCACGTCGGCCGTCGGCCGTCGAGGCGCGGAAGACGTCCGCGGCGCCGTGCAGCAGCGGATTGTGGAACGCGTACCGGGCCCGCAGCCGGGTGGCCCGGAATCCCAGGCCCGCGGACAGCTCCTCCACCGCGCGCAAGGAGGCCGCCGGCCCGGACAGGACCGTCTGCCCCGGCCCGTTGTCGATCGCCAGGCGGAGGCCGGGGTCGTCGAGGAGGCCCACCAGGTGCTCCACGCGCCACGCGGGCATGTCCAGCGCCAGCAGCCCGCCGTCGGCCGGCTCGGCCCGGTGGAAGGCGTCCGTGCGGGTGCACGCCATGCGGGCGACGTCGGCGACGGAGACCACTCCCGCCGCCGAGAGCGCGGCGAACTCCCCGAAACTGTGGCCGACCAGCACATCGGCCCGTACGCCCACCGCGGTGAGGATCTCGTGGGCCGCCGCGTCGGTGGCGTAGATGGCCAGATCCAGCAGGTCGCTGTTCTTGGCGAGGAGGTCCTCCAACGCGATGGCGTCCCGTTCCAGCAGCAAGGGCGACACGGGCTCGAAACCTCGCTCCGCCGCGACCTGGTCGATGGTCTCCAGCACCTCGACGGCCCTGGGGAAGTGCCGGACCCGTTCGGCGAGGACTCCGGGAAGGTAGGCACCCTGTCCGGGGAACATCACTGCGCAGCGTGGAGACATCACTGACCCTTTCGTGAGGGGGGCGGTACGAATTGCCGCTCATCCGGCGGGGGTGAGCCGCTGAGCGGGTCGGAGCCGGGGATTTCGCCGCGGTCTCGCCGACCGGACGCGAAGTCGCCCGCGCGGTATCGACGGCATGTCACTGCGGGAGGTTGTCATGCCGGAATACCGGTGGGGGGTGCCCGATTTCCCGCAGAGCCGCGGCGAGCACCGTCCTGGTGTCCGCCGGCTGGATGATGGCGTCGATGGCGAGGAGTTCGGCCGCCCGCTGTGGTGTCATCACGTGCTCGCGGTATTCGCTGACGAGCCGGGACCGGCGGTGCGGATGTTCGGCGATTTCACGCCGGTGGATGATGCCGACGGCTGCTTCCGCCCCCATTACGGCGATCTGCGCCGTGGGCCAGGCGTACACCCGGTCGGCGCCCAGTGAACGCGAGTTCATGGCGATGTAGGCGCCTCCGAACGCTTTACGGAGGATGACGGTCACACGGGGCACGGTGGCCTCGGAGAACGCGTAGAGGAGTTTCGCGCCCCGGCGGATGATGCCCTTGCTCTCCTGGTCCCGTCCGGGGAGGAATCCGGGTGTGTCGACCAGGACGACGAGTGGAATTCCGAACGCGTCGCACAGTCGCACGAAGCGCCCGCCCTTGTCGCCGGCGGCGGCGTCCAGCACACCCCCCAGCCGCAGGGGCTGGTTGGCGACGATCCCCACGGACCTGCCCTCCAAGCGGGCGAACCCGGTGATCAGGTTGGGGGCGAAGTGCGGCTGCAGTTCCAGGAAGGACTCGCCGTCCACGACCCCGCCCACGACCGCTCGCACGTCGTAGACCTTGCGCTGTTCCGACGGGACGGCGGGCATGCGCCCCGCCGGACGCCCGGCGACCGCCGGCGGGGTGTGCCAGCAGGAGTCCGGCAGGTACGACAGGACGCGGCGCGCCAGTCCGATCGCGCCGGCCTCTTCGTCGGCCACCAGGTGGGCGAGGCCGGAGTGGTGGCTGTGCATGCGGGCCCCGCCGATCTCCTCCCCCGTCAGGTCCTCGCCCGTCACCTCCTTGACCACGGCGGGTCCGGTGAGGAACATCTGCCCGCGTCCGCTCTGCATGATCACGATGTCGGTGAGCGCGGGTGAGTACACGGCGCCTCCGGCGCACGCGCCGAGGACCACGCAGATCTGCGGGATGCGCCCTGACGCCAGGACGTTCTGCCGGAAGATGGCGCCGTATCCGTCCAGCGCCGCGACGCCCTCCTGTATCCGGGCTCCGGCCGAGTCGACCAGGCCGACCAGGGGATGGCGGGAGCGCATGGCCCTTTGCTGGAGGCGCACGATCTTCAGGGCGTGCGTCTCGCCGAGCGAGCCGCCCAGAGCACCGCTGTCCTGCGCGAACACCGATGCGGTCCGGCCGTCCACCGATCCGGACCCGGTGACCACGCCGTCTCCCTCCGGCCGCGTGCCCAGTCCGCTGAACGGCCTGGCCAGGGCGCTCTTCCCGAATTCGGAGAAGCTTCCGGGGTCGACGAGGCAGGCCAGCCGAGTGTGGGGGGAGGAACGTTTCTGCCGCGCTGTCCCCGGCGAGACACTGGTCAAGGCACCTCCTTGGTGCTCACGCTTGTCCGGCGCCTTGAGACGCCATTTACCCTGCACGGGCCAGACAGGGCAGGAAATTCCCGGAAAGTGACACCGGCGGGCCGGCGTCCGTGTCGGACACCCAATTCGTGAGATGCCGGGAGGTGATTACCCGGGCCATGCCGCTGTCAGGGAGCGGGGCGAAAAGATCTCACAGGTGGGCGGATACAGGCAGAATGCGCTGCGACCTCGCTCACGGTACCCGTTGACTTCGGGCGATAAAAGACAGGCCGGGAGGTTGGCCGAAAAGCAACCTCCGTCTCCGGTGAGCACATCACACCAGTCTCATGGCGGCATTCCTTTCCCTCGCCGGACGGAGGCAGCGCGTTGTTCAAGTCACGAACCCGGCGATCGTGAATGCCTTTTCATGCGCCCCTGCGCACTATTTGGCGCCGGGAGTGTACGGAGGGAGCGGAAAAGCAGGACCCGCGCTCCGGATTGCGTGAACTCCACGGTGGGAAACGTATTGCGCGCCGGGCCGTATTGCGCGCCGGGAGCCGCCGGGTCGGCCGGTCCGGTCCCGCGACCGGCCCGCCACCCTCTCCTGCCGCCCTCTCCTGTCGCCCTCGACGGTGGACTGTCCGCCGACTGCCGCCAGGTCTCACAACAGCGGCGGCGACTTCGTCGTAGGAACGGACAGTTCTACGCGACGTACACACCGCACGCTTCGGAGGAATCATCGCCATGACACGACCGAGACGCCTTCTCCGCCATCTGGCCGCCGCCTTCGGCGCGCTGGCGCTCACCGCGCTGCCGGGGATCAGCGGCCCGCAGGCCGAGGCCGGCACCGACCTGAGGTTCTGGCACTTCAACATGTGCGGGAACGTCTGCTGGCGGCCCGACGCCCCGCACAACTACCTGCCCGGCACCGACTCCCGCGGGGAAGTCACCGTGCGGGCGGCCCAGATCGTGGAATCCGTCGGCAACTACAGCCCGGACATCGTCACCCTCAACGAGGCCTGTTACAGCCAGTACCGCGCCATCCGCGCGGCCCTGGTCGCCCAGGGGTACCACGCGACGTACGCCAGCAGCGGCACCGGCGGGCAGTGCGACGACCACGACGCCTCCGAGGGCGACGGGTTCGGCATGGCCCTGTTCTCCAAGCAGCCCATCGCCACCCCCAGGGAGACGCACAACCTCGGCACCGCGGACCACCCCAATCTCCTGCTCTGCGCCGACACCGCCCTCGGCGCCCGCCCCGTGAAAGCCTGTTCCGTGCATCTCACCGCCGCCTCCGCGGAGCAGCGGGCGGCGCAGGCGACGAACCTGGCGGCGCTGGCCGCCGGGTGGCACGTCACGAAGCCGGTGGTGCTGATGGGGGACTTCAACGCGGAGCCACTGGACCCCGTCATGGACAAGTTCTACAGCCACAGCGGCGGCGAGGGGATCTTCCACGAGGCCGACGAGTCGGACGCGGACTACTCCGCCTCCTGGCCCGCGGGAGCCGTCCGGGGCCGCAGCGGGGAGATCACCTTCAGTTCCGAGGCCACCGATCCCCCGACGCTGAAGAAGATCGACTACATCTTCCTCAGCTCCGCCGACTTCCGGACCGTCGAGGGGGACAGCCTCTACGGCGGCGAGCGGCGCGTCTCCGACCACCGGGTCTACCGCGGGGGTGCCGCCTGGCAGTGAGACCCGGGGCCCGGTCCGGAGCGGTACGGCGGCGGCGGGCCGGGCGTCGCCCGCCGCCGGGACGGCCGAGGAACGGCCGCTTTTATGTTGTGCAGAATATTGACGGCCGTGAGCTTTCTACCTAGGTTCCTCGGGCATCGGCAACAGCCCCAGGAGCCCATCGTGCAGATGTCCCCCTCCCCTTCCGCCGCCGGTCGACCCACCACGGACCACCGCCGGTTGCGCCGGGTGGCCCTGTCGGGCCTGCTCGGGACCGCCGTCGAGTTCTACGACTTCCTCGTGTACGGCACGCTCGCCGCTCTGGTCTTCGGTGATCTGTTCTTCCCCGGCGCCGATCCCGCGGTCGGCACCATCGCGGCCTTCGGCACCTTCGCCGCCGGCTACGTGGCCCGCCCGCTGGGGGGCATCCTCTTCGGCCACTTCGGCGACCGGAGGGGCCGCAAGTCGATGATGCTGCTGACCATGACCCTGATGGGCTGCGGCAGCTTCCTCATCGGCGTACTGCCGACCTACGACTCGATCGGCGTATGGGCACCGGTGCTGCTCGTCGCCCTGCGCGTGATGCAGGGCCTGGCCATCGGCGGCGAGTGGGGAGGCGCCACGCTGATGGTCGTCGAACACGCCGAACGGGGACAGAGTTCCCGGCGCGGCCTGTGGTCCAGCGCCACCCAGCTCGGTGCCCCGCTCGGCTCGGTCCTGTCCACGGGTGTGGTCACGCTGGTCTCCTCGCTGCCCGACGACGACTTCCGTACGTGGGGCTGGCGGGTGCCGTTCCTGCTCAGCATCGTGCTGCTGGCCGTCGGTCTGTTCGTCCGCCTGAAGGTGGCGGAGAGCCCCTTGTTCGAACAAGCGAAGGCGGGGCTCGCCGCGCGGCCGCCGATCGTGGAGGTACTGCGCCGTCCGCTGCCGGTACTGCGCGCGGCCGGAGTGGGCATCGGCGCGTTCACCGCCCAGTCACTGCTGGCCAGCTTCATGATCTCGTACGCCGTCGACCAGGGCTACAGCCGGTCGCAGGTCCTCACCGCCGTGACCGCCGCCTCCTGCGTCGCCCTGCTCGCGCTGCCGGCGGCCTCGGCGCTGTCCGACCGCGTCGGCCGGCGTCCCGTGGTCCTGGCCGGGGCGATCGCCTCGGCGGTGCTCGCCTTCCCGGTGCTCGCACTGGTGGACTCCGGCTCCCCCGGCCTGCTGATCCTCGCCTGCGTGCTCGGGCACGGCATCGCCCAGTCCACGATGTACGCACCGCTGGGCGCCCTGCTCACCGAGATGTTCGGCACCGAGGTCCGCTACACCGGCGCCTCCCTCGGCTACCAGAGCGCGACCCTGCTCGGCGGGGGCTTCTCCCCGCTCATCGCGAGCAGCCTCCTCGCCTCCACCGGCGGTGGCAGCACACCGGTCTCCCTGCTGCTGTGCTGCGGCGCGGCGATCACCGCCCTGACCGTGTGGCGCCTGCGCGAGACACGGACCAACACCCTCGACTCCCCCGCGCCCGGCATCTCGGCGCCCAGCCCCGAAGGAACCCTCCGTTGAAAGCCTCGACCGTCCTGGTGACCCTGGCCCTGCTGGCGTCCGGCGCCCTTCCCGCCCAGGCGGCGACGGCGGGCGGTGACACGCGCGCCGAGGACGCGCGGGTGGAGGGCCGGCTCCCCTCCGGAGCGGCCTATCTGATGGACATACCCGCCGCCTGGAACGGCACCGTCCTGCTCTACAGCCATGGCTACGCCCCCGTCGACTGGCCCAACCCCGCCCAGAACGCGCCCGACGCGACGACCCGGGACGCCCTCCTCGACAAGGGCTACGCGCTGATCGGCTCCTCCTACGCGACCAACGGCTGGGCGGTCACCGACGCCGTCCCCGACCAGCTCGCCACGCTGGACCTGTTCACGCGGCGGTTCGGCACCGCGCGGCGGACCCTCGCCTGGGGCACCTCCTACGGGGGCTTCGTCACGACCATGCTGGCCGAACGGCACGCGGACCGCTTCGACGGCTCACTGTCGCTGTGCGGCATGCTGCAAGGCGGCATCGCCAACTGGAACAACACCCTCGACCCGGTCTTCGCGCTCAAGGCCCTGCTCGCGCCCGGCCAGGACATCCCCCTCACCGGCTTCACCGACCCGGCTCAGGCCCAGGCAGCCGCACGCGCCCTCGGCGCCGAAGTCACCGCCGCCCAGCGGTCCCCGGCGGGCCGCGCCCGTACGGCACTGGCCGCCGCCCTCCAGCACATCCCCGGCTACAACGACGCCGCCCAGCCCGAGCCCGCGCCGGCCGACCGGGACACCCAGCAGGCCAACCAGTACGCCGCCATCGCCTCCCTGCTCCAGTTCCCCGCGTTCGCCTGGCGGCAGGAGGCCGAGCAGCGGGCCGGTGGCAACCCCTCCTGGAACACCGGCGTCGACTACACCGCCATGCTGCGCCGGTCGCCGCTGTACAAGGAGGTGACCGAGCTGTACAAGAGCGCCGGACTGCCGCTGGGCGCCGACCTGGCCGCCCTCAACCGCGCACCGCGGATCTCCGCCGACCGCGCGGCGGTCCGCTGGATGCGCGCCACCAGCGTCCTGACCGGCCGGCTCACCGACCCCCAGCTCACCCTCCACACCACCGGCGACGCGCTCATCCCCGAGTCCGCCGAGAGCGCCTACCGACGGGCCGCGGCAGCGGCCGGCAGCGGCCGTATGCTCGCGCAGGCGTCCGTCGACGCACCGGGTCACTGCACCTTCACCCCGGACGAGACCATCGCCGCCGTCCACACGCTCGAGGACCGCCTGGCCACCGGCCGCTGGTCCACCGACCCCCGCGTCCTCGACGCCCGCGCCCGCGCGGTGGGAGCGACGACCACCGAGCCCCGCTTCGTCCGCCATCACCCGGCGGCGCACCCCCGGCCCTACGACCTCGCCCACCCCGGCGACACCCGGCACTGACCCGGCGCGACCGGCCGCCGGCTAGGCGGGAACGGTGTCGAGAACGGCGTCGGCGAGCTGCTTGGCGGGGGCGTCGTACCGGGCGGACAGGGTACGGAAGAGGCGTTCCGCGCGGATGGCGGGCCAGTCGTCGGGGAGGTGCTGGGCCGGAAGCCGGGGGTCGGAGCGGACCAGTTGCAGCCAGTCGGTGTGCAGCAGCAGTTGCCGGGCGAGGTCGTCGGTCACGTCCGGGACGGGGCGCGGACGGTCCCAGCGGCCGAGGAAGGCGCGGTAGCGCGCGGCGATGCTCGCGATGTCGAAGGCCCGGTTCATCAACTGGGCGGCCTCCGTGGGCGGCGCCGCGTGGGCGTACATCACGTTGAGGTGGTCCGCGAGGTTGAGCCCGGCGACGACGGCGGGGACGTCGATACGGCCGGGCGCGATCCACAGCCCGTTCTGCAGGGAGCCGAAGCCGGCCCACACCAGGCGTGAGCGCAGGTCGTGCCGCTGGCTGTGCCACGCCTCCGGCATGGAGAAGGCGACCAGGGTCCACGTCCCGTCCCAGTCGCGGTTGACCGCTCCGGCGTCCCAGACCCGGTCGTGTCCGTCCCTGAGCACCTCGCTGGAGCGCGCGGTGAGCCCGAAGTACATCCTGCGGCCCCGCCGGTGACGGACCAGCAGATCGCGTTTGACCATCCGGGCCAGCGTGGAACGCACCGCCTCCTCGGAGACCCCCATCCGCGCGAACACGTCGATGACGCTGCCGGAGTACACCGCGCTGCCGCGGTCCAGGACGTAGAGGCCCAGGAAACTGAGCATCAGCGACTGCGGCCGGACGGGTGCCGCGGCGCCCTCCTCGTCCCCCGTCACCACGTCTTCGCTCGTGCTGGTCACCCGGCTCAGTCTAGATCCCGCCCGTGGCGGCCGGGCACCGCTCCCGCCGGGGCGGGCCTCGTCGTGCAGCTCGCGGCGACCGCGTCGGCGAAGCTGCGGGCGAGCGGGGAGAGCGCGTCCCAGCGGCGGACGGCCCAGCCGACCGGCAGCGGCGGCAGCGCCGGGACGGGAACGAGCCGCAGGGCGCTGCCGCCGGGGGCGGTCAGGCCCGGTACGGCGGGCACGACGGCGTGGCCCAGGCCGAGTTCGGCGAGGAGCAGGGCCGTGTCCCAGTCGGCGACGCTGGTGTCCGAGCCGGTGCGGACCCCCAGTTCGGCGAAGCCGGTGTCCAGTCGGGCGCCGGAGGTGGAGTTCGGCGGCAGCCGGACGAGGCGGATGCCCGTCAGGTCGGCGGCCTCGATGCGGGTCCGGGCCGCGAGCGGATCGTCGGACCGGGTGGCGAGCACCCAGGGCAGTTCGACGACGGGGCGCTGCTCGATGCCGCGCACCGGGCCGCCGACGGTGATCCACGCGAGGTCGAGGTTGCCGGCCAGGAGGGCGTCGAAGCAGCCGCGGCTGGAGGTCTCGGTCTGGAACTCCAGGCTCACCTTCGGGTAGCGCCGGCGGAAGGAGACGATCGCCTCGGCCATGAAGTGCCGGACGGTCGTGCCGCCGGTCGTGATCCGCACGGAGCCGCCTGCGCCGTTCACCAGGTCTCCCAGGCGGCGCAGCGCGAGGTCGAGCCCGGCGATCCCGTCGGCGGCGGCCTCGCACAGGATGCGGCCCGCCGCCGTGGGGACGACCCCGCGCGGCTGGCGTTCCAGCAGGCTCACGCCCGTCTCCCGCTCCAGGCGCTTGACGTGCTGGCTCACCGCGGACTGCGTACAGGACAGGTCACGAGCCACGGCGCTGAGGCTGCCCGCCCGGCACACGGCGACGAACACGCGCAGGTCGTCCAGGGTCATGGCGCCCAAGCTACACCTGGGGTCGGTGGAGTGAACCCCAGGATCGACTGGGGTGGTGGGGTGCCGGACGATCGTCGCAGGGCCCAAGCGGCAACCCGTCCGGCGCCTTCGTACGGCTCCGGACCGGCGAAGGCCCCCGGGCGGGTGCCGACCGGCTCGTCACCGGACACGGACAGCGTGCCCGCTCCTGGCCGCGGGGGGCCGGGTTCCGGTGCGCGCACCACCTCCGCTCCTCCGGAAGGTGCCGAGCCGGCCGTGACGGTCCGCCGCTACCGCGGGAGTTGTACGCGGTGCCGGACTACCGCCCCCGGCTGAGAGGAGGGTCAATCGGCCGGGGGACGACGCCGGGGCGGGGCCGCCGTTAGCGTCCGTTCGAGGCGGTGCGGTGGCCGTACGGACCGACGGCCGAACGCCGGCGCCGCGAAAGGGGGACCATGGACGGCACTTCGACGACGACCAGGGCCATCGCGCGGTACGGCCTGGAGGGTGTACCGGACGCCAGAACGTCCGTGCACCCCTTCACCACCGCTGACGGCCTCGGACTCCAGATGCTGCGCTTCCGCCGGGAGCCCGGCGGCGACGTGGTCCTGCTGGTGCACGGGCTGACCTCCTCCAGCGACATGTTCGTCATGCCCGAACACCGCAACCTGGTCGGTCACCTCCTGGACCACGGCTTCGGCGAGGTGTGGACGCTCGACTTCCGGATGAGCAGCCGCTTCCCCTACAACACGGAGCCCCACCGGTACACGCTCGACGACGTCGCCCTGTACGACCATCCGGCCGCGCTGGCCGAACTGCGCCGCCACGTCGGTGACCGGCGCGTGCACGTCATCGCGCACTGCCTGGGGGCCATGACGTTCGCGATGAGCCTGTTCGGCGGCGCGGTCACCGGCATCCACAGCATGACGGCGCTGAGCGTCGCCCTGGTGGCCCGGGTGCCGTCGTGGTCCCGGGTCAAGCTGGAGCTGGGGCCCGTCCTGGCCGGACGGCTCGGCGGGCTGCGCTGCCTCGACCCGCGCGGCGCCCATGACACTCCCCTCACACCGGGCTGGCTGCTGTCCCGCCTGGTGTCACTGGTGCACCAGGAGTGCGACAACCCCGCCTGCCACATGGCGAGTTTCATGTGGGGAAGCGGCTGGCCGGCCCTGTACCTGCACGGCAACCTCGCACCCGAGACCCACGAGCGCATCGCCGACCTGCTCGGGCCCACCGGGCTGTCCTACTACCGCCATCTGCGCAAGGTGGTCAGGGCCGGTCACGCCGTGAAGTACGCCCCGGCCGACCCCCGGCACCGGGCCCTCCCGGACGACTACCTCGCGCACGCGGCCCGCAACCGGACCCCCGTGCTGCTGCTGACGGGCGACCGCAACCACGTGTTCGGTGACTCCAACGTCGAGTGCCACCGGCGGCTGGCCGCCCACGGCGCGGACCGGTACGAACTCTGTGTCGTCCCCGGCTACGGGCACCAGGACCTGGTCATCGGCAAGGACGCGCACCGGGACGTCTTCCCGCACCTGCTCGACTTCCTGGTGCGCCGGGGGGAGGCGTCATGACCGCCGACGGCAGGACACCCGTCGGCGGCAGCGGCTCCGAGCACGTCGACACGCTGGTGATCGGCTCGGGCTTCGGCGGCGCCGTGAGCGCCTACCGGCTGGCCGCGGCCGGCCACTCCGTCGTACTGCTGGAGCGCGGGCGCGCCCACGCGCCCGGCCGGTTCCCGCGCACCCCGCAGGAGTTGGGCCGGGCGTTCTGGGCCCCGGCCGGCGGCCTGCACGGCCTGTTCGACGTGCGCAGCTTCCGCTCCTTCGACTCGGTGGTGGCCGCGGGGCTGGGCGGCGGGTCCCTGATCTACGCCAATGTGCTGCTGCGCAAGGACGAGCACTGGTTCGTCGACGCACAGCCCCTGCCCGGCGGCGGACACGAGTCCTGGCCGCTCGGCCGCGCGGACCTCGAACCCCACTACGACGCCGTGGAGAAGATGCTCGGCGCCACCCCCTACCCCCTGGACCGGCCGCCCTACGACGACACGCCCAAGGCGCACGCCCTGCGGGCCGCCGCGGACCGGCTGGGGCTGGACTTCCGGCTGCCTCCGCTGGCCGTCAGCTTCGCCCCGGGCCCGGCCGCCGATCCCGTACCGGGCCTGCCGGTCGACGAGCAGCCCTACGGCAATCTGCACGGCGTCGGCCGCCGGACCTGCCGCCTCACCGGCGCCTGCGACCTCGGCTGCAACGAGGGCGCGAAGAACACCCTCGACCACACCTACCTCTCCGCCGCCCGGCACCACGGGGCGGACCTGCGCACCGGCCACGAGGCACAGCGCGTCCGGCCGCGCCCCGGCGGCGGCTACCTGGTGGACTACGTACGCCGCGACACCACGGAGCGTCCGCACGGGCCGGCGGCCGGGCCGGTGCCCGCCACGATCGGCTGCGACCGGCTGATCCTGGCGGCCGGCACGTACGGCACCACGTATCTGCTGCTGCGCTCGCGCAAGCACCTGCCCGCCCTCGGGCCGGCCCTGGGCACCCGGTTCTCCACCAACGGCGACCTCCTGGGCTTCGCGGTCGGCGCCCGGGACGACGGCCGGCCCCGGCCGCTGCTGCCCAGCCGGGGCCCGGTGGTCACGGGCGCGCTGAGGCTGCCCGACGCGCTGGACGACGGCCCACGGGCCGCCGCGGCCGGGCTGTCCGAGCGCGGCGGATACATCGAGGACGGCGGCTACCCCGAGTTCGTGCAGTGGCTGGTGGAGAGCGCGCGGGCGCCCCAGGGGCTGTCGCGGGCCGCGCGGTTCGCGCTCGGCCGGGTCCGCGCACGGCTGACGCCGCACCCCGATCCGGCGCTGTCCAAGGGGCTGTCCGACCTGGTGGGCCGGGGCCTGCTCAGCAGCACCTCGCTGCCGCTGCTCGGCATGGGGCGCGACATACCGGACGGGGTGATGACGCTGCGCGACGGACGGCTCGACGTGGCGTGGACCATGGACGCCTCGGCCGCGTACTTCCGGCAACTGCGCGCCCGTATGCGGGACACGGCACGGGCCATGGGCGCCGCCTACGTCGACAATCCGCTGTGGTACGCCCGCAGGGTCGTCGCGGCCCATCCGGTGGGCGGCGCGCCCATGAGCGCTCACCCCGACACCGGTGTCTGCGATCCGTTCGGCGAAGTGCACGGCCACCCCGGCCTGTACATCGCGGACGGTTCGGCCCTGCCGGGTCCGGTGGGCACCAATCCGTCGCTCACCATCGCGGCGCTGGCCGACCGTATGAGCGAGCGCCTGCTGGAGACGCGGGCACCGGCCGGGGCGGCGCGCCGGCCGGGGCCCACGCGACCGGAAGAACCCGGCGCCCGCCCGCCGGCCGCCCCGCGCCGGTACACCCCGGCCACCTCCCTCGTGTTCACCGAGTCCATGACCGGCCGTTACACCTCCCCGGCCCAGCACCTCTGCGCCGTACGGGGCCCCGGGCACGCGGCGCCCCTGCGCTGCTCGGCGCGGCTGACGGTGACGGTCGACGACGTACCGGCGTTCCTGGCGGACCCGGATCACGAGGCACGGGTGGACGGCTGGCTCGACCTGCCGGCGCACGGCGGCCGGCGCCCCCTGCTCGACGGGCGCCTGGCCCTCTTCCCGGTGGACGACCCGGGCACCGGCACCGACCGCACCATGGAGTACCGGCTGGGCCTCACCGACGGCGCCGGGCGCGAGCTGGTCCTCCTGGGCCGCAAGCGGCTCACCGCGGGTGCCCCGTCCGGGCTGTGGCGTGAGACGACGACACTGCCCTTCCGGCTGAGCCCGCCCGACGACGCGCACGGCACCACCGCCACCGGCACCCTGCGGCTGCGTCCGCTGGACTTCGCCCGGCAGCTCGCGAGCTTCCGCGCGTCGGGGCCGGGCGGCCCCGCGGCCGTGGGACAGTTCGGCCGGTTCTTCCTGGGCCGACTGCGCCACATCTATCTCTGAGGGAGCCGGCATGACACCACGCCCCGACGACGGACCGACCTGCGACCCGACGCCCAGGACCATCGTCATCACCGGAGCCAGCGACGGCATCGGCGCCGAGGCCGCGCGCCAACTGCACCGGCTCGGTCACCGCGTCGTCGTGGTCGGCCGCAGTCCGCGCAAGACCGACGCCGTCGCCGACGAACTCGGCGCCGACCGGCACACCGCCGACTTCGCCCGCCTCGACGACGTCCGGCGGCTCGCCGGGGAGCTGCGCGAGGCACACCCCCGCATCGACGTGCTGGCGAACAACGCGGGCGGTGTCTTCGGCGGCCGCACCACGACCGCCGACGGATTCGACCTCACCTTCCAGGTCAACCACCTCGCGCCCTTCCTCCTCACCCACCTGCTCCTGGACACCCTCCTCACCAGCGGGGCCGCGGTGATCCAGACCTCCAGCGTCGCCGCACGCCTGTTCGGCAAGGTCGTCCCCGAGGACCTCGGACGCCCCACGCGCCTCACCCCGCAGCGCGCCTACGGCACCGCCAAACTGCAGAACATCCTGTTCACCCAGGAACTGCACCGCCGCTACCACGGCCGAGGACTCTCCGCCGCCGCCTTCCACCCCGGCCTCGTCGCCTCCCACTTCGCCTCGGAGCCGGGCACGCTCCTGCGGCACCTCTACGGCAACCGCGTCGCGCGCCGGCTGATGACGACGCCCCAGCAGGCCGCGCGCCGCCTCGTCCGGCTCGCCGGTACCCGGCCCGGCGTCGACTGGACCTCGGGCACCTACTACGAGGGGCGCGGGCCCGCCAGGCACCCTCACCCGCAGACCCGCGACCCGCGCGTCGCCCGCGACCTGTGGGACACGAGCGAGCGCCTCCTGTCGCTGGGCCCGGTCTGAGACGGCGAACCCGAGCCCGACCGCGCGGCCGGGGGGACCGACGGCGCGGAAGGAGTGCTTCCCGGCCGCGGAGTACGGGCGCGGCACCCGGCCCGGACGGCATCGGACGCCGTACGGGGCGAGGCCGCCCGGCCGGATCGTATACGCCACCTAGCGGACTTCGGGGCCCCACCCGCGTCGACCAGCGGCGCCGGATACCGGATGGGTCGGTGAGGTTTCCGGCGTGTCAGGTGTAGCAAAACCCCAAGAAAAATAAGTTCTAGTTACGACAAACTGGCCAAAAACAGATCCATATCGGCCGGGTGAAAGCGGGAGTCTGGCCTCCGTTCGTCGGCAGACGAGTGCACCGAGTGAAGGTTCGGGGCACTGTCCGCGAGGGGAGTCAGACGTGGGACGCGGCAAGGCAGAGGCCGAACGGATCGCAGCGGACGCGGCCGAACGGCTCTTCGCGGTGGGGCAGTCACTGCGGCGGGCCCCGGTGACGCCCGAGCGGCGGGCGGTGTTCGAGCTGGACCAGCGGGTCAACGACTCGCCGTACCGGGAGCGTTGGGCGCACGACAAAGTGGTGCGCTCCACCCACGGCGTGAACTGCACGGGCTCCTGTTCCTGGCAGGTGTACGTCAAGGACGGCCTGATCACGTGGGAGACGCAGGCGACCGACTACCCCTCGGCCGGCGCGGACCGGCCGGACTACGAGCCCCGGGGCTGCCCCCGGGGGGCGTCGTTCTCCTGGTACACCTACTCCCCCACGCGGGTGAAGTACCCCCACGCACGCGGGGTGCTGGTGCAGATGTTCCGGGACGCCAAGCGCCGCCACGACGGGGACCCGGTCGCCGCGTGGGCCGAGATCACGGGTGACCCGGAGCGGCGGCGCCGCTACCAGTCGGCACGCGGCAAGGGCGGGCTGGTGCGCATCGGCTGGGAGGAGGCGCTGGAGATCGCCGCCGCCGCGCATGTGCACACCCTGAAGGAGTACGGGCCCGACCGCATCGCCGGCTTCTCCCCGATCCCGGCGATGTCGATGGCCTCGCACGCGGTCGGCGCCCGCTTCCACGCGCTGATCGGCGCCCCGATGCTGTCGTTCTACGACTGGTACGCGGATCTGCCGATCGCCTCGCCCCAGGTCTTCGGGGACCAGACCGACGTGCCCGAGTCGGGTGACTGGTGGGACGCGGCGTACCTGATGCTGTGGGGCTCCAACGTGCCGGTGACCCGCACGCCGGACGCGCACTGGATGGCCGAGGCCCGCTACCGGGGCCAGAAGGTGGTGGTGGTCTCCCCGGACTACGCGGACGCCACGAAGTTCGCCGACGAGTGGCTGCATCCGCATCCGGGCACCGACGCCGCGCTCGCCATGGCCATGGGGCACGTGGTCCTCAAGGAGTGCTTCGTCGACCGGCAGGTGCCCTACTTCACCGACTACGTCAAGCGGTTCACCGACCTGCCGTTCCTCGTCGCCCTGGACGAGCGCGGCTCCGGCGCCCACGCGCCGGGGGCGTTCGTCACCGCCGAGGACCTCGGTGCGGCCCAGGAGGCGGCGGGTGAGGCCCGGCGCTGGATGCCGGTCCTGTTCGACGCGGTGACGGGCCGGCCGGCGGTGCCCAACGGCACGCTGGGGGACCGCTGGGCCAAGGCGAGCGAGGGCCGGTGGAACCTGTCGCTCGGTGACCTCGACCCCCTGCTGACCCTGTACGGCCGGCCCGGGGCCGCGACCGCGTCGGTGCTGCTGCCCCGCTTCGACGACACCGGCGGCACGCTGCGGCGCTCGGTGCCGGCGCTGCGCGTCGGCGGACGCCTGGTGACCACCGTCTTCGACCTGCTGCTCGCCCAGTACGGGGTGGGGCGCGAGGGCCTGGACGGGCAGTGGCCGGCCTCCTACGAGGACGCGGCGGTGCCGTGCACCCCGGCGTGGCAGGAGGAGATCACGTCGGTGTCCGCGTCGGCGGTGGTCCGTGCGGCGCGGGAGTTCGCGCACACCGCGGAGCGCACCCGGGGCCGCTGCATGATCGTGATGGGGGCGGGCACCAACCACTGGTTCCACTCCGACACGATCTACCGCTCGTTCCTGTCGCTGCTGCTGCTCACCGGCTGCCAGGGCGTCAACGGCGGCGGCTGGGCGCACTACGTGGGCCAGGAGAAGGTCCGTCCCTTCGCGGGCTGGCAGCAGATGGCGACCGCGTCGGACTGGGTACGGCCCTCCCGGCAGATGGCGGGGACGCCGTACTGGTATCTGCACACCGACCAGTGGCGCTACGAGCAGCACACCGCCGACGTGCTCACCTCGCCCACCGCGCCCGGCACCCTCGCCGGACTGCACACCGCCGACCTGATCGCGCAGGCCGTCCGCAAGGGCTGGATGCCCTCCGCCCCCACGTTCTCCGCCAACCCCCTGGAACTGGGGCGCCGCCTGCACGAGAGCGGTGCGGACCCCGCGGCCTGGCTGGCCGGCGAACGCGACGCCGGACGGCTCTCCTACGCCTGCGAGAACCCGGACGACCCGGCCAACTGGCCGCGGGTGCTCACCGTGTGGCGGGCCAACCTGATCGGCTCCTCGGCCAAAGGCAACGAGTTCTTCCTGCGGCACCTCCTGGGCGCCTCCGACAACGCCAGTGCCGAGGAGGCACCGCCCGGGGCCAGGCCCCGCGACGTGACCTGGCAGGACGAGGGGCCGCGCGGCAAGCTCGACCTGCTGCTCGCGCTGGACTTCCGCATGACCTCCACGACCCTCTTCGCCGACCTGGTCCTGCCGGCCGCGACCTGGTACGAGAAGCACGACCTGTCCAGCACGGACATGCACCCCTACGTCCACGCCTTCTCCCCCGCCATCGACCCGCCCTGGCAGGCCCGCACCGACTTCGAGATCTTCCACCAACTGGCCGCCGAGGTCGCCCGCCTCGCCGAGGGCCGCCTCGACGTGGCGCACGACCTGGTCGCCACGCCCCTGCAGCACGACACCCCCGGCGAGGCGCCGCCGGACGGCACCACCAGGCCGCAGTTCACCGTCGTGGAACGGGACTACACCGCCATCGGCGAGCAGATGGCGGCGCTGGGACCGCTGGTCGACGAGCTGGGCATCACGGTCAAGGGCGTGACGGTGCACCCCCGGCCGGAGGTCGCCCGCCTCGCCGCGCGCTGCGGGACGGCCACCCGCGAACCGGCGCGCGGGCGGCCCCGGCTGGACACGGACGTCAAGCTGTGCGAGGCGATCCTCGCCCTGTCGGGCACCACCAACGGCCGACTGGCGGCCGAGGGCTTCGAGCGGCTCGCCGAACGCTGCGGCACCGACAGCGGGTTCACCGAACTGGGCGCCTCGGTGGCCGAGCGGCGGGTGGAGTTCGCCGACACCCAGGTCCGGCCCGTCCAGGTCGGCGCGAGCTTCGAATGGTCGGGCAAGGAGGGCCCGGACCGCCGGTACGCGCCCTTCACCATCAACACCGAGCACCTCAAGCCCTGGCACACCCTCACCGGCCGCCAGCACTTCTACCTCGACCACCAGTGGATCGCCGAGTACGGGGAGCAACTGCCGGTCTACCGGCCCCCGCTGGGACTCGACGTCCTCGGTGGGACGGCACGGGACGAGGACGGCGGCCGGTCGGTGACGGTGCGCTACCTCACCCCGCACTCCAAGTGGTCGATCCACTCCGAGTACCAGGAGAACCTCGTCATGCAGACCCTGGCCCGGGGCGGCCCGGTGATCTGGCTGAGCGTGGCGGACGCCGAGTCGATCGGCGTCGCGGACAACGACTGGATCGAAGCGGTGAACGCCAACGGCGTGGTCGTCGCCCGCGCGGTCGTCTCGCACCGGATGCCTCCCGGCACGGTGTTCATGTACCACGTGCAGGAACGCCTGGTGAACGTCCCCAAGTCCGAGACGACCGGCCGGCGCGGCGGTGTCCACAACGCCCTCACCCGCCTGCTGATCAAACCGACGCATCTGATCGGCGGCCACGCCCAGCTCTCCTTCGCCCCCAACTACTACGGACCCACCGGCAACCAGCGTGACGCGGTCACCGTGATCCGGCGTCGCACCCAGAATGTGGAGTACTGACATGTCCCGTGGCGACGCGCCCCTCGGCCGGGTGATGGCCCAGGTCGCGATGGTGATGAACCTCGACAAGTGCATCGGCTGCCACACCTGCTCGGTCACCTGCAAGCAGACCTGGACCAACCGGCAGGGCACCGAGTACGTGTGGTTCAACAACGTCGAGACCCGCCCCGGCCAGGGCTACCCCCGCGGCTACCAGGACCAGGACAAGTGGAAGGGCGGCTGGCACCTCAAGCACGGCAGGCTGGTACCGCGGGCCGGCGGCCGGGCGCGCCGCCTGGCCCGGCTCTTCGCCAACCCCGAACTGCCGTCCCTGGACGACTACTACCAGCCGTGGACCTACGACTACGAGAACCTGATCTCGGCACCCCTGGGCGACGACGTGCCCACCGCCGCGCCCCGCTCCCTGATCGACGGCCGCCCCACCGAGGTCACCTGGGGCCCCAACTGGGACGACGACCTGGGCGGCGGCCCCGCGCACCTGGCGGGCGACCCCGTGCTCCAGCAGATGAACGAGCGGGTGCGCCTGGAGTACGAGCAGTCGTTCATGTTCTACCTGCCCAGGATCTGCGAGCACTGCCTCAACCCGTCCTGTGTGGCCGTGTGCCCCTCCGGCGCGCTGTACAAGCGGATCGAGGACGGCATCGTCCTGGTCGACCAGGACCGGTGCCGCGGCTGGCGCATGTGCGTGTCCGGCTGCCCGTACAAGAAGGTCTACTTCAACCACCAGTCGGGCAAGGCCGAGAAGTGCACCCTGTGCTACCCGCGCATCGAGGCGGGCCAGCCGACCGTCTGCTCCGAGACCTGCGTCGGCCGGCTGCGCTACCTCGGGGTGATCCTGTACGACGCCGACCGGGTCGGCGAGGCCGCCGCCACCGAGGACGAACAGGGCCTGTACCAGGCCCAACTGGACTGCTTCCTGGACCCCGAAGACCCCGCGGTGCAGCGTGCCGCCGAGGACGCCGGAATCCCGCACGACTGGATCACCGCCGCCCGCCGCTCCCCCGTGCACGCGCTGATCAGCACGTACAAGGTGGCGCTGCCGCTGCATCCGGAGTACCGCACCATGCCCATGGTCTGGTACATCCCGCCGCTGTCGCCGGTGGTGGAGTCCCTCACCGCCACCGGTCACGACGGCGAGGACCCCGCGAAGCTGTTCGCCGCGATCGACTCCCTGCGCATCCCGGTGGAGTACCTCGCCGGGCTGTTCACCGCGGGCGACCCCGCCCCCGTGGAGGCGGCGCTGTGCCGGCTGGCGGCGATGCGCGCCCACATGCGGCGCGTCAACCTCGGCGAGCGGCAGGACCCCGCCATCGCCCGCGCCGTCGGCCTGGACGCCCCGGGCATCGAGGCGATGTACCGGCTGCTGGCCCTGGCCAAGTACGACGAGCGCTACGTCATCCCCACCGGCTACGCGGCCCGCACCCCCGAGGACGACATCGCACAGGGGTGCAGTCTGGACGGACACGGCGGGGTGGGCATGCTGGACGCGGACGCCTTCCACGCCCCGCTCGCGGACCGCCCCGATCCGGAGCACGCGGGGACCTCGCTGCGCGGCCGGGTCAACCTGCTGAACTGGAACGGCCGCGGCCGGCCCGAGGGTCTCTTCCCCGGCGGGGAAGGCGGGTCGCGGTGAGCCGCCCGGTCGTCCATCAGGCCGCCGCCCTGCTGCTCGGCTATCCGGACGAGGACTGGCACGCCCGACTGCGCACCGTGCGCGCCGCGCTGGAGCCGGTGCCCGGCGCCGATGTCGGCCTGCTGCTGGGCTTCTGCGACCGGGCCGGGGGCCGGGCCCCGCTGGAGTGGGCGGCCCGGTACGTCGCCACGTTCGACCGCAGCCGGCGCCGCTGCCTGTACCTCACCTACTACACCGACGGCGACACCCGCCGCCGCGGCGCGGCCCTGGCCCGTGTGAAGGCCCTCTACCGCGAGCACGGCTGGCAGCCCCCGGCCGACGAACTGCCCGACTTCCTGCCCCTGATGCTGGAGTTCGCCGCCCGCGCCCCCGAGGCAGGCACCCGACTGCTGACCGAGTACCGGCCCGGCCTGGAACTGCTGCGCTTCGCCCTGGCCGCCCACCGCAGCCCCTACGCCGACGTCGTCGAAGCGGTCTGCCGCACCCTGCCCGGCCGCGGTCCGAGCAGCCGCAAGGAGGCCCTCGAACTCGCCCGGACCGGACCGCCCACCGAGTCCGTCGGCCTCCTGCCCTATCCGCAGAGCACCCCCGGCACCCCGCACAGGCAGGAGACGCCCCGGTGAACCACCTGCACACCGCCCTGTGGGGCGTACTTCCCTACCTCGTCACCACCGTCCTGGTCACCGGCAGCGCCTGGCGCTACCGCTACGACCGGTTCGGCTTCACCACCCGCTCCAGTCAACTGCACGAGAGCAGGCTGCTGGCCGTCGGCGGCCCGCTGTTCCACTTCGGGCTCCTGTTCGTGGTGGCCGGTCACGTCAT
Organism: Streptomyces sp. NPDC000134; assembly: GCF_042899225.1. Classification (NCBI taxonomy): domain Bacteria; kingdom Bacillati; phylum Actinomycetota; class Actinomycetes; order Kitasatosporales; family Streptomycetaceae; genus Streptomyces; species Streptomyces sp. NPDC000134. The sequence continues at coordinate 79,970 of NZ_JBIAZN010000018.1, forward strand.
CGGCCTGCTCGTCCCCGAGTCGCTCACCGAAGAGGTCCACGTCCACGAGTGGCTCTACCACGCCAACGCCCTGATCGTCGGCGGCACCGCGGGCCTCGCCACGCTCGCCGGCCTGGCGATCCTGCTCCACCGGCGTCTGCGGGTGCCCGCCGTCCGGGCCGCCACCAGCCGCAGCGACCGCGCCGTCTACCCCGTCCTGGCCTGCGTCCTCCTGGCCGGGCTCACCGCCACCGCCACCACCCTCCAGCCCGACCCGTACGACTACCGCCTGGGCGTCTCGGTGTGGTTCCGCTCCCTGTTCACCCTCGACCCCGACGTGTCCGCCATGGCCCATGCCCCCCTCGCCTACCAGGTGCACGCCCTGCTCGCCATGGCGCTGTTCGCGCTGTGGCCCTTCAGCCGTCTCGTGCACGCCTTCACCGCCCCCCTCGGCTACCTGACCCGTCCCTACGTCGTCTACCGCTCCCGTGGCAACCGGTCGCCGTCCTCCGCCCACCGGTCGCAGCCGGGACCGCAGGCGACCCGCTCGCGGTGAAACGGCCGGGACTGCGCGCCCGGTGCCGGGAGCTGCCCCCCGCGTGCTTCGCCCCCGTCATGGCCACCGGCATCGTCTCCAAGGCCCTGGCCCAGGTCGGCGTCCGCCCGGTGTCGCTGCTGCTGTACGGCATCGCCACCGCGCTGTACCTCGCGCTGCTCGCCGCCACGGGGCTCAAGGCCGCCTGCCACCCGGACGCCGTCCGCTGCGAACTCGGCACTCCCGCCCGCCTGTTCGGGCACTTCACCCTGGTCGCCGCCAGCGGTGTCCTCGCCAGTCGCCTCGACCACGGCCCCGCCCGGGTCGCCGCCTGCGCGCTGCTGGCCTTCGCGGGCGGCGTGTGGACGGCACTCGCCCGCGCCGCCGCCCGGCTGGTGCGCCCCGGCGCGGGCGGCGTGCTCCGGCAGGCGGACGGCACGTGGTTCCTGGCCACCGTCGGCCTGCAATCGCTCGTCATCACCGGCGCCACGCTGTACCCCGGCCGGGTCGCCCTCGCGGCCGCGCTCGCGCTGTGGGCCACCGGGGTCCTGCTGTACCTGGCCACGCTGACGGCGGTGATCCGGCGCCTGTGGCACGCGCCCCCGCCGCCCGCCGGTCTCGCGCCCAGCTACTGGATCACCATGGGTGCCGCCGCCATCAGCACCCTCGCCGGCGGCGTCCTCCTCGGTCACCTCGGGCTGCTGCCCCGCCCGGCGCGGACGCCGTTGACCGCCACGGTCGTCGCCCTGTGGTCCTGGGCCACCGTCCTGATCCCTTTCCTGCTGGCGGCGGGCGTCTGGCGCCACCGTCGGCACCGGGTCCCGCTCGGCTACGAACCCGCCCTGTGGAGCATCGTCTTCCCCGCGGGCATGTACGCCACCGCCACCGCCCGGCTCGTCGCGACGCACCACATCGGCACCGCGGCCGCCGCGCAGCACCCGCTGGCCTGGACCGCCCTGGCGGCCTGGCTCACCGTCACCGCGTGCCGCCTGCGCCGCCAGCTCCCGTCCCCGGCGTGCTGGACCTCGCGTTGCGGCCTCGGGGGCCGGCCGGAACTGTTGTGCCATGACGGTTGTGCCCGAGGACCAGCCCCCGGTGGGGGTGGAAGAGGAATACTTCCTGACCGCCGCCGAGAGCCGTGCCGTGGCCGACGGCGCCTCGGCCGTCCTCCCGGCCGCCGTGGCACTGCTGGGTGACCGCTTCTCCGGCGAGCTCATGGAGTGCCAGATCGAGGCGAAGACGCCGCCGTGTACCGGCCCCGGAACCCGACCTGCGCCCGGTGACGACGAGCGGCTCGGGCGCGCGGACCGATCCGGCGTCCGCGCGTGGCGGCCGGCCGGTCCCCGGCTCAGTAGATGCTCAGGCCGTATACCGAGAGCCACTCGGTTACCGGCTGGTAGTACGTGACGCCCCCCGAGGTGCAGTTGCCGCTGCCGCCGACGATGATGCCGAGGGCCGTGCCGCCGGAGAACGCCGGGCCGCCGGTGTCGCCGCCCTCTGAGCAGATGTTCGACCGGAACAGGCCGCTCACGATGCCGCCGCCGCCGAAGTTGACGGTGACGTTGACCGCCTGGACGGTTCCGCAGCGGTACCCCGTGGTCCGTCCGACGTGGCAGACCGCCTGCCCGACGACCGGGTTGGCCGCGGCGGTGATGTCGCGGGTGGCTCCGCCGCCCAGCGAGACCTCACCCGGGTAGGAGACCGCCGTGTTGGTGTACCGGACGGTCGCGTAGTCGTTGCCCGGGTAACTCACCCCCGTGGTCACCCCGACGACGGTGGTCAGGGCGGCGTCGGCGTACCAGGTGCTGCCGGCGCCCTGGGCGCAGCGGCCGGAGATCAGCGCGAACATCGTGGAGCCGGACCGGGCGTTGAAGCCCACGGTGCACCGGGTGGCGGCGCTGTAGAGCGTGTCCCCGCCGTGCACCACGGCGCTCGCCCGTGTTTCTCCCCGCTCCGCCGCCCGCGCGTCCGGGCCGCGGGCGGCGGACCAGCCGAGCAGCAGTACGAGGATGAGCGCGGCCCGCAGGGCGGTCCCGAAGGGGCTGGCGGTACGTGCAGGGTTCACGGTGGCCTCCTACAGCGTGTGCCCGCCATTGTGAGGCCCGCGGCCCCGGACGGTCAGACCGAAAGCCGCCAGTCACGGGATGCGGCCGACCTGTTCTCGACCGTGCACACCGCTCTCGCCGGACGACGGGCGGACCCTCGCCGGTCCGCCGGCGCCGGTACGCGACCACATGCGCGCGGCGCCGCCCCGCTCGGCCGCGCCGCGCCGCCGCAAGGGCGGGGCCTGATCACCCACTGAGTGCTGCCGTGTCCGGCAGCCGCGCGCCGCGTCGCCGCTGCCCCGCCCAGGGCCCCGCCGCCGTACCCCGCTGTCAGGCGACGGCTGCCGTGCCGGGGGCGGCCGGTGCGTCGGGGGCCGGGACCGGGGCGGGGCGCGGGCAGCCGGTGACCGGCAGGGTGCCGCCCTCGCGGGCCGCGTCCAGGAGGGTGAGCATGACCTCCAGTACGTGCGCGGCCAGTTCGGCGGACGCGCGGTGCGGTTCCCCGGCGGCCAGCGCGTCCGCCAGGTCGGCCAGTCCCGTGCCGCGTCCGGCGCCCGGGTACCCGGCGGACACCGGCAGCGGCTCCCACTCCCCCCGCTCCGCGGCGTACCGCTCGACCTGCCCGTCGAAACAGTTGGGGTCGGGGACGGACAGCGATCCCTCGGTGCCGTACACCTCGATCCTGGGCAGCCGGGAGGCGTGCACGTCGAAGCTCATCACCAGCGTGGACAGGGCGCCGCCCGCGTGCCGCAGGATGCCGGTGACGTGGGTGTCGACCTGGACGGGGAAGCGCTGCCCGGCGCGCGGGCCCGAGCCGATCACCCGCTCGGTGCGCGGCGCGGAGACCGCGCCGGTGACCGCGGTGACCGGGCCCAGCAGGTGGATCAGCGCGGACAGGTAGTACGGGCCCATGTCGAGCAGCGGCCCGCCGCCCGGCCGGTAGTAGAACTCCGGGTCGGGGTGCCAGACTTCGTGTCCGGGGACGGTCATGAACGCCGTCGCGGCCACGGGGGTGCCGATCAGTCCGTCGTCGACGGCCCGGCGGGCGGTCTGGACGCCGGTGCCGAGCACGGTGTCCGGCGCGCAGCCGACGCGGACACCGGCCGCGTCCGCCGCGGCCAGAACGGCACGGGCCTCTTCCCGGGTGGCGGCCAGCGGCTTCTCGCCGTAGACGTGCTTGCCCGCGGCGATCGCGGCCAGCGCGACCTCGGCGTGCGCGGCCGGCACGGTCAGGTTGAGCACGGCGTCGACGTCGTCGCACGCGAGGAGGGCGGGCAGATCGCGCGCCACCGTGGCACCGGTGCCCGCCGCCGCCCGCGCGGCCCGCGCCGGGTCGAGATCGGTCACCGCGGTCAGCCGCAGGTTCGGCGACCTGGCCAGGGTGGCGAGGTACTGGCCGCTGATGTGGCCGGCTCCCACCATGCCGACCCGCAGTGCGCTCACCGGCTCGCCCACAGCAGTCCCCGCTCGGTCAGCGTGCGCACCTCGGGGACGTCGAAGTCGTCGGCCTTGTGGCCGATGGCCGAGACGAAGACGCGTCCCGCGCCGTGCCGGCGGGTCCACACCGCGGGCATGACGACGGGCGTGTCGTGGTCCGTGTCCGTGTCCGCGTCCGTGTCCGCGCCGAAGGTGGTGGTGGCGAGGACGTCGATGGCCGGGTCGGTCGCGACCCAGTACTGCTCGGTGTGCACCCGGAAGTCGCCGAGCCCGCGCAGGACCGGGTGGTCGGACCGCTCGGGGACCGGGTTCACCTCGTGGTCGACGAATCCGGGCGGGTGCATGAGGAACTGACCGCCGGTCAGCAGGAAGTAGTCCAGGTCGCCGCGGAACGCGTCGATGATGCCGCCGTGCCAGCCGGCGAAGCCGGTACCGGCCCGCACGGCCGCCGACAGGCCGCGGCTCTGCCCGGCGGTGATCTCCCCCATGCTCCAGCACTGCACCACCAGGTCGGTGGCGGCGAGCCGTTCGGCGTCCTCGTAGACCGCGAGATCGTCCGCGGTGTCGACCGCGTAACCGTGGTCCTTGAGGAACGGCAGGAAGAGGTCGGTGATGGTGACGGGGTCGTGGCCCTCCCAGCCGCCACGGACCACCAGCGCACGGCGGTCGGGTATGTCGGTCACGGGTGTCGCACGCTCCCATCGCTGCCGGGCCGGCTTCACCTGACCCGTCGGCCGACCGTCGGACGAAGTGCTCGCGACGCTAACCAGCCCCCGAGGACAGCGTCAAGACCACGGCCGCCGCCGAGGGCCGGGGGTGCCTCGGGCGGCGGGTGCCTGATCCCGGTCCGGCCCTGGAGGACTGGTCGCCGTGGGTATACGTTCCTCCCGCGACGTGCGCCGGGCCGGCCGGTTCGGGGTGCTGGACCGGGGAGTGCTCAGCGAGGTCTCGCCGAGGACTCCGGTGGCGGCCGCCCCCGTGCCCGACTCGCCGTGAACCCGGTACTGCGGCAGAGCGCCCGCTGCCTCGGCGTCGGCACCGGCGGCCTCGTCAACATGCTCGACCCGGCCGTCGCCGTGCCGTCGCGCAGGCGCGGAGTCTCAGAGTCCGGACAGTTGGCACATCCGTGCTGGCCTCGGGCTTTACACAGGGGTAACACTGAGGACCGGCCGTTTCCGGGCGACGACCCGGGACGGCCCGTCCTGCGCGCGGCAACGGCGCCGAGCGCTCAGCACCGGTCTCGTACCGGTGGCAGCCGTGTGAGGAAGGGCCCCTGTGACGACCCGAGACGACAGCAAGACCCGGCTCGACGCCCTGCGCGTCGAGATCGAGCGGCGCAACCCGGCCCAGCCGGAGTTCCACCAGGCCGTGCACGAGGTGCTGGACACGCTCGCCCCGGTGCTGGCGGCGCGGCCCGAGTACGCCGAGCCGGGCCTCATCGAGCGGCTGTGCGAGCCGGAACGCCAGGTCATCTTCCGGGTGCCCTGGCAGGACGACCAGGGCCGTGTGCACGTCAACCGGGGTTTCCGGGTGGAGTTCAACAGCGCCCTCGGCCCGTACAAGGGCGGCCTGCGCTTCCACCCGTCCGTCAACCTCGGGATCGTCAAGTTCCTCGGCTTCGAGCAGATATTCAAGAACGCGCTGACCGGCCTCGGCATCGGCGGCGGCAAGGGCGGCAGCGACTTCGACCCGCACGGCCGCAGCGACGCGGAGGTCATGCGGTTCTGCCAGTCGTTCATGACGGAGCTGTACCGGCACATCGGCGAGCACACCGACGTCCCGGCCGGCGACATCGGCGTCGGCGGACGCGAGATCGGCTACCTGTTCGGGCAGTACCGGCGGATCACCAACCGCTGGGAGGCCGGGGTCCTCACCGGCAAGGGCACGGGCTGGGGCGGCTCGGCGATCCGGCCCGAGGCCACCGGTTACGGCAGCGTGCTGTTCGCGGCGGCGATGCTGCGCGAGCGCGGCGAGGACCTGGAGGGGCAGACGGCGGTCGTCTCCGGCTCCGGCAACGTCGCCATCTACACCGTCGAGAAGCTGCTCGCCCTCGGCGCCAACCCGCTGACCTGCTCGGACTCCAGCGGGTACGTCGTCGACGACAAGGGCATCGACGTAGAACTGCTCAAGCAGGTCAAGGAGGTGGAACGCGGGCGGATCAGCACCTACGCCGAGCGGCGCGGGGCCTCCGCCCGCTTCGTGCCGGACGGACGGGTCTGGGAGGTGCCCGCGGACATCGCGCTGCCGTCCGCCACCCAGAACGAGCTGGACGCGGACGCCGCGGCGATGCTCGTGCGCAACGGCGTGAAGGCGGTCGCCGAGGGCGCGAACATGCCCACCACCCCCGAGGCGGTGCACCTCTTCCAGCGCGCGGGCGTCGCCTTCGGCCCCGGCAAGGCCGCCAACGCGGGCGGGGTCGCGGTGAGCGCCCTGGAGATGGCGCAGAACCACGCGCGTACGGCCTGGTCGCCGGCCCGGGTGGAGGAGGAGCTGACCCGCATCATGAACGACATCCACGCCACCTGCCACGAGACCGCCCAGCGCTACGGCGCCCCGGGCGACTACGTCACCGGCGCCAACATCGCCGGCTTCGAACGGGTCGCGGACGCGATGCTCGCCCAGGGCGTCATCTGACGCGGACGGCCGGCGCGGACGGCGAGAGCGGACGGCGGGAGCGGTGTTCCGGTGACGGTCGCCCGCGAGGCGTCCGGAGCGGGTCCCGCGCGACGGCCCCTGCGTGCGACCGCTCCCGATGGGCGGGGCGCGCGGCGGTCCGCGTCCCGGAGCCGTGCGCGTCGGGACGGCCACCGGGACGCCGCCCGCAGTGGTCAGCCCACAGTGGTCAGCCCGGGGCGGGAGCCGGTGCCGGGACCGGTGAGGGACCGGCCGTCCGCGCGCCCGGGGACGTACCGGGCCCGGAGGCGGCGGACGGCAGCCGGTAGGTGGTGCAGACGGCGGGCAGCCGTACCCCGGCGAGGCGGAGCTGGGTGACCCGGCTGTGGAAGGCCGCCGCACGCAGCAGGTGCCCGGCGACGTCGGCGGCGTGCCGGTGCTCCGGCGCGGCCAGCGCGCTGCCCGCCGTCCAGGCGTTGAAGGCGCCCAGGGCGGGGCCGCACCAGACCTGCCAGTCGCCCCGGCGCGCGGTGTCGCCTTCGGTGGCCCAGCGGGAGGCCATGCCCAGGTACCAGCGGAAGACCATCGCCATCCGGTACTTGGGGTCGCCCGTGGCGCGGTCCAGCCACTCCGGTCGGTGCTCCCGCAGATAGGCGGCGGTGTCCCGCCACACCTCCGCCACGGGACGGCGCAGGATGCGCCCCTCCAGGTACGCGCGTTCGGCGTCCGGCAGGGACTCCAGCCCCGCGTGGTCGCGGTAGAGCCGGTACAGCCGTCCGGCCCGCCCCGCGAACATCGTGCCGCGGCCGAGTACCTGGACAGTGACGCCCTGTTCGAACATGTCAGCGGCCGGGGCCATGGTGCAGTCGGCCGGACCGGCCTCGGCCAGGAGCCGCTTGACGGCCGCCGAGGTCCCGGACTCGGTGAGGGCCTGGTTGACCGATCCGGTGACCACGTAGGAGGCGCCGAGGGCCAGGGCCGCCACCACGGCCTCCGGGGTGCCGATCCCGCCCGCGGCGCCGACCCGGACCCGCGCGGCGGCCGGCACCTCGCGGGCCAGGCGGTCGCGGAGGCGGAGCACCATCGGCAGCATCACCACCAGCGGCCTGCGGTCGGTGTGGCCGCCGGAGTCGGCCTCGACGGTGATGTCGTCGGCCATCGCGACGGTACGGGCGAGGGCCGCCTGCTCGCCCGTGACCTGTCCTCGCGCCAGCAGGTCCGCCACCATGGCCTCGGGGGCGGGCCGCAGGAACAGCTCCGCGGTCTCCGGACGGGACACCTTGGCGACGACCCGGTGACCGGCCCGTACCCCGCCGGACGCGAAGCCGGGGGCGAGACCGGCCACGCGGTAGCGCACCAGGTCCGGGGTGAGCCGCACGAAGGCCGACGCCTCCACGCACCGCACCTGGTGCCGCAGGCACGCGTCGACGCAGGCACGTTCCGCGGCCGGGTCCGTGGGGTGGTGCAGGAGGTTGCAGGCGTACGGCGCCTCGGACGGACCCAGCGCGCCCCGCAACCGCTCCAGTGCGCGGTCGATCCGGGCGGGGGGCAGTCCCGCGGCGCCGAAGGAGGCCAGGTGTCCGGCCCGGCCGTAGGCGGTGACCAGTTCCTCGCCGGCGATCCCGCCGGCCATGGCCCCCGCCATATGGGCGTACCGCGCCCCGTGGTGCCGCCGGAAGTCCCCGGAACCGATCTCCTCCGGGGACAGCGGTCCCACGGCGGCCAGCGGACGCAGTCCGCCGCCGGGCGCGGGCGGCTCCGGCATGGCGCCGACCCGGCCGCCGCCGGAGACGATGTAGCAAGGGCTCGCGAGGTCGGCCAGCACCTCGTACACGCCCTGCGGGTCGTAGCGCACCGCCGCCGCGGTCATCCGGGCACCTCCTGCGCCTCGTGGTCTCCGGGTTCCCAACCGGTGATGTCGACGGCCATGTTGCGCACCCGGTAGATCCGCAGGTCGTCGCGCCACACGCTGCCGTCGGCGTGCAGTCGCACACCGGTGGCGTGCCGGTGGACGCGGCGGAGGTGGACCTCGCCGCGTACCCGCTCGTGCTCGCGCAGGATCTGCCCGCGGTAGGACCAGCTCAGCTCCTCCCCCACGGACAGGGCGCACCGGGGACGGGCCAGGTGGTCCGTCAGCCCGGTGTGCAGGGCGAAGGCGTGCACGGCCTGGAAGAGCATCTGCACCCCGGCCGATCCGGGCATGACCGGGTCCTGGAAGAAGTGGTGGTCGAAGAACCAGTCGTCCGGCCGCACCGGCTTGTCGCACAGCACGTACCCCGCGCCGTGCTCCCCGCCGCCGGGGACCAGCACCACGTCCTCCAGCAGGGCCAGCCGGCCCCGGCCGAGCCGGGCGTCGCCCCGCAGGTCGACCCGGCGCACCGAGCCCGCCGCCGGGCCGTGCGCCTCCAGCCAGGGCGGCACGCTCCGGCCGTCGTCCAGGCCCCGCTGACGCTCCATCATCTCCGCGGTGAAGACGCCGTGGACGGCCTCGCCGGTGCAGAAGGAGGTGCCGCCGGAACGCAGGTCCCAGCCGCAGCGGTGCAGCGCCCCGCCGGGCAGTCGGGTACGGGATCGCAGCGTCACCCGCTGCTCGACGGTGGTGGCGGGCAGCGCCGTCTCCCGCAGCAGCCGCAACCGGCCGTCCAGGTTGCGGCAGTACAGGTCCTGACCGGCGTACTCACCGGCCCCGCCGAGCAGCACGCTGAACACCCCGACCGGTTGCAGGGCGACCTCCATGAGGGCCAAGGGCGGCAGCACCTCGCCGGACTCACGCAGGTACCACGGGTCCGGGGGAACGTCGTATTCGAACACGCCCAGGCTGCTGCCGGGCCGGTACTCCTGCCGCGCGTCCCCGCCGTACCTCCCCCGGTCGACCATTCTCATGTCTCCGCGCGGCAGCCGGGGACGGACCCGGGCGGTGCCCAGCTCGGGGAACAGTCCCGGCCGGCCCTCCGCAGTGTGCGCGGCGTGCAGCTCGTGCAGGAAGACCGGAGCACCGCCGGGGGCGCGACGGCAGCTCGGGACGTCCGGCCGGGCGGACAGGTCCGTGTCCCGGCTCTCCCGCAGCACCATGCCGCTGTCGCGCACCCGGGCCACCGTGCGTCCCCGCGCCCGGAAGGAGCAGTCGGCGACGAGGAAGGGCCGGTCGACCATGCCGGTGGCGGTGATCTCTGCGTCGACGCACAGCTCGCCGCCCGGCACCACGCCCTCGCCCACCTCCACCAGCAGGGGCACTGCGGACACGGGCACGGCCCGCGCGCCCGGCAGGCACAGGTGCAGACCGAGGTACAGCGCGTAGGCCCGGAGCACCTCCAGCGCCGCGGCGACGAGGTGGCCCCAGAGGGGTCCGGGGTCGTCGTCCGGCAGCCGGAGTACGGCCCGCAGGCTGCCCTGGCCGTAGGCACCGCCACGAGGGTCGATACCGGTGACGCCCTTCAGGAGCCGGAAGGACTCCTTCGCCGGCCGGGCGTCGGGCGGGAGGTGACTCTGGTCGTAGTCCGGGCCGAGCGCCGCCGCGATGTCGCCGGCCGCGAAGGCGGTCAGGTCCGTCTCGGTGAGCCGGTCCACGGACGTACGGGCCAGCGGCCGGGGGTCGGCCGGGAAGCGGGGGACGGGGCGGCGCGGCCACTCGGCCGTGTGCGGTACGACGGTGGCGGCGGGGCGGACGCCGTCCCGGACCTGCCATCCCTCGTCCTGCCGTACCGCTCGCAGCGTCACCGCGCCCTCAGGCGCCACTTCGTGGAAGGTGACGGCGAGGCGGCCGGGACCGGGGGCGGCACCGGCGTCGCGGACGGCACGGGCCACCGCCGCCGGCAGCCCGCCCCTGCCGTCGGCGGACTCGGCCGCGGGTACGGAAGCCGGGGTGCGACCGGGCCGTACGACACGGGCGAACTGCCAGACCGCGATGGCCTGATGGGCCGTCAGCACCGCGGCGTGGGCCCGCTGCACCTGGGCGGCGAGCCGGAGCGCCGGTGCCCCGGGGGCGGCGGGTGCGACGCGTCCGGCCGCGGGCCCGGAGGCGACGGGCGCCGGTCCGGGGGCGGCGAGTGGCGGCACCGGCGTGCCGGGCGCCGCCTCCGGGGCGACGGGCGGCGGCTCCGCGATGAACGGCGTGCCCTCGAAGGCGAGTTCGTCCACGGCCGCCTCCCTCAGTTCCGGCCCGCGGTCGCGGCGCGGCCGACCGGCGGGGCGATGCTGTCGGTGATCGCGCCGGGGGCGACCCACAGCACCCGCGTCCGGTGCCACCGCTGCAGAGCCCGGCCGTCGGCGGCGCACGCGGTCAGGGTGCACTCCGAGAAGAACGGTGAGCGGTTGTCGTCGTCGTGCACCTCGACGCTCACCGCGAAGGGCTCGTCGTCGGGCAGGGGTGCGAACAGTTCCAGGCGTTCGACGGAGACCGGCAGGGGGACGTCCTCGGTGTCGTCCGTACCGCGGACCATAGCCAGGAGCGCGGCCTGCAACAGCAGGTCGGACAGTGCCGGGCTGTACAGCAGGCCCGCGTACGCCCCCTCGGCGAACGGCGGGTCGGGCATCCGGGCCGCGATCACGAACCGGTCGGGTTCCGCCACGAGCACGTCGCGCAGGCCCCGTAGGGTGGGTCCGTGGAACAGCCTGCCGTCGGCATAGCCGGGATGCGGGTCCCCGTCGGCCGTGCACTCGGGGATGTCCAGCCTCTCCGGCTCGCCGGGCCGTTCGGCGATCCGGAAGGAACCCTCGAAGCGCAGCCTTGCCCGTTCGGTGGTGTCGTGGACGGTCACCCGGACGTCGGCGGGGTCGTCCTCGGGGACCATGCGGAGCCGGAAGCCCTCCTCGTGGCCGTCGGGGAAGGTCAGGCCGTGGGTGATCCGCATGTCGCGGCACTCGACGACGGGGCGGCGACCGCCGTGGGCGCGTTCGACGGCGTGCAGGGCCCAGCCCACGGCGGCGGTCATGGGCAGCAACGGAACACCGCCGTAGGAGTGGTCGCGCAGGAGAGGTTCGGCGGCGATGCCGCGCAGCGACCGATGGGCGGTGCGGCCGCCCGCGGGCAGGTGCTCCTGGCGGTGGTGCAGGGGCGAGGTGGGGCCGATGACGGTGACGGTGCCCGTGGGGGCGCCGGCGGTCGTCGCGGTGAGGAAGTGGGCGCAGCCGTCCTCCCGGCTGAGGATGGGCACGCCGATCTCCGTGAACATCTCAATGACCCGGTCGGCCATGCCACCGGCCCAGGGGCCCCAGGCCAGCGGCAGGGCCCGGCAGCGCGGGTGGGCCGCCTGGAAGGCGCAGGCGAAGCGGTTGAGGCTCTCGTTGGCCAGTGCGTAGTCGGCCTGCCGGACGTTGCCCCAGATGCCGGTGACGGAGGAGAACACGATCAGGTGACGCAGCCGGTCGGTGTCCAGGGCGCCGAGGACCGAGTGGAGGCCGGCGAGTTTGGTGTCGATCACCGGGGCGACGGACTCGGCGGTGACTTCCGCCAGCGACCGGTCGCTCAGGACGCCCGCACCGTGCACCACGCCGGTGATCCGTGCGGCGTACGGGGCGAGCGCGGCGGACACGGCCCGCGGGTCCCGTACGTCCGCGGACACGTAGGCGGCCTCCACGCCGTGGGCGCGCAGCGCGTCGAGGTAGGAGCGGATGCCGCGCTGGGCCAGGAGCCGTCGGACATCGTCCTCCAGCTTGTCGCGGACCGCGTCCCGGTCCGGGTCCTCGCCCGACTGCCGAGCCCGCTCGGCGAGGGCGGCGCGCAGATGTTCCGCTTCGGTGAGCCCGTCGGCCCACTCCGGTTCGGACTCCAGCGGGGTGCGGCCCAACAGCAGATAGCCGCAGCGGTGTTCGGCCGCCAGTGCCTGGACGCACCAGGCGGTGATGCCCCTGGCGCCACCGGTGACGAGCAGCAGGTCGTCGTCGGTGAACTCCACGGCCCGGTCCGGTTCCGCCGGGCGCGGCGGAGGGTCGGCGGAGACGACCGGGGTACGGCGTCCCCGCGCGTCGACGCCGATCTCCCGGACGTCGGTGGCGAGGTCGCCCAGTTCGGCGGCGAAAGCCTCGCCGGCGTCCTCGTCGGGCAGGTCGGGCGCGAGGTCGACCGCGCGGCAGAACACCGGCGTCGCCTCGATGGCGAAGGTCTTCACGAGGCCGCCCAGGCCGCCGGCGAGCGCGGCGAGGGGGTCGCCGCCGGACCCGGCATAGCCGAGGGCGCCGTCCAGTCGGGTCACCGTCACCAGCGCGGTACGGGTGCCGTCCGCCGCGGCGGCCTCCAGCAGGGGGCGGGTGTGCTTGGCCACCAGGACCGCGTGCCGCAGTCGGTCGAGCATGGTGTCGGCGTCGGTGTCCGCGGTACGGCTGACCGGCAGCACGCACAGGTCCAGCCGTGCGGCCCCGTCCAGCGCCTCCTCCATGGCCGAGGCCAGCGCTGGTTCCCCCCAGTCGGCCGGCCGGGCGGCGGTACCGGTCCCTTCGCCGGGCCGGCCGGTGCCGGGCAGCGTCAGCCGGCACACCTCCCAGCCCCGTGCGACGAGCGTGTTCCGGAGGATGCCCGGCAGGTCACCGCCGTCGTCGAGCAGCAGGGCGCGGGGCCGGGGGGCGAAGGCGTCGACGCACACGTCGGCGGGCGGCAGGTCCCGGAGGGTGACGAAGACCCGTCCGGTCCCCGGGGCATGGGTGCCCAGGACCAGCCGGGGCCGGCGGGCGAGGATCTCGTGCAGCATCTCCTCCAGTCGCCCGACGGTCCCGGCCTCGCTGAGGCGGTACATCTCGGTACGGCCGATCACGGGGTAGCGGCGCCACATCTCCGCGCCGATCTCGACCAGCTTCAGCGAGTCGATGCCCAGGTCCTCCTGGAGGTACATGTCCGGCTCGATCATGTCGGTGTCGTAGCCGGTCTTCTCGGCGACCACGCGGCGGAACGCCTCCTCCAGTTCGGCCGGGTCCACCGTGCCGGCGTCCATGGTGGCTTCCCCGGTCAGCCCCTCTCCGCTCTGCTCTGCGGCCCACAACTGGGCGAGCGCGGAACGGGGGGAGCCCGCCCGTGGCTCGGGGACGGAGCCCGGCTCGGGGGTGGCCGTCCGGTCCCCGGGGGCTTCCTGCCGGGGGACCAGCGGGACCGGTGGCTGTTCCTGGTCCTGCCTCTGTCCCTGGCCCGTCCCGGTCGCGGTCGTGGGCGCGGCGTCCGCGTCCCCTCCGGTGGGCGGCCGTCCGTCGTGGGCGAGCCGCAGCATGGCGGCGACGGCCTCGCCGGCCTTGGCGTGGCTCTCCCCCAGCGCGACGCTGTGGTCGGTGACGGTGCTGATGGCCGCCGCCAGGGTGTCGTCGAGCGGGCGCTGAGCGAGGAGTCCGGTCAGCCGCTCCGCGGTGCGCGTCTGGCTGTCGAGGTAGCGGGTGTGGGCGGCGAGGTGGTCGGCGGCGGCCCGGGTGAGCGGGTCGGTCTCGGGTACGGCCGCCGGCGCCACCGGCACCTCCGCCCGGTGAGCGTGGCGGTCCTGTTCCTCCTCCGCCTTCGCCTGCGCGAGCTGCCGTTCGTAATCCTGCCGCAGCGGCACCGTCGCGAAGTTCGGGCCGTCCAGCACCCTGGCCATCTTCGAGGGGGCGGGACGCTCGGCCGTGCGGGGCCGGGCGTACCGGTCGAAGCCGGTCAGGGGCAGTCCGAGCACGGCCAGCTTCAGGGCGGCCTGGTGGAGCGCCGCGCAACCGTCGGCGCGGGCACCGGCGTCACAGGCGATCGTCTCCACGCCCCGGTCGCCCAGGGTCCTGCGCACCAGTCCGGTCAGGGTCTGCCCGGGACCGCATTCGACGAAGATCCGGATGCCGTCCTCGTACATCTCCTCCAGCCGGGCCGCGAAGTCCACCGGTTCCCGGAGCTGTTCGGCCAGCGTGCGCCGGTCGGCCTGCGCACCGCGGCCGTAGCGGGCGCCCGCGGTGCCCGGGTAGACCGGGACGCGGGGTTCGGCGAAGTCCGTCGCGGAGCAGGCTTCGGCGAAGGCTTCGACGGCGTGCCGCACGTGCGCGGTGTGGAAGGCGGCGGCGACCGGCAGCAGGTGCGCCGGGACGCCCTCGGCGGCGCGGCGGCCGGTGAAGTCCCGGACGGCGGCGGTCGGTCCGCCGACGGTGTGCTCGTCGGGCGCGTTGCGGTTGCACACCACCAGCTCCGGGTGGTCGGCCAGTGCCCGCGCCAGGTCCTCGGCGGGCATCCGTACCGCGGCCATCGCCCCGGCGTCCTGTCCCGCGGGGGGTTCCATGGCCAGTCCCCGGGCCCGTGCCAGGGCGGTGAACGCCTCGTCGGTCAGGGCGCCGGCCGCCCACAGGGCGGTCAGTTCGCCGAAGCTGTGCCCGAGGAAGCCGTCGGGGGCGAGACCGAGTTCGCGCAGCCACCGGTACTGTCCCATCGACAGCGCGCCGATCGCCGACTGCGCGTAGGCGGTGCGGCGCAGGCGCGCCTCCAGTGCCCCGGGTTCCGCGGTGCCCGGCGCCGGGAAGACGGTGCGGGCGAGGCTGTCCGTCGGCGGGAACAGCGCGTTGGCCTCGTCGAAGGCCCTGCGTACCGGCGGCAGGGCGAGGGCGGCGGGCCGGCCCATGTCGACGTACTGGCTGCCCTGCCCGGGGAAGAGCACGGCGGTCCTGATGCCGGTGGGCAGGGCGGCGGAGCGGAAGTGGACGCCGCGGGGGTGGCTCCACTCGTCCCGGCCGGGTTCGGCGCGGAGCCGGTCCGCGGCGAGGGCGAGCAGGTCGGCGTATTCCGCCGGGTCCGTGGCGACGAAGCCGATGCGGGGGTGGTCGGCCGGCGGGGGTTCCCGCCGCGGGGCGTCTCCCCGCTCCAGGGCGTCAAGCAGGGCGGAGGCGTCCGGGGCGTGCCAGAGGTGGACGCGGGGGGTGTCGTGCAGGGGGCGATCGGGTTCGCCGCGCGTGCCGTCGCCGGTGCCGGTGTACTCCTCCAGGACGGCGTGGTAGTTCACCCCGCCGAAGCCGAACGCGGAGACCCCGGCCCGCCGTACGGTCCTGGCGGGGTCCCGGACCCAGGGGCGGGCGACGGTGTTGACGTACAGGGCCCCGTCCTCGCGGGCCGCCCGCGGATTGGGGGTGCGCACGTTGATGGTGGGCGGCAGCACCTTGTGGTGGAGGGCGAGTACCGCCTTGATCAGCCCGGCGGCTCCGGCCGCCGCCTTGGCGTGGCCGATCTGGGACTTCACGCTGCCGATCGCGGTGTGGTGCCGGTCGTCGGAGCCGGCCAGCAGTTCGTCGAGGGCGGTCAGTTCGACCTCGTCGCCCGCGCGGGTGCCGGTGCCGTGCGCCTCGATCAGCTCGACCGACCGCGGCGGGCAGTCCGCGTCCTCGTAGGCCCGGCGGAGCGCGGTGAGCTGGCCCGTGCCGCAGGGGGCGTAGATGCTCTGGCCCCGGCCGTCGCTGGAGCCGCCGAGGCCGCGCAGGACGGCGTAGATGTGGTCGCCGTCGCGTTCGGCGTCGGCGAGCCGTTTGAGGGCGAGCATGCCGACGCCCTCGCCGAGGAGTGTGCCGTCGGCCTCGGCGTCGAAGGGCCGTGCCCGGCCGCTGAGGGAGAGGGCGGGTGTCTTGCTGAAGCAGAGGAACGTCACGATCGAGTTGTCCGCGTCGCAGCCTCCGGTGAGCATGAGGTCCGCCCGGTGGCCGACCAGTTCGTCGACCGCGGAACGCAGGGCGGCGAGAGAACTGGCGCAGGCCGCGTCCACGGTGTGGTTGGCGGCCCGCAGGTCCAGCCGGTTGGCGACCCGGCCGGAGACGACGTTGCCGAGGATGCCGGGGAAGGAGTCCTCCGTCCACCCCGGCAGGGCGGCCAGCAGCGTCCGCACCACGCGGCGGGCCTCCTCCTCGGGAAAGCCCAGGCGGGTCATCGTCTCGGTGATCTGCGGGGCGAGCAGCCGGGTGGCGAGCGGGATCAGGGTGGAGTTGGTGCCGCACACCCCGAGCACGACGCCCGTGCGGGCCGGGTCGTACCACTGCTCGCGGCCGCGGCCCGCGTCCAGCAGGGTCTCCTTCGCCACGACCAGGCTCAGCAACTGCACCAGGCCCGTGGAGTCCAGGGTGTTGGGCGGCACGCCGAACTCGCGGGGGTCGAAGATCTCGGGGGTGAGGAACCCGCCGTGCCGGCAGTAGGTCTTGTCCTCGGCGAACGGGTCCGGGTCGTAGTGCTGCTCGGTCTTCCACCAGCTCTCCGGCACGATGTCCGAGCAGTCGCGTCCTTTGACGATGTTGTCCCAGTACTCCTGGACGTCGCCGGCCTTGGGGAATCTGCCGGCCATGCCGATGACGGCGATCGGTTCGCGGGCCAGCCGCCGGTCGGTCGGCACAGGACGGGATGCGTGCGTGGGCGAAGGCACAGACACCTCTTCGGTTCGTAGGGGCGCATGACGGGCGGGGGTGCGGCAGGCGTGCGTGCTGCCCGGACCGGGCGTCGCTACGGTGTCCCCCGCTTCGGCGAGCCCGGCTTGCCTCGGCCGTGCGGCGGCGCCGTCGCCGTGCCCGGTGACCGCCGGGACGCACCGGTGTGCGGGCGGGCGGAAGAGGTCTGGACGACGTCCGCCTCCAAGCGGACGTACGAGGTAACGAACACCGCGCCACCGTAGCGAGGAGCCGGCCGGGCCGTACCTGGGTCGGCGGCACCGTCACTGTAAAGAGTGATGGTCACGGCTTTCCCGACCGTGCGGCACCGGGCCCCCGCCGACCTGGAAGCGCAGGCCGTGGGACACACCGGCGGCCTGCCGTGCCGCCGTCTCCGGCCGGACACCCACGTACCGACCCCCGACACGGCACGGCACCCGCCACAGCCGACGCGTGTCGGTGTCGCGGGTGCCGTGGAACGGCCGGCTCAGGGCTTGAGGAGGGCCTTGATGGCGCGCCGTTCGTCCATGGCCCGGTAGGCGTCGGCCACCCGTTCGAGCGGCAGGGTGAGGCCGAAGACCTTGCCGGGGTCGATGCGACAGTTCGGCGCCGTCCACCGCCACGCCGTGAGGGACGCCGACGAAGCCGACGTTGCCGCCGGGCCGCGTGGAGCGCAGCGCCTGCCGCATGGACTGCTCGGTGCCCGTGATTCCGCACCGCCTGGCCGAGCGCAACGTGCGTCTGCACCACGACCGCCGTCCGACACCGCGGACCGAGCGGAGGTCAGCGGGAAAGGAGCAGGTACAGAATGGCGGTCGCTGTCGCGCTGATGAGCAGGGAACCCAGACAGCCGATGCGATTGCTGAAGAAGAACATGAAACCCGTCTACCCCGAAGATCGCCGTGCTCACGGACGTGCGGGTCGAAGCGGAAGGGCCCCTGTCGCTCACGGAGCGCAGGGACCCTTCGCTACGAACGCTGTAGGTGCTCAGCGGGTTTCGTCATAGGGGTCGCGGCTGCCGGACTTGGCCAGACCCCGGCTGATCATGTAGCCGACGGTGAGGACCACGATGTAAAGCCACGCCTTGTCGGCCCGGAAGTAGTCGGCGTGGCCTTCGTCGTCTCCCACGACCATGGAGGCGATCAGCACCGCGACGACCGCGGCGACGTAGGCGAAGAACTCGGTGGTCTTGAAGGCAGCCTTCGTCTCGGTGGAGAGACGGCGCGTCCGGGGGGCGACCGTGTCAGTGCCCGCGTGGTGGCCCGCGTTGCCGACCGGATTCACAGCACTCATGAGGAAGCCCTTTCGGTAGGAGATCCCAAGATCGGGATCTCAGGCCCCACGGGTGCCCGGCTGAGCGCGCCTAAACAGCGCATCAGGACATGACCTCGACAATCTTCGGACCCGCCCGGCCGGCGATCGCCGGTGAACGGGGAGCGGGCACCGGTCAGTTCCTGCGTCGGGGCGGGTCCAGGGCCGCCGCGGCGGTCGCGGCGCGGAACCTGCTGGGGCTCAGGCCCTTGTGGCGTTTGAACGCGGCGCTGAAGCCGAACGCGTCGGCGTATCCGACGGACTTGGCGATCAGGCCGATGCCGAGGTCGGTGTCGGCCAGCAGCGCCGCGGCCTCGTCCAGGCGGCACTCGGTGAGATAGGCCAGGGGCGGACGGCCCATCAACTGGGTGAAGCGCTTGGCGAACAGCGCCCGGGAGACGCCGGACCGGGCGGCCAGGGAGGCCACCGTCCACGCCTCGGCGGGCCGGTCGTGGAAGGACTGCAGGGCGGGGCCGAGGACCGGGTCGGCGAGGCCCCGGTACCAGGCGGGCGCGTCGGCGCCCGCCCGGTCGAACCAGGTGCGCAGCGTGCACACCAGGGCCCAGTCGAGGAGCCGGTCCATCAGCGCCTGCGAACCGGCCGAGCGGTCCGCGGCGTCGGCGGCGGCCGTCTCCAGCCAGGCACAGACCTCGGCGTCCTCCTCGACCACCAGGACGGGCGGCAGGACCTTCAGGAGTCGCTCGTGGCGGTGGCCCGAGGCGCGGTAGGCGCCCACGATCAGCGCGGTCGTGTCCTTGTCGTCGGCGCCCCACCGGATGCCGCCCAGTTCCTCGGCGGAGCATTCCCCGGGCGCGGCGAAGCAGGCGATCTCGTACGCGGCGTGCGGGCCGTGCACGGTGGCGGGACGGTCCGCGAGGTGGAACGGCTCGGGGCCGCGCACGATGGCGGTGTCGCCCGCGCCGACCGCTCGTTCGATGCCGCCGGGCAGCAGCAGGGTGCCGCCGCCGCGCAGCACGCTGATCATGGTGAGCGGCGCGGCGTCGGCGAAGCGGATGGTCCAGGGCACCGTCAGCACGGCGTGGCTGACCACCGACCCCTCGGCCCGGATGCCGCTCAGCAGCGAACTCAGAGGGTCCATGGCAGCCACCGTAGACGATGGCCTATGTTTTGGAGCGTTTCCCCCATGGATCATCCATGCCGCCCTGGTTGTACTGGAGTCATCGCACCGACCGAGACCCAGCCGGGAGCCACTGTGCCGCAGCAGGAAAGCCAGACCAAGACAGCCCTCGTCGTCGTCGCCCATCACCGCACCGATTCCCTCACCGCGCACACGGCCCGCCGGGCCGCCGCCCGGCTCGAAGCCGCCGGCTACCGCGTCGACCTGCTCGACCTGCACGCCGAGGGGTTCGACCCGCGGATGACGGTGGCGGACCAGCCGGACTGGGGCGACCGGGACAAGCGGTACTCGGACGAGGCGCACGCCCACATGCGGCGCCTGCTCGCCGCCGATGTCGTCGTCGCCGTCTTCCCGGTGTTCTGGCAGAACGTGCCCGCCGTCCTCAAGGGCTGGATCGACCGCGTATGGAACTACGGGTTCGCCTACGGCCGCAGCAAGCCCCGACTGGCCGGCAAGCGCATCCTGTGGCTGGGCCTGGCCGGCGCCACCGCCGACGATCCCGTCATCGAGGGGATGAAGGCCGTCCTGGAGGCCAATCTGAGCGAGGGCATCGCCTATTACTGCGGTTTCTCCCACTCCGCCGTCGGCCTGCTCACCGACGCCGAGGAGCGCCCGCAGCGCGTCGACGCCGAGGGCAACCTCCTGGTCGGCGAAGCGGTCGCGGGTGCCGAGCGAGAGGCGCAGTACGCGGCCTTCGACGAACGCGCCCGGGAGTACCTGGAGAAGTTCCTCGCCGAGGAACCCGCGGCGGCCTGACCGCCGGCGCCGCGCGGCACGGCACGGCGCGGCACGGCGCGGCACGGCGCCGAGCCCCGGTGCGGCCGGGCCGCCTGTCGTCACACGGCGTCGTCCGGCAGTCCGGGCGACCGGGCGATCTCCTGTTCGGCGGCCTCGACGATGGCCAGCACGGCGGCCGCCGCGGCCTCGGGATCGCGGGCCTCGACGGCCCGTACGACGGCGCGGTGACCCGGCAGCGACGCCTCCACCGCGCCGGGGGTCCGGGTGCTGACCTGGAAGCTGTGTTCCAGCGCGATGTCGACGGCGCGGCCGAGGGAGCCGAGCAGACGGTTGCCGCTGGCGTCGAGCAGGGCCCGGTGGAAGGCGATGTCGGCCTCGACGTAGCCGCGGCGGCCGGGTTGCGCCGCCGCGGTCTCCATGGCCGCCAGGGCGGCGTACAGGACGCGTACGTCGTCGGGGCCGGCCCGGCCGGCGGCGAGCCGGGCCGCCTCCGGCTCGACGATCCGGCGCAGCTCACCGGTGTCGCGCAGCAGGGCCGCGGCGTCCCCGGCCTGCTGCCACCGCAGCACGTCACGGTCGAGGTGGTTCCACTGCCCGGGGGGCAGCACGCGCGTGCCGGTGCGCGGGCGGACGCGCAGCATCCCCTTGGCCACCAGCGCCTTGACCGCCTCCCGCACCACTCCCCTGCTGACGCCGATCTCGGCCGCGAGCGCGTCCTCCACCGGCAGCGCGTCCCCCGGCCCCCACGCGCCGCCGGTGATGCGCCGCCCGAGTTCGTCGACCACGCGCTGGTGCATGGTCAGGAAGTGCACCACGATCTCTGCCCGCCCCCTGGACGCCATTCATCGAATCATTTAATGATTGCGTCACAGGGTACGGCCCCCGGGTCCGCACCCGACAGCGCCCCATCGCGGAGCGGACGACGCCGGAGCCACGGGAGTGCCACATGACCGACGGTCAGCAGACCAGCCGCCGCAGCCAGGCGTGGTTCGGCGCGCGGGGCCGCGGCGGGATGGTGTACCGCTCCTGGATGCGCAGCCAGGGGTTCGGGCACGAGGTGTTCGACGGGCGTCCCGTCATCGGCATCGCCACCAGCGCCTCCGAACTCGCCCCGTGCAACGCGCATCTGACCCGCGTCGCCGAAGCCGTCAAGCGCGGGGTGTGGCAGGCCGGCGGCTTCCCGTTGCAGTTCCCCACCATGGCCACCGGCGAGACCCTGATGCGCCCCACCGCGATGCTGTACCGCAACCTGATGGCGATGGAGGTCGAGGAGCTGATCCGGGCCAATCCGCTCGACGGCGTCGTGCTGCTGTCCGGCTGCGACAAGACGACTCCCGCCATGCTCATGGGCGCCGCCAGCGTCGACCTGCCCGCCGTCATGGTCACCGGCGGGCCGATGCTCAACGGCAAGTACCGGGGCCAGGACGTGGGGTCCGGCACCCATGTGTGGAAGTTCGAGGAGGACCTGAAGACCGGCCGGATGACCGAGGAGGAGTGCTTCTTCGCCGAAGGCTGCATGGCCCGTTCCCACGGGCACTGCATGACCATGGGCACCGCCTCCACGATGGCCTGCCTGGCCGAGGCGCTCGGCATGCAGTTGCCGGGCTCGGCGGCCTGGCCCGCGGTCGACGCCCGGCGGATGGAGACCGCGCAGGCGGCGGGGCAGCGCGTCGTACGGATGGTGGAGGAGGAGCTGCGCCCCTCGCTGATCCTGACCCGGGAGGCGTTCGAGAACGCCGTCCGGGTCAACGCGGCCATCGGCGGCTCCACCAACGCCGTCATCCATCTGACCGCCATCGCCGGACGCGTCGGCGTCGACCTGGACCTGCGGGACTTCGACGAGCTGGTCCGCGCGGTGCCGACCCTGGTCGACCTGATGCCCAGCGGCAGATATCTGATGGAGGACTTCTGCTACGCGGGCGGACTGCCCGCCGTCCTGGCCGAGTTGCTCGGCGGCGGGCTGCTGCACGGCGAGCAGATCACGGTCACCGGACGCACGGTCGCCGAGAACACCGAGGGCGCCGAACGTGTCGGCTCCGACGTCATCACCGGCCTCGACGCGCCCTTCCAGCCGGCCGGCACCGGTATCGCCGTCCTGCGCGGCAACCTGTGCCCCGACGGCGCCGTGATCAAGCAGTCCGCCGCGTCCCCGCACCTGCTCACCCACCGCGGCCCCGCGCGGGTCTTCGACTCCCCCGAGGCGTACCACGAGGTGGCCGACGACCCGGACCTCGACATCGACGAGAACACCGTCGTCGTCATCCGCAACGCCGGGCCCAAGGGCTACCCCGGGATGCCCGAGGTCTCCAACGTGCCGCTGCCCGCCAAGCTGCTCAAGGCCGGCGTCACGGACATGGTCCGGATCTGCGACGGCCGGATGAGCGGCACCGGGTACGGGACCGTGGTGCTGCACGTGGCGCCCGAGGCCGCCGTCGGCGGGCCGCTCGCCCTGGTGCGCGACGGCGACCCGGTCGTCCTCGACGTCCCCCGCCGCACCCTGCGCCTGGACGTGGACGACGCCGAACTCGCCCGGCGCCGGCAGGCGTGGCAGGCACCCGCCGAGCAGTACACCGGCGGCTACACCTGGCTCTACACCCAGCACGTGGAACAGGCCGACCGGGGCGCCGACTTCGGTTTCCTGCGCGGCGGCCGGGGCCACGAGGTCCCCCGCGACTCCCACTGAGCCCGCCCCGGGCGCCCGCGCCCCCGCCTTCAGGAGAGCATCGACCGTGGAACCGGCAGCAGCGCGCCCCCGCCCGATCCTCACCCCCGGCACCGTCCTGCCCGAGGACGCCGACCGGGCCGCCCTCGTCGCCCGCGTCCACGACCCGGAAGCGGACGGGCCGTGCGTGGCCGCGATCCGCGGCGAGCACGTCGTCGACCTGACCTCTGTGGCACCCACCGTCTCCGACCTTCTGGAACGCGACGACGCGGCGGCGGTCGTCCGCGAGGCCGCCGGCGGAGCCACCTGGCGCCTGGACGAACTGCTCCAGGCACCGCCCGGCCGCCCCGACCTGCCGCATCTGCTCGCCCCGATCGACCTCCAAGTGATCAAGGCCGCGGGCGTCACCTTCGCCCGCAGCCTGCTGGAACGCGTCATCGAGGAGCGCACGGGCGGCGATCCGGCGCAGGCGGCGCGGGTGCGGGCCCGCGTCGGCCAGGTGGTGGGCGGCGCGCTCGACGGCGTCCGCCCCGGGTCGCCGGAAGCGGAGCGGGCCAAGGAACTGCTCGTCGCCGAGGGGCTGTGGTCGCCGTATCTGGAGGTCGGCATCGGGCCGGACCCGGAGGTGTTCACCAAGGCGCCGGTGCTGTCCGCGGTCGGCACCGGCGCCGACATCGGGGTGCTCGGCGCCTCGGTGTGGAACAACCCCGAGCCCGAGGCCGTCCTCGTGGTGGACTCGCGCGGCCGGGTGCGCGGGGCGACGCTCGGCAACGACGTCAACCTCCGCGACATCGAGGGCCGCAGCGCCCTGCTGCTGTCCCGGGCCAAGGACAACAACGCCTCCTGCGCGATCGGCCCGTTCGTCCGCCTGCTCGACGACGGCTTCGGCCTCGACGCCGTCCGCGCCCTCGACATCGGCCTGCGGGTCGACGGCCCGGACGGCTATGTGCTGCGCGGCAGCAGTTCGCTGCGCGAGATCAGCCGCGACGTACTGGACCTGGTGGCCGCCACACTCGGCCCGCACCACCAGTACCCGGACGGCTTCGTGCTGTTCACCGGGACGCTGTTCGCCCCCACCGAGGACCGGCACGCCCCCGGCGGCGGCTTCACCCACGAGTACGGCGACCTGGTGCGGATCTCCAGCCCGCGGCTGGGCGCCCTGGTCAACACCGTCGTGCCCAGCGAGCGGGCCGCGCCGTGGACGTTCGGCGTGCGGGAGCTGATGCGCGGCCTCGCCCGGCGCGGGGTGCTGTGAGCGTACGGCCGGCCGCCCCGGCGGGTACCGGGGCGGCCGGCGGCGAGTGACGTGTCCCGTTCACGTCCGGGTCAGGCCGGTTCCTGCGAGATGGCGGCGTGCAGGCGCCGGGTGTGGTCCACGGGGCGTTCGGGCCCGGTCAGCGTGACCCGCGCCGTCAGGCGGCAGTCCGCGCTGGAGGCGGCCAGCCGCACCTCCAGCTCGCCGGGTTCGACGACGCGCCGGCCGTCGCGTCCGGTGAAGGAAGCGACGTCGGCCGGGACCGTGACCCGCAGACGGCGCGCCTCGCCCGGCCGCAGGGCGACCCGGCAATAGCCGACGAGGCGCTGCACCGGCTGGACGACGGAGGCGACCGGGTCGTGCAGATAGAGCTGGACGACCTCGGTGCCGGAGCGCCCGCCGGTGTTGCGGACGGTGAGGCCGAGGGTGAACTCGCCGTCCGTCGGCGCCTCCTGGGCGTCCACGGTCAGGTCCGTCCAGTCGAACCGCGTATAGGTCAGGCCGTGCCCGAAGGCGAACGCGGGGGTCGGGTCGACGGCCGACACCCCGCCGGCGTGGGCGAGCCGTGCCCCGAGGTACGTGGCCGGCTGGCCGCCCGGCCCGCGCGGCACGCTGACCGGGAGCCGCCCGGAGGGGTCGGTACGGCCGCTGAGCACCCCGGCGATGGCGTGGGTGCCCTCCTCGCCGGGGAAGAAGGACTGCACGATCGCGGCGGACTCCCGCACCGCGCGGCCCAGGGCGTACGGCCGTCCCGCGATCAGCACGGTGACCACGGGTGTCTCCAGGTCCAGCAGGGCGTCGAGGAGCCGCTGCTGGGCACCGGGCAGCACCAGCGTCTCGACGTCGCAGCCCTCGCCGCTGGTGCCCCGCCCGAACAGCCCGGCCCGGTCGCCCAGCGCCACCACGGCGACGTCGGCCCCGGCTGCCACCCGGGCGGCCTCGGCGATGCCGGAGACGTCCCCGTCGTCGATTCCGGTGCCGCGGGCCACGGTGATCTCGGCGTCGGGGAACTCGGCGGCGAGCGTCTCGCGCAGCGTGGGCAGCTCGATGCCGAGGGGGGTGCCGGGGTGGCGGACGCCGATGTGCTGGGGGAAGGAGTAGCACCCCAGTACGGCGGTGGGCTCGTCGGCGTTGGGGCCGAGCAGGGCGATGCGGCGCGGCCTGCCGAGCGGCAGGGTGCCGTCGTTGCTCAGCAGCACCACCGCTTCCTCGGCGACCGTGCGGGCCAGCGCGCGGTTCGCCGGACCGTCCAGGTCGATCCGGCCGCGCAGGGTCTCCGGGTCGTCGTCCGGACCGGCCCCGTCGAGCCCGGCCGGCAGGGGGTTCCAGTCCGGGTCGAGCAGGCCGAGCGCCGCTTTCTGGGTGAGTGTCCGGCGCAGGGCGCGGTCGACCAGCGCCTCGGGGACGCGGCCGTCGGCCACGGCCTCGGCCAGGGGCGTGCCGTACGTCTTGACGTTGGGCAGCTCCACGTCGATGCCCGCGCGCAGCGCCGCGCCGGCGGCGCCGGCCCAGTCGGCCGCGATGCCGTGCAGGGTCTTCAGGAAGGCGATGGCGAAGTAGTCGGCGACGACCGTGCCGTCGAAGCCCCAGGTGTCGCGCAGCAGCCCGGTGAGGAGTTCCTCGTCGGCCGCCGAGGGCACGCCGTCGGTGTCGGTGTAGGCGTTCATCACCGACCTGGCGCCGCCTTCCCGGATCGCCATCTCGAAGGGCGGCAGCAGGACGTCGGCACGCTCGCGCGGGCCGACGGAGGCGGGCGCGAGGTTGCGGCCGGCGCGAGAGGCCGAGTAGCCGGCGAAGTGCTTGAGGGTGGCGACGATCCCGGCGGACTCCAGGCCCTGGACGTAGGCCGTCCCGATGGTGCCGACGAGGTACGGGTCCTCGCCGATGGTCTCCTCGACCCGGCCCCAGCGGGCGTCGCGCACCACGTCCAGGACGGGCGCGAGGCCCTGGTGGATGCCGACGGCCCGCATGTCGCCCCCGATGGCGGCGGCCATCCGGCGCACCGTGTCCGGGTCGAAGGTGGCTCCCCAGGACAGCGGGACGGGGTAGGCCGTCGCCGACCAGGCGGCGAAACCGGCCAGGCACTCGTCGTGCGCGAGGGCGGGGATGCCGAACCGGTTCGTGGCGGCGATACGGGCCTGGGTGCGGGCCAGGGAGAGCGCGCCCAGGGCGGGGTCGACGGGCACGGTGCCGAAGGGCCGGGTCAGTTGGCCGAGTCCGGTGGGCAGCAGCGCGTCGAGATCGACGGCCTCCTCCATGTCGTGCTGGTGCGGGGCCACCTCGCCGCCCTGGTCGGAGGCGCCCACCCAGACTCCGTACAACTGGGCGGTCTTCTCCTGGAGGGTCATCGCGGCGATCAGGGCGTCGACCCTCTCGGCGACGGGAAGGGCGGGGTCGTTCCAGAGGGGTATCGCGGGGGTGCTCTCTACAGCCACGTCGGCGTTCACTTTCCTCCTGACTCGAGGCGGTCAACGGCTGAATCCGGCGGTCAGTCCGCTGAGCAGTTGGCGGCGGCCGAACGCGTACAGCACCAGGACGGGCAGGGTGGTGAGGACGACGGCGGCGAGGACGGCGGGGACGTTGACCCCGTACTGGCCCTGGAAGGTCCACAGGGCGAGCGGCAGGGTCCGCCGGTCGGGGCTCTGGGTGAGGACCAGCGGCAGCAGGAATCCGTTCCAGATGGTCAGCGCGTTGAAGATGGTCACGGTGAGGATGGCCGGCCGGGTGAGCGGTGCGGCCAGCCGCCACAGTGTGGTCCATTCGGTGGCGCCGTCGACCCGCATGGAGTCGAACAGTTCCTTGGGCACGTCCCGGATGAAGTTGGCGAGGACGAGCACGGACAGCGGGATGGCGAAGGCGATCGACGGAAGGATCAGGGCCGGCAGGCTGTCGTACAGGCGGAGTTTGATGATGATCAGGTAGACCGGGATCACGGTGGCCTGCAGCGGGATGGCGAGGCCCATCAGGAACAGGCCGTTCATCGCGCGCAGCACCCGCATGCGCCAGCCGCGCACGATCGCGTAGGCGGCCATGAAGGAGAACACGACCGCCGGTATCACGGCGCCGGCGGTGACCACGACGCTGTTCAGGAAGTAGCGGAGGAAGTCGGACTCGATGACCAGCCGGTAGTTGTCCAGGGTGGGATCGGCCGAGGGCACCAGCGGGTTGTCGGCGTAGTAGCGGCTCTGGGCCTTGAAGCTGGTGATGAGGGTCCAGTACAGGGGTACGGCGACGACCACCAGCCAGACGCATCCGGCGAGGCCGGCCGTCCAGTTGGGGCGGCGGGCCGTGCGGCGGGCGGGGCGGCGCCGCTCGCGCTGGGGGGTCTTCTGGGGTCGTCGTGGCTCGGTCAGCGTGGTGGTCACCTCAGGCCCCCTCGAGTTGGCTGGCGCCGGCGTCCCGGCCGCCGAGCCGGCGCAGCAGCAGGGCGAGGGCCAGGCCCACCAGGACCAGGATGACGGCGATGGCGCTGGCCGGTCCCATCAGGCTGGCCTGGAATCCGCGCTTGTACATGTCCAGGGCGAGGACCCGGGTGGCGTCGCCGGGGCCGCCCTCGGTGAGGATGAAGATCAGGTCGAAGAAGGTGAGCGAGCCGACCACCATCAGCGTGGACGAGGTGATGACGGTGTACTTGAGCTGGGGCAGGGTGATGCTGAAGAACTGCCGGACGCGTCCGGCTCCGTCCAACTGCGCCGCCTCGTAGAGGGACTTGGGGATCTGCTGGACACCGCCCTGGTAGATCAGGGTGTGGAAGGGGACGAACTGCCAGGAGACGACGAAGACGACGACACCGAAGGCGAGTCCGGGGCGCCCCAGCCAGTCCTGGCTGAGCGTGCGGATGTCCAGGCCGGCGCCGAGCCCGAAGTTGGGGTCGAGCAATGCCTTGTAGGCGATGGCGATCGCCGCGGAGCTGAGCATC
Organism: Streptomyces sp. NPDC000134; assembly: GCF_042899225.1. Lineage (NCBI taxonomy): Bacteria > Bacillati > Actinomycetota > Actinomycetes > Kitasatosporales > Streptomycetaceae > Streptomyces > Streptomyces sp. NPDC000134. The sequence goes on from NZ_JBIAZN010000018.1 coordinate 107,925, forward strand.
AGCGGCACGAAGTACACCACGCCCAGCACCGCGCGGTAGCGCTGGCGGCCCGCGAGGAACGCGCCGAGCAGGATGCTCAGCGGCGTCTGGACGGCCCAGGACACCGCCATCACCAGGAACGTCACCCACAGGGCGTGCGGCAGCCCGGGGTCGGTGAGCACCGCACGCCAACTGGTCAGCCCGGAGGGGTGGATGGCGCCGATGCCGTCCCAGGTGGTGAAGCTCAGCGCGAAGACACCGACGAGCGGGATCACGGCGAAGCCGACGAAGACCAGCAGGGCCGGTGCCGCCAGCCACGGCAGGACGCTGCGCGGTTCGCGGCGCGGCACACGGCCGGTGACTGCGCTCATGCGCCGATGACCGCGTTGAGGTTGGCGGCGAACTGCTTGGGCGACACCGACCGTTGGAACAGCTTGACGATGTTGTCCAGCAGGGTCTCGGCGGCCGTCGGACTGAGCGCCTGGTCCCAGGACTGGCCGAACACCTTGGCCTTGCTGGCGATGTCATAGGTGAACTGGAGGAAATCGGCGCTCTTGGAGGCGGCCAGCAGTTTCTCCGTGCCCAGCCTGATCGGCACCGACCCGTTGTCGATCCACTTCTTCACCTCCGCGTCCTGGAGGACGCCCGTGGCGAAGAAGTCCTTGGCGATCTTCTTCTGCTCGGCGCTCGCCTTCGCGGAGACGGACAGGTACTGGGCGGGGTTGCCGACGGTGTCGCTCGGATCGCCCTTGCCGCCTTCCACGGGCGGGAAGTTCATGTAGCCGAGCGCGCCGCTGGAGACGAAGTCCCCGCCGTCGGCCTGCTGGATGCCGTACGACCAGGTGCCGTGCAGCATCATCGCGGCCTTGCCGGTGTAGAGCAGCGCCTGGTCGGCGTTGGAGTCCGCGGTGATCGAGGAGAAGCCCTTGATGAACCCGTCGGCCTCGACCAGTTCCTGCACCTTGGTCAGCGCGGTCAGGGCGTCCGGGTGGGACCAGGCGTTCTTCTCGCCCTCGATGACGGCCTGGAACAGTTCGGGACCGCCGATGCGGTCGAACAGGAACTCCAGCCACATCATGTTGGTCCACCGGGACTGGCCCCCCAGGGAGAACGGTGCGATGCCCTTCGCGTTGAACCGGGGCACCAGCGCCATGATGTCGTCCCAGGACTGCGGGGGTTCCGCGCCGACGCGGTCGAAGACCTTCTTGTTGTAGTAGAGGACGATCGGCTGCACGGTCTCGCAGGGCATCGCGTAGATCTTGCCGTCGACGGTCGCCGCGCCGAACGAGGACGGGAACAGCCCCTTCTTGACCTCGGGGTGTTCGTCGAACCACGAGGTGAGGTCCTCGACCTGGCCGGCTTCCGCGTAGGTGCGCAGTGTCCCGCCGCCCCAGCCCCAGATGATGGTGGGCGCCTGTCCGGCGCCGATGGCGGTCTTGATCTTCGTCTTGTACGCGTCGTTCTGGAAGGTGGTGTCCTTGATCTGCCCGTCGGGGTGGGCCTTGTTGAACGCGTCCACCGCGCCGGCCCTCACCCCTTCCTGCGGCTGACCGTTCAGGTACCAGTACGTGGCCCCGCCGCCGCTCTTGCCGGGGCCGGACGAGCCGCAGCCCGCCAGCGCCGCGGAGACCGGTATGCCGGCGGCCAGGCCGAGGAGGGTACGTCGGGAGAGCGCCATGTCTTTTCTCCGCACTCGAGAGCCACCGGCTTCTCGGAAGTAAGGGTGAAAGGTTTTCGAAAATGGCTTCGTCGGGCTCTGTGCGTGCAAGTTAGGTTTTCGACTGAAGCACTGTCAAGACATGTGCGGGGCCGTTATTTTCCTGCATCTTTCCTTCCTCTTCCGGGATGAGAAGGACATACCAGCACCCCCGCCAGGGATCGAAACGTTTCGAAAACGGTGGCTGGCAGAAGGGGTGGGGTGCGACGATTGCGGCTGACGCACTGTCCAGGCACGACGGAGAGGAACCGATGCGACCGAACGCCAAGCGCACCACTTTGGCGGACATCGCCCAGGCCGCGGGGGTCTCCGTCGCGACCGTGTCCAAAGTGGTCAACGGTCGCGGTGACGTGGCCCCGCACACCCGCACCCGGGTGCAGGAGCTGCTGAACCGGCACGAGTACCTCGCCCCCATGTCCCGCCACACCGAGGCAGCCGAGAACCCGACCATCGAGGTGCAGTTCAAGGGCGGCCTGAAGGCGTACGTGGCCGAGACCCTGGAGGGCATCATCGACTCGGCCGCCGAACTGGGGGCCTCGGTGGTGGTCAGCAAGGCGTCCTCCGCCCCGCACCGGGCCCGGGACCTGGTCTCGGCCGGGCGCCGGGCCGTCATCGCGGTCACCAGTGTGTACACCGCGGCGCACCTGGACGAACTGGCCCGCTCCGGGCTGCCGTTGGTGGTGCTGGACCCGCTGCACCTGCCGGACAGCCGGGTCAACAGCGTCGGGGCGACCAACTTCGCCGGCGGCCTGGCCGCGACCCGGCACCTGCTGTCCCTGGGCCACCGCCGCGTCGCCTACCTCGGCGGACCGGCCGACGCCGTGTGCAACCAGGCCCGCATGCACGGCTACCGCGCCGCCATGGAGGCCGAGGGAACCCCGGTGCCCGACGCCTACGTCCGGCCCGGGGACTTCACGTACGACAGCGGACTGCTCGGCGCCGCGGCGCTGCTGGACCTGGAGCAGCCGCCGACGGCGGTCTTCGCGGGCAACGACGAGATCGCGGTCGGAGTCGTCGAGGCCGCCCGCGCCCGGGGCCTGCGCGTCCCCGAGGAGCTGAGCGTGGTCGGGTTCGACGACACGAGCGTCGCGCGGATGGCCTCACCGCCGCTGACCACCGTGCGCCAGCCGCTGCGCGAGATGGGCGGCACCGCCCTGCGCATCGCCCTGCGACTGGCCAACGGCGGGAAGGCCGAGTCCCACCACATCGAACTCGCCACCGAGCTGGTGGTACGCGCCTCGACGGCACCGCCCCGCGAGGGGGCCCCGGCGCCGGGGTGAACGCGGGGGCCGGTCGGCGACCGAGGCGGCACCGGGCCGGGTCAGGACGGTGAGCAGCTCCGCCGCGCGGGGTTCGGAGCGCTGGAGGTGTCCGTCGGGTGTCCGGCTCGGTGAGTGCTCCGCCCCTCCGCCGGCGCCTGGGGCGCTCCCGCCCCGCACCGGCGGTCCGCGCGGCCCCGGGGCAGCGATCCGTCCGCCGCCCAGACGGCCAGCGCGCAGGCCGCGAAGCCGGCCCCGAGGAGACTGGAGCCGTACCAGCCGTAGGCGGTGAAGAGGGCGGTGGTCGCGGCCGCGCCGAGGGCCGAGCCGAGTGAGTAGAAGACCATGTAGCCGCCGAGGACACCGCCGGGGCGGTCCGGATGCGCGGTGGTGAGCAGGTGCTGGCTGCTCACGTGCACGGCCTGGACCGCGAAGTCGAGCACCACGATTCCCCCGGCGAGGAGCCAGAGCGACCACGGCAACTGCGCGATCGCCGCCCAGGACAGGACGAGCACGGTGAGCGCGAGCCCGCTGACCGGAGCCGCCCGTCCCGCGTCCGCCCACCGCCCCGCGCGGGCCGCGCCGAGCGCGCCGGCGAGTCCGGCGAGCCCGAACAGTCCGATCCGGCCTTCGCTCAGCTCCCACGGCGCGCCCGCCAGCGGCAGGGACAGCCCGCTCCACAGGGTGCCGAACGACGCGAACAGGAAGAACGCGATCAGCCCTCGCGTCAGGAAGAGGCGCTGCCCGAACAGTGCGCCGAGGGAGCCGACGGCCTGCGCGTACCGCACCGGCGGACCGGAGCGCTCCCCCGACGGCAGTACGGCGAGGACGAGGGCCGCGAGCGCCAGTGACAGCACCGCGAGCACGGCGTAGACGCTGCGCCAGCCCCAGTTCTCGGCGAGCGTGCCGGTGACGACCCGCGCGCCCAGGATGCCGACCACGACGCCCGAGGTCACGACGCCGATGTTGCGTCCGCGTTCGGCGGGCGGCGAGACGGACGCCGCGTAGGCCACCGCGGTCTGCACCACGACCGCGAACGCCCCGGCCGCCGCGAGTCCCGCGAACGCCACCCAGGCGACCGTCGCCGAGGCGGTCAGCGTCATGCCCGCCGCGGTGACCGCCAGGTGCAGGGCGATCAGCCGGCGCCGGTCGACCACGTCACCGAGCGGCACCAGCAGCAGCAGCCCCGCCAGATAACCGAACTGGCCGGCCGCGACGATCCACCCCGTCAGTCCCTCCGGCACACCGAGACCGCGTCCCATCGGTTCCAGGACCGGCTGGGCGGCATAGACGCCCGACACGGCGACACCACACACCACGGACAGCAGTGACCGCCGCCATACGTTCATCGCACCCCGACTCGATTGGTAGCAGATCGCAACTGTTTCGACGGTACGGCATGATGGTTTCGATCCGCAACTCATTTGGAGGCGTCATGTCATCTGCCGCCACGCGCGCCCCGAACCCCGACTGGACCGACCCCGACTGCCCCGTCGCCCGCACGCTCGATCTCGTCGGCGACAAGTGGAGCCTGCTCGTGGTCCGCGACGCGATGGACGGCACACGGTCGTTCACCGAGTTCCAGCGACGCACCGGCATCGCCCGCAACATCCTCACCGACCGCCTCCGCAAGCTCACCGCTCACGGGCTTCTCGCGCAGCGCCCCGCGCCTTCGGGCCGCCGTCAGGAGTACGTGCTCACCGAGGCCGGCCGCGACCTCTTCCCCGTCGTCCTCACGCTGCGGCAGTGGGGAGAACGCCACGCCTTCACCCCCGGCGAACCCCGTTCCGTGCTTGTCGACCAGCACGGCACACCCGTACCGGAACTGGCGCCGGCCGGCGCCGACGGCACCCGTCTCGACGCCGACACCACCCACGTGCGGAAGGCCCGGTAGCCGGCGGACCCGGTACGACGGCCCGGACGCGGGACGGCCCGAGACCGCCGCGGCCCGTGCGGGGCTCCGTATCCCGGGGCAGGTCGGGTGACTGTTCACGACGTGAAGGGGCACGCGGTTCACAGCGGACGCGCGGTGCGCGTCCGTGTCCGGCTCTACCGTCGAGACCTCTGGAGTCCCCCGTGCTGATCGTCGGCGTGATAGGCGCCTGTGTCGTCCTGGCCGTGCTCGCCTTCCTGCTCCCCCGGCTGTCCCGGCACCCGCAGAACGGTGCCCAGCGCGTGCTGGGTGCCGGTTCGCGCACCGGGTCCAAGGCCCCCGGTCCGCTGGGGAAGCTGCTCAGCAAGCCGTTCAGTTCCAGTTCGCGTGCCATGGGCCGCAGCGGCTCCGCCGGCCGGCGGGCGCGCCGGCGCGTGCGGTTCTGACCAGCGGGAGAGGAGTCGGTGGACGTGCCCGAGGACGAGCTTCTCGACGGCCTGACGGTGAACGAGCGGCGGCCGGAGAGGCCGATCCTGCTCAACGCCGACGGCACCCCGATAGACACCTGGCGGGAGAACCATCCGTACGACCGCAAGGTGCGCAGGGCCGAGTACGAGCGGCAGAAGCGGGTCCTGCAGATCGAGTTGCTCAAGATGCAGCGCTGGGTGAAGGACACCGGCCAGCGCATCGTCGTGGTCTGCGAGGGCCGGGACGCGGCCGGCAAGGGCGGCACCATCCAGCGGTTCACTGAGCGGCTGAACCCGCGCGGTGCCCGCGTGGTGGCACTGGAGAAGCCCACCGAACGGGAGGCGGGCCAGTGGTACTTCCAGCGTTACGTGGCGCATCTGCCGGCCCGCGGGGAGATCGTCTTCTTCGACCGCTCCTGGTACAACCGGGCGGGTGTGGAGCGGGTGATGGGCTTCTGCACGCAGGAGGAGTACCAGCGGTTCCTGCGGCAGGCGCCGATGTTCGAGCAGATGCTGACCGACGACGGCGTCCTGCTGGTGAAGTTCTGGTTCTCCGTCTCCCAGGCCGAGCAGCGCACCCGTTTCGCCATTCGCCAGGTCGACCCGGTGCGCCGGTGGAAGCTGTCGCCGACGGACCTGGCCTCGCTGGACCGCTGGGACGAGTACACGACCGCCAAGGTGGAGATGTTCCGTGCCACGGACACCCCGTACGCCCCCTGGACGGTGGTGAAGAACAACGACAAGCGGCGCGGCCGGCTGGAGGCGATGCGCAGCCTGCTCGACCGCTTGGACTACCCGGCCAAGGAACACGCCCACGTGGGCAAGCCGGACCCGCTGATCGTCGGCGCCGCCGACACCCTGCTGGAGCCCGGCGAGGAACCGGCCGTCCTCTCCCCCACCCCGCTGGCCGGTGACCACGACGGGCCGGGGAACCACCCCGGCCAGCAGGACGCACGACCTGGAGGAACCGTATGAGCACGCAGGACCGCAGCGACAACGGGGAACGGGAGCCGGAGCCCGGCGTCCCGGTCCCGGACGCGCACTTGGAGATGCTGCTGCGGCTGGTGGAGGCCCAGCCCGGGGCCGCCGTCGCCGTGACCCTCACGACCGTGGGCGGCATCGTCAGCGGCAGCCTCGTGGCGGGCCGGGTCTGGGCCGAGCGGTGGGAGGGCGTCGTCGCGCGGGCCGTCGGCGACCAGGACGACGCCGAGCAGGTCGTCACGCTGCCCCGCACCGTGCAGGACGCCCTCGACGACGCCGGGCCGGGCGGCCTGCACGACTTCGCCCACCTGGTCGACGTCACGTTCCTGTCGGCGCCGGGGACCCCCACGTCCCCGCTGTGGCGCGGCCGGGTCGGCGACGTCTCCGGCTGGTCCCTGGGCGCCCCGGCGTAGCGGGGCCGCCGGGCGGCCGGTCAGAGGAAGCGGCGGATGGGCGTCACGGCCAGCTCCGCCGCCCGCTGGAGGGCGGCCCGGCGCTTCCAGCGGCTCAGGTCGATGGTGACGCTGCGGGCGACGTCCTCGTCGTAGTGGCCGTCCAGGGTGGCGGTGAAGTTCTCGTCGAGCACGGCGAGCATGACCTCCTCGTCGTGCTCCAGGGAGCGGCGGTTGAAGTTGGTGGACCCGATCAGGGAGGCCACCCCGTCCACGGTGATGATCTTGGCGTGCATCATCGTGGGCTGGAACTGCCGGACCTTGACGCCCGCGTCGAGCAGCTCGGTGTAGTGGGCCTGTCCGGCGAGCCGGCAGGCCCGCTGATCGGTGTGCGGGCCGGGCAGCAGCACCTCCACCTCGACGCCCCGGCGGGCGGTGGCGCACAGCAGGTCGATGAAGTACTGGTCGGGCGCGAAGTAGGCGGTGGCCAGGCGGAACCGCTCCTCGGCGGAGGTCAGCATGAGCCGGATCAGCGTCTGCATGTCCTGCCAGCCGATGCTGGCCGAACCGCGCACGACCTGGACGACGGCGTCGCCGTGCCGTTCGTGGCCGGTGAAGCGGTCCCGGTCGTCGTACAACTCGTCGTGGCACTCGGCCCAGTTCTGCGCGAAGGCGGCGGCGATGCCGTCCACGGCGGGGCCGCGCACCTCGACGTGGGTGTCGCGCCACTCCCCGGGGTGGCGGGCGTCGCCGCACCACTCCTCGGCGATGCCGACGCCGCCGGTGAACGCGGTGTGTTCGTCCACGATCAGGGCCTTGCGGTGGCAGCGGTGGTTCTGCTTGAACGGCGAGACCCAGGCCGGCTTGCGGAACCAGGCGACCTTCACCCCCGCCTCGTCCATCTCGTCCAGCAGCCGCCGCTCTATCTGCCGGGCGCCGAAGCCGTCCAGCAGCAGGCGCACCCGTACCCCGGCCCGAGCCCGCTCGGCGAGCGCCTCGGCGAACTGGCGGGCGATCTCGCCGCGCCAGTAGACGAAGGTCATCATGTCGATGGTGTGCCGGGCCCCCCGGACGGCGCCGAGCATCGCGGGGAAGATCTCGTCCCCGTTGCGCAGCGGGGTCAGCAGGTTGCCCTCGGTGGCGGCGATGCCGATCAGCCGCTCCATACGGCGTCGCAGCCGCTGCTTGCGCTGCTCGACGTCGGTCTGCGCCACCGGGCGCGCCACGGCCTGTTCCGGCACCGGTCCTCCACTCCTCTGCCACACCGCGCTCGCGGCGACCCCACACCTTACGACGAACGGCGGACAAGCCGCTCCCCGGTCTGGTAGTGGGCAGCCCGTCGGGTGGTCGACGAGGAGGGAAACAGCGCTGCGCGGCGGTCACCGGGTGTTCCGGTCCGGTGGCGGTGTGGCGGGTGGGGCCGCGGGACCGGCGGCGGCCCTTCGTCAGCGCTGCCCCTGGACGTCCCCCAGGGTCGACGCGGCGACCGGGTCGCCGTGCGGGAAGTCGCCCGGGGGGATGCCGGGGTGGTGGCCGTCGGGCGGCGGGACGGGGGCGGTGTCGGCGCCGAGGGTGAGGCGGGAGACGATGCGGTAGCGGTCGCCTCGGTAGAGGGAGTGCACGTACTCCACCGGGCGCCCGCCGGTGTCGGTGGTCAGGCGCTCGAACAGCAGTGCCGGGGAGAGTTCCGGCACATCGAGTATCTCCGCCTCGGCGCGTGTCACCACGGTGGGTTCGATGGCCTGGGTGGCCTCGCTCACGTGGATGCCGTGGTGCGCGCGCAAGTGCTCGTAGAGGTCACCGTGTTCGAGTTCGCGGGCGGTGAGGCCGGGCACCAGGTCGGCGGGGATGTGGAGGTGTTCGATGGCCATCGGCGCGGCGTCGACCAGGCGCAGCCGGGCCACGTAGACGATCTGGGCGGCGGGTGAGAGACGCAGTCTGCGGCCCACCCGGGCGCCCGCCGGCAGCGTGGTGAACTCCAGCAGCCGGCTCGCCCAGGTCCCCGAAGCCTGGGGCACGCTGAGCGAGTGGTGGCCCGGCACGAGTTCCTGGGTGATCTTCTCCGGGGCGACGAACACGCCCCGGCCGTGCTCGCGGACGAGGATGCCGGCGGCGACCAGTTCGTCCACGGCCGCCCGCAGCGTCGGCCGTGACACGCCGAGTTGCGCGCACAGGGTCCGCTCGGAGGGGATGGCGTCCCCCGGGCGGCGCTCCTCGACCATCTCCAGTACCGCGTCGCGGACGCGCTCGCGTTTGAGCACGCCGCCGGAGCCGTCCGGCCGGGCCGCGCCCGGTCCCCTGTCGTCCATCCGTGCCGTCCCCTCCCGCATGCGCACAGCCGGTGCGCGATTGACCAGTTGTCACCACCGCGACCTCAACACTGTACTGATCAGGACCAGTTCGCGCCCGCTGGTAAAGGGATCGGCGGAGCCGCGCGCTTCACCGGATGACGAAAATCCTTGTACACCAAGGGGGTTGACGGACTCATTGGTCCATGCCAGTTTCATCCACCACCAGCAGGTCACTTGTCCAGTTGGTCACTGGTCAGGTCTCTGGTGGGTGCTTTTCCCCTGCCGCGCGCCATCCATGAGCTCCCCTGAGGTGAACCGTGAAGTTCCGCTTGCTCGCCGGCGTGTCCGTGCTCACGCTGACCACCGCCCTCGGTGCCTGCTCCGGCGGCTCCGGCAACGCCTCCGACGACGGCGCGAACGGCGGCACGTCGTCGCTGACCGTCTGGCTGATGCGGGACAGTGTCTCCGCCGCGTTCCAGAAGGAGTTCACGGCCGCCTTCGCCGCGGCCCACCCGGACATCGACCTCAGCATCCAGACACAGGAGTGGGACGGCATCGGCCAGAAGGTCACCGCCGCGCTCGCCAGCAACGACGCCCCCGACGTCATCGAGGTCGGCAACACCCAGGTCGCCCAGTACGCCCAGAGCGGCGGCCTGCTCGACCTCACCGGCAAGAAGGCCGACCTCGGCGGCGGCACCTGGCTCGAAGGGCTGGCCGAGCCGGGCTCCTGGGAGGGAAGGCAGTACGGCATCCCGTACTACGCCGCCAACCGCGTGGTCGTCTACCGCAAGGACCTCTTCCGGCGGGCCGGCGTCGACCCGGCCGCCATCAGGACCCGCGAGCAGTGGATCGCCGCGACCGAGAAGCTGAACAAGGGCGATCAGCAGGGCATCTACCTCACCGGCCAGACCTGGTACGCGCTGGCCGGGTTCATCTGGGACGAGGGCGGTGACCTGGCCGTCCAGCGGGGCGGGAGGTGGCAGGGCGCCCTCGACACCCCGCAGGCCCTGGCCGGGATGGAGTTCTACAAGAGGCTCCAGGCGCTCGGCAAGGGGCCCAAGGACGCCGACGAGGCCAATCCCCCGCAGGCCGAGGTCATGGCCAAGGGCAAGGTCGCGCAGATCATCTCCGTACCCGGCGGGGCCGGCATCGTCGCCGAGCGGAGTCCCGCCCTCAAGGACAAGCTCGGGTTCCTGCCCATCCCGGGCAAGAGCGCCGACCGGCCCGGCGCGGTCTTCACCGGCGGCTCCGACCTGGTGATCCCCGCCGCCTCCCGGCACCAGGACGCCGCCTACACCTTCATCAAGGAACTCACCGGCGACGCCTGGCAGAAGAAGCTCGCCCTCGCCATGAGCTATGTGCCGAACAAGACCTCCCTCGCCTCCGCCGTGGCCTCCGACCCCGGGGCCGCCGCGATGGCCATCGGCGCCGCCCGGGGCCGGGCCACGCCCAACACGCCCGGCTGGGCCGCCGTCGAGGCGGAGAACCCGATCAAGGACTACATGACCGCCGCCCTCACCGGCGGCGACATGGAGCAGGCGGCGGCGAAGGCGTCCGAGGAGATGACCCGGGCGCTGAACAGCGCCTCCTGACGCCCGCCCGCGGACCGGACGACGACCGGACGTGCGGCCGGTGACTCCGGTCCGCGCCAGTGCCGATCGGCCGCCACCCCCGTACGACCCGTACGAAAGGAGGAGCCGTGTCCGCCGTCCGAGAGCACACCGCTTCCCGCCCCGCCGGCCCCCGGCCGGACCGCACCCCCCTTCCGCCGGCCGGCGGCCGCGACTTTGGCGGCCGCGGCGGCCCCTGGCCCTACCTGCTGGTGGCGCCCGCCGTCCTCGGCATGCTCTACCTGCTGGTCTACCCGCTCGCCCGAGCCGTGCTGATCTCCTTCCAGGACTTCCGCCTGCGTGAACTCATCTCGGGGGACGCCAGGTTCGTCGGCTTCGCCAACTACCGGACGCTGCTGACCGACCCGCGGTTCTGGAGCGTCGTACGCCGCACCTTCCTGTTCATGGCCGTCAACGTCGTCCTCATCATGGCGATCGCCCTGCTCGTGGCGCTGATGACCCAGCGGCTCGGCCGCCTCTGGCGTACCGTCGTGCTCAGTTCGCTCGTCCTGGCCTGGGCGATGCCGGTGGTCGCCGCGACCACCGTCTTCCAGTGGCTGTTCCACTCCGAGTTCGGCGTCGTCAACTGGTCACTGACCGCCCTCGGCTTCGACTCCTTCGAGCGCTACCCCTGGTTCGCCCACGGCTCCGCGGCCTTCGCCATCCTCGTCACCCTCGTGGTGTGGCAGTCGGTGCCGTTCGCCGCCATCACCCTGTACTCGGCGCTCACCACCGTCCCCGCCGAACTCCAGGAGGCCGCCCGCATCGACGGCGCCGGCGCCTTGCGGACCCTGCGGTCGGTCACCCTGCCGATGATCCGGCCGATCGTGACGCTCGTGCTGTGCCTGGAGGTGATCTGGACGTTCAAGGCGTTCGTGCAGATCTGGGTGATGACCAAGGGCGGCCCCGGCGACGCCACCACCATCCTGCCGGTCTACGCGGTGCAGACCGCCCTCTCCAGCCAGCGCTACGACCTCGGCTCGGCGGCCTCGATGGTCACCGTGGTCCTCATGTCGGGCGTACTGGTCCTGTACTTCCGCCAGATGTTCCGACAGGAGAACGAGCTGTGAGCGCCGCGACTCCCACCGGTTCGGCACACCGCCGCGGCCCCGTCGGCCGACTGCGCCGCCTCCCGCTCCACGCGGGTGCCGCGCTGACCGTGCTGATCTGCCTGTTCCCCGTCTACTGGATGATCGTCACCGCGTTCAAGCCGGCCCGTGACATCCAGTCCGCCGAACCGCGGTTCGTGCCGCGTGCCTGGACCCTGGAGCACTTCCGCACCGCCGTACAGGCGGACGGCTTCGCCCAGTTCTGGCGCAACAGCCTGCTGATCACGGCCGGGGCCGTCCTGCTGTCCCTGATCGTCGCCCTCGGCGCGGCGTTCGCCGTGGCCCGGATGCGGTGGCGGGGACGGCGGCAGTTCGTCCTCGCCGTGTTCGTCGCCCAGATGGCACCGTGGGAGTCGCTGATCATCCCGGTGTACATCATCGCCCGCGACACCGGCATGCTCGACCGGCTCACCACCCTCACGCTGATCTACTTCATGGTCACCCTGCCGTTCACCATCGTCGTGCTGCGCGGCTTCATCGCCACCGTCCCGCCGGAGCTGGAGGAGGCCGCCCGGGTCGACGGCTGCACCCGCCTCGGGGCGTTCCGGCGGGTCGCCCTCCCGCTGCTCGCTCCCGGGCTGATGGCCACCTCCCTGTTCGGTTTCATCACCGCCTGGAACGAGTTCGCCTACGCCAACTTCCTCATCATCAAGAACCAGGAGAACCGGACCCTGCCGGTGTGGCTCTCCTCGTTCCAGAACACCTTCGGCACCGACTGGGGCGCCACCATGGCCGCCTCCACCCTCTTCGCGCTCCCCGCCCTGATCGTCTTCCTGGTCCTCCAGCGCCATGTCACCTCCGGTCTCGCCGCCGGCGCCGTCAAGGGCTGAAGCCGCACCGCACCCGACCCCGGCAAGCCCGCCCCCTCCCGGAAGGCCGCCCCGCCCGTGCCCTCACCTCGCCTCGAACAGACCCTGCTGCCCCGGCCCACCCGGGTCGTCGCCCGCTCCGGCCACTTCCCCCTCGACACCGCCACCGGCATCCGCACCACCCGCGGCGCCGAGGACGCGGCCGACCTGCTGCGCACCCTCCTCACCCCCGCCACCGGCCTGCCCCTGCCCTCCTCGCCCACCGGCACGATCACGCTCGCCGTCGACCCGGGACTCGCCGGCCTCGGCCGGGAAGGGTACGGGCTGACCGTCTCGCCGCACTCCGTCCTGCTCCGCGCCGCCCGCCCCACGGGTCTGCTCCGCGGCGTGCAGACCCTCCGCCAGCTCCTGCCGCCCGAGGCGCTCGCTGCGGTGCCCGCCGTCCGCCGCGAGCGCTGGGAACTGCCCTGCACCGAGATCACCGATGTGCCCCGGCACGACTGGCGAGGCCTGATGATCGACGTCGCACGGCACTTCCACGACGCCGCCACCCTGCGCCGCCATGTCGACCTGCTGGCCCTGCACAAGCTCAACGTCCTCCACCTCCACCTCACCGACGACCAGGGCTGGCGGATGCCCGTCCCCTCCCTCCCCCGCCTCACCTCGGTCGGCGCCCACCGGGCCGAGTCGATGGTCGGCCCCGACGGCTCCACCCGCTTCGACGGCCGTCCGCACGGCGGTGCGTACACCCGCGCCGAACTCGTCGATCTGGTCGGCTACGCGGCGCGGCGCGGGGTGTCCGTGGTGCCGGAGACCGGGTTGCCCGGCCATGTCCGCGCCGCCCTCGCCGCCTATCCCCACCTCGGCAACTTCCCCGAGCGGGCCCTCGACGTATGGACCCGGTGGGGGGTCTGCGACACCGTCCTCGGCGTCCACGACGAAGCCCTGGACTTCCTCCACGCCGTCCTCGGCGAGGTCATGGAGGTCTTCCCCTCGCCCTACGTCCACCTCGGCGGGGACGAGTGCCCGACCACCGAGTGGGAGCACAGCCCCGTCGCCCGCGCCCGCGCCGCCGCGGAGGGGCTGCGCTCCCCGGCGGCCCTGCACGGCTGGCTCCTGGGCCGGGCGGGCTCGTATCTGATGGAGCACGGCCGCCGCCCCGTCACCTGGGCCGAGCACGGCACCCGCCTCCCGCCGGGGTTCACGGTGATGAGCTGGCGCGAACCGGCCCACGCGGCCGACGCGCTGCGCCGCGGCCACGACGTCGTCCTCACCCACCACCGCACCACCTACCTCGACTACGCCCAGGACGACGCCCCGGACGGTCCGCCCGCCCAGCCCGGCCTCCTCGTCGACCTGCGCACCGTCCACGCCGGCGATCCCGAACCGGTCGCCCCCGACACCGGCAGCGGCCGGGTCCTCGGTACCCAGGCGCAGCTCTGGACCGAGTTCGCCCCCACGGCGGCGGATCTCGACCGCCTCGCCTACCCCCGGCTGTGCGCACTGGCCGACCGGGCCTGGAGCGGCCCCACCTCCTGGCCGGACTTCGCCACCAGGCTGGGCGCGCACACCTCCCGGCTGGACGTCCTCGGTGTCCGCCGTCACCCCGCCCCGACCGCGCCACGGACCGCCGCGGCGCCCGACAGTACAGCGTCCTCCGCATGAGCCGACTCGACCTCCCCGAAGAGAGGACACCACTGTGACCAGCAACGGAACCCGACCGGCCGGACGGCGCCGCGGTCGTCTGCGCGCCGCCGCCGCGGCCGCCGCCGTCACCGCGCTCGGCGCCACCGCGCTCGCCGCCCTGCCCGGTACCGCCAGTGCCGCGGGCGGGCTGACGGTGCAGTACCGCACCAGCGCCACCGGTGCCACCGCCGACCAGAGCGAGCCCTGGTTCAAGGTGCGGAACACCGGAGCCACCGCCCTGCCGCTCGTCGAGGTCAAGCTCCGCTACTACTTCAAGGCCGACTCGGCCGGCGCCGCCTACCGCTTCGGCTGCTCCTGGGCCGTCAAGGGCTGCGCCAACATCACCGGCACCTTCGGCACCCTCGCCCACCCCACGGCCACCGCCGACCGCTACCTGGAGATCGGCTTCACCGCGGGCGCCGGCACGCTCGCCCCGGGCGCCGACACCGGCGACCTGCAACTGCGCTTCTACCAGTCCACCTGGCAGAGCCTGCGGCAGAGCGACGACTACTCCTTCAACGCCGCCCAGACCGCCTACGGTGACTGGGCCAACGTCACCGCCACCCGCGCCGGCACCCTCGTCTGGGGCAACGCCCCCGCCGGCAACACCCCCACCGACCCGCCGACCACCCCGCCGCCCGGCGGCTCCGGCACCCTCTGGGACGACTTCGGCTACACCTCGTACAGCGACCCGAGGATCTCGGCCAACGGCTGGTCGGTCCGCGCCAACTCCGGTGGCCCCGGCGTCCCCGGCGCCACCTGGGACCCGTCCAACGTCACCTTCGCGAACAGCGGCGGCAACACCGTCATGACCCTGGAGACCTCGACCAACGGCACGGCCGCCGGCACCGAGCAGACCGAAGTGCTCACCAAGGCCACCAAGTTCAGGAACGGCACCTACGCGGCCCGTGTGCGGTTCAACGACGCCCCCGCCTCGGGCCCCGACGGCGACCACCTGGTGCAGACCTT
This sequence comes from Streptomyces sp. NPDC000134, assembly GCF_042899225.1. Taxonomy (NCBI): domain Bacteria; kingdom Bacillati; phylum Actinomycetota; class Actinomycetes; order Kitasatosporales; family Streptomycetaceae; genus Streptomyces; species Streptomyces sp. NPDC000134. The sequence continues at coordinate 123,067 of NZ_JBIAZN010000018.1, forward strand.
CTTCACCATCAACGACCTCAAGGCACCGATGGCCGACGACTACGCCGAGTACGACTTCGAGTACCTCCCCAACGGCGGCTGGGGCGAGCCGTCCAACATCCTCTACACCACCTCCTGGGAGACCTACAACCCCGACCCGTGGCAGGCGGTCAACCAGCACACCGAGGACCGCCGCAGCTACGCGGGCTGGCACGACCTGGTCCTGACCATCGACGACAGCACCATCAAGTACTACGTCGACGGACAGCCGTTCGGCACCCACGACGCCGCCTACCTGCCGGAACGCCCCATGTCGATCAACTTCAACCAGTGGCTGATCGACCTCGCCGGCCAGACGTCGACCACCCCCCGGGCCTATCAGCAGCAGGTCGACCACGTCCTGCACGTCAAGGACCAGGTCCTCACCCCCGCCCAGGTCAGCGCCAAGATCGCGGCCTACCGGTCGGCGGGCACCACCTTCGAGGACAGCGTCCCCACCCCGTAGTACGCCCTGCGCACCTGCCCGGGAGCGGGCCCCCGCTCCCGGGCGTCACGCCTTGTTCCGGCCCTCGGGCCGGCGGCCGGGCCGATTCCGGTCCAGGGCGCCGGGAAGCACGGGCTCAGTCCAGGGTCTGGGCGGCGTACAGGGCGCCGAGCGCCGCGGCCAGGGTGCCGAGCAGGAGGCGCAGGGCCCGTTCCGGCATGCGGGGCTGGAGGCGGGCGCCGAGGTAGCCGCCGATCAGCCCGCCGGTGCCGCAGGCCAGGCCGAGCCACCAGTCGGGAGCGACGTCTGCGGTGGTCACGAGCGAGAGCGACGCGTAGGTGGCGGCGCCGACGAGGGAGGTGGTGAACGTGGCGGCGAGCGCGGCCGGGGCGACGCGTGCGACGGGCAGACCGCGTCCGACGAGGACCGGTCCGAGTATCGAGCCGCCGCCGATGCCGTAGATACCGCCGACCACGCCGACCGCCAGGGCCAGGCCGGTGAGCGTACGGGGGGCCAACTCGCCCGTGCGCCGCGGCCGGTGGCGTGCCGGGGCGAGGGTGCGCAGGCACAGCCACAGGCCGAGCGGCAGCAGCAGGGCGGCGATCAGGAGCCGGAAGACGTCCGGGCCGGGGAGGGCGAGGACGCGGACCGCGGCCCCGGCCACGACGCCGGGCAGGGTGCCGAGCACCAGGCGCCGGGCGAGGCCGCCGCGCAGGGCGCCGTCGCGGCGGTAGCGCCACAGGGCTCCGGGTCCGGCGATGACGTTGAACAGCAGGTTGGTCGGGGTGACCGCGGGGTTGGGCACCCCGAAGACGCTCATCTGGACGGGGAGGAGGAACACCGCGCCGGACACTCCGACCGGGGCCGTGACGGTCGCGATCAGCAGACCGGCGGCCAGCCCCGCCACCAGCGTCCAGTCCACCGTCGCCCCCGCTCGTCGATAGCCCGGCCAGTATCGCTCCCCCGGGGTGGTGGTGGGGGGCGGCCCGCGACCCGCCCGTCCCGCCCCGGCCGGGCTCAGGCCGGCTTGCGCCAGACGGAGATGTGCTTCGTGGAGTCCTGGGTGAACGGCGTCCAGTCCCAGTCCGCGACGCGGCGCTCCAGTTCGAGTCCGGCGATCCGGGCCATCAGGTCGAGCTCCGCCGGCCAGGCGTACCGGTGCCGGGAGTCGCCGCGGCGGTAGTGGCCCTCGGCGCCCTCGCGGGTGAAGTGGTGCGAGACGAGGATCTGCTCCACCAGGTCGAAGGTGTCGAAGCCGAGATGCCGCTCGGAGACGTCGAACGGCACCGCGACCTGGCCGGGCGGCAGCAGCCGCAGCGGCGGCACGCCCAGTTCGATGACGAATCGGCCGCCGGGTTCCAGATGGCGTGCGGCGTTGCGGAAGCACTCGACCTGCTCGTCCTGGGTGAGCAGGTTCGTGATGGTGTTGTAGACGAGGTAGACCAGGGAGAACTCGCCGGGGACCACGGTGGTGGCCATGTCTCCGATGGTCACCGGGAGCGCGCTCTCGTCGATCTTGCGCCGCAGCACCGCCGCCATGTGCTCGGACAGTTCGATGCCCACGACCGGCACGCCGCGTTCCCGCAGCGGGACGCCCACGCGTCCGGTGCCGATGGCGAACTCCAGCGCCCGGCCGTCCCCGGCGAGCCCGGCGAGGAAGTCGAGGGTCGGGCCGAGCACGGCGGCCGAGGACAGCTCGGTCTCCTCGGCGTCGTAGCGGTCGGCGGTCGCGCGGGTCCACAGTTCACTGCTCGTCACGGACGGCCACTCTGCCGAGCACCTCAGGCGCTGTCGACCGATTTTCCCGGCCCCCGCTTACCGGTCCCTCACTTCACGCTCATGTGCAGACGCAGGACGAGTCCCCGGGCCGCCGCCCGGATCTCGACCAGGTCGCAGAGCTGATGCATGATCCACACGCCCCGTCCGCCGGTCGGCGCGTACGGGTCGGGGCGGCGCCGGCCGGTCAGGGGATCGGCCAGCCGGCCGCGGTCGCTGATCTCCGCGACGATCTCGCCGTCGGCCCGCCACATGCGCAGGCGGCCCCGGCCGCCACCGTGGCGTACCGAGTTGCCGGTCGCCTCGCCGATCGCGAGGAGCCAGTCCGTGCGGCGTTCCGGCGACAGGCCGGCGGCCGCCGCCCAGTGGTCGGCGTCGTCGCGCACCCGCGCCAGGTCGTCCCCGCCGAACGCGATGACGACGGCGTCGTGCGGCTCGGGCAGGGGTACGTCGCAGTCGCGGGAGACCTCGTGGGGATCGGTGTAGCCGGAGCTGGCCCGGTAGGCCGTCGAGTCGCCGACGACCGGATGGGTGCGGTACGCCTGCGCCAGTACGTCTTCGGGCAGCGCGGTGTCGTAGGGACACAGGATGCTCAGGCTGCGGCCCTCGAAGGCCAGGTTGATCAGCGCCTCGTGCCGCGTGGCCTCCCAGCTCTCCGCCGGGGTGCGCCCGACCCAGATGGGCTCCCCGACGATCGACACCGGCTTCGGGCGGTCGGCGAACTCCTGGAGCATGGACAGAATGCGCCCCGGATTGCGTCCCGCCCGGGTCATGTCCGTCCACGCGATGCGCCCGTGCTCGCCGTCGAAGACCTCCTTCAGCAGCTTCAGGCGGGAGCCGGGCACGGCCACCAGCACGTCCTGTCCGTCCTCCAGGGCGCCGCGGACGAAGCTCCCGACACCGTCGAGGTACTCCTCCTCGGTGGAGTAGAAGAGGGCGGGGTGGAAGAAGGGGGCGAGCCGGTCGTGGCTGTCGCTCATGAGCGAGTCCGTCGTCATCGGTCGAGGACCTCCACCACGGAGCCGAACTCGGGAAACAGGTCCAGCAGCCGCCGCAGGGACGGCGGGGCGTGCCGGACGCCCAGTGGGCCGCCGGCCGGCCGGCCGGCGGCCGCGGCCGCCAGGGCGGCCAGGGAAGCGGCGTCCAGATGGCGCAGTTCCGCGAGGTCCAGTTCCACCCGTGGTGCCGGCATGCCTCGGACGGCGGCGGCCGCGGCGGCGACGACATCCCGTGTGTCGTACCCCGCCGATCCGGATATCCGCAGGCCGGGGCGGTCGGTCAGCGGCGTCACCCGCAGCGCCGGCCGGCCGACCGGACCGCCCCGGCTGACCGGATGGGCACCGGCCAGGACGTCCACGCAGTCGTCGGGGAGCAGTCGCCGGTCGTAGAAGCACCAGGCGGTCAGGGGCAGTCGCTCGAAGACTTCCTGGTGTATGCGCAGCTCGTACTCCAGGAGCCGGTCGGCGCCGGCGATGTCCCGAGCGCCCCAGGACATCTCGCCGATCGCCCGGAGCCCTCCGTAGCCCCGGGCCGTGGCCGACTGGACCGCCTCGTACCACAGCCCGATCATCGCGTCCGGGTCGAAGCCGGTGCCGGCCAGGTACGTCCGTGTCGCGGTGGACACGGAGAGCTGCCCCCGTTTCACGGCGGCCGTCGCGTCGATGCCCGCCTCGGTGAGGGTGCGCAGTACCCGCTCGGGTTCCGTGCTGTCCGCGAAGTACGCGATCTCCTCGCCCTGGTCGAGCCCGTCACGGACGAAGGCGCAGAGGTGACCGGCCCACTCCTGGTCGTCGGCGAAGACCACGCTCGAGTGGTGCCCCGCCGCCGGCCTCCGCTCGGCGGAGACCGGTGCTTCCGGCATTCTCACCACGCTGACTCCGCCCCGCTTCCCGGAAATGACGTCTTCCATGGAAACACACGGAACGGGTGTCGCCGTTCCCCCTCCCCGTCCCCGCCCGGCGTCACCGCCGCCGCCTGCGGCGTGCGCTACAGGCCATGGACGGTGGTGAGGTCGCTCAGTCCGGAGATCGTCAGCACGGGGGCCAGGAGCGGCGTGGCCACCAGTTCCACCTGGTCGGCGTGGGCGAACAGGACGTTGAGTCCGGCGCTGTCCAGGTATTCGACCCCGGTGAGGTCGAGCAGGACCGGGCCGTGCGCGGCGTCCAGTGCCTCGGCGAGGACGTCCGTGTTGGTCATGTCGATCTCGCCGACGGCGGTGAGCAGCAGGGTGCCGTCGGACCGCAGGTCCGGGGTCAGGGTCAGTGGGGTGGTCATCACGCGATCCTCGTGTGCATCTGGACGGTGGTGCCGGCGGCGCCGGAGGTGACGGTGACGTGCTGCATCATCGCTTTCATCAGGGTCATGCCGCGGCCGCGGTGCGCGTTGGCCTCGGGTTGCGGTGTCTTCCACTGTCCGGTGTCGGTGATGACCAGGCGCAGGTCGTCCACGTACGCCTCGGCGCGCAGCCGTACGATCTCCCCCGGGCTGTGGCGGTGGCCGTGCTCGATGGCGTTGGCACAGGCTTCCCCGGCCGCGACGAGCACGTTCTGCGCGGTCTGCGGGGGGAGCTGGCACCGTTCCAGCCAGGTCCGCAGGGCCTGCCGGACCGGCGCGAGCTGTGAGGATTCGGCGGGGAAGGCCACCTCCAGGGGTGCGGGGTGCCGGTAGAGCAGCAGGGCGACGTCGTCGTCGTAGCCGTTCTCGGGCGCCAGCCGGGACATGACCTGGGTGGCGAGGTCGTCGACGGCGGCTTCCCGGCCCTCGTGGACGGCTTCGCCGGCCTGGTCGATGCCCACGCTCAGCGGGCGCCGGCGGCGCTCGACGAGACCGTCGGTGTACAGCAGCAGCGTGGCCCGCGCCGGTATCGTGCACTTCCCCTCGGGGCGTGCCCTGCCGGGCCGCACCGCCAGGGGCACGGACCGGCCCTCCTCCAGCAGGCGGGTGGTGCCGTCGTGGTGCACGAGGATGCCCGGCGGGTGTCCGGCGCTGGAGTAGGTCAGCCCGCCGGTGTCGGGGTCGAGCACACCGCAGAAGACGGTGGTGCACAGCGCGCCGGAGATGCCGGCGGCGAAGCGGTCCAGGGCCATGAGGGTCTGGGCGGGGCTGGCGTCCTGCAGCAGCAGCGCGCGGCAGGCACTGCGCAGTTGGCCCATGACGCTGGCCGCTTCCAGCCCGCGGCCGACGCAGTCCCCGACCACGATGCCGATCCGTCCGTCGGGCAGCGCGACCGTGTCGTACCAGTCACCGCCGACCTCCAGCGGCCGGGTGGCCGGCTCGTAGCGGACGGCGAAGCCGTCGGGCAGGTCGGAGGGGCCGAGGATGGCCCGCTGCAGGGCGATGGCGGTCTCGCGCTGCTGGTCGATCTGGTGGACCCGGACCAGGCCCTGGGCCAGGTGCCCGGCCAGCAGCGACAGCAGCAGTTGGTCCTCGTGCGTGAACGGCCGGCCGGTACCGAGGTCCACCCACAGCACCATCGGGCCGTCGGGGTGCTCCACGGCGATGCCCGCGCTGGTGTGGTCGGTGACCGGGGTCAGCAGGGGCCGATCCCGCAGGGCGGTGAGCGCCTCGCGCCGGTCGGCGGGCAGTTCCCGCCAGTGCGGCGCGGCGTCCGTGCCGGTCACTACGGGTTCCGCGTGATGGCCGAAGACGGCGGCCAGGACCTGCCGGGCGCGCCACAGTTCCTTCAGCTCGTTCAGGGCGCCGGTCAGGGCCTCCGGCACGCTGGTGGCCTGGGACACCTTGAGGCTGAGCGCCGCCAGGGCGCTGTCCCGCTGGACCATGTAGTGCTCGGCGGTGACGTCCCGGAAGGTGCCGACGACCACGCGGTGCCCGGTGTCGGGGTCCTGGGCGTGGTTGAAGGCGACGTCGACCCACAGCCGGTGGCCGTCCCGGTGCGCGACGGGGATCGTGAAGCGGCCGTGCCCCTCCTCCAGCAGGCCGGCGAAGGCGCGGGCGACCTGCTGGTGGCCCTCGGGATCGCTGTCGGCCCCCGGCCACCAGGGGTGGGTCGGCCGGTAGGGCAGGTCCTCGGGGCCGAACCCGAGGATGTCGGTGAACGCCGCGTTGATCTCCACGACCGCGCCCTGCTCGTCGCAGACGAAGAACGCCTCCTGGAGGGATTCGACCAGCGCGGTGCGCCAGCGGGCGTGGTGGGTGCGCAGCCGGGACAGCTCCACGGTGGCCCGCACCCGGGCCAGCAGTTCGGCCGCCGCGAAGGGCTTGACGAGGTAGTCGTCCGCGCCGGCCTGCAGCCCGTCGATGGAGGCTTCCTGCCCGGCCCGCGCGGACAGCAGCATCACCGGTACGGCCGCGGTGCGCGGGTCGCCGCGCAGCTCCCGCACCAGGGTCAGGCCGTCCATGCGGGGCATCATGACGTCGCTGACCAGGAGGTCGGGCGCCTCCACGCGCACGGACCGCAGGGCCTCGTGCCCGTCGGTGACCGCCTCCACCTGATAGCCGGCGCCGCGCAGGATGCGGGAGAGGTACTCCCGCATGTCGGCGTTGTCGTCGGCGATCAGCACCCGGGCCGGCACCGCGGGACCGGAGGTGTAGGACGCGTCGCCCGTCTCCGGTGCCACGGTCGCCTCCGTGGCGGAGGTGCCGGTGGGCAGCCAGCGCAGCGCCTCCAGGACGTACGGCTCGGCGGTGGCCGAGGGCGCGGCGGCGGAGGCGGCGGGCGCCAGGGCGTCGGCCGGCAGGTGCTCGGTGCCGAAGGGCAGGCGGACGGTGAAGCGGGTGCCCTCGCCCAGCGTGCTGACGGCGGTGATGGTGCCGCCGTGCAGGCCGACGAGTTCCTTGACCAGGGCCAGGCCGATGCCGCTGCCCTCGTTGGAGCGCGAACGGGCGGTCTCGATGCGGTGGAAGCGTTCGAAGAGCCGGGGCATCTCCTCGGCGGGCACGCCGATGCCGGTGTCGGCGACCGTGACCACGGCGTGGCCGTCCTCGGTGTGGACCGAGACGCGGATGGAGCCCTCGAAGGTGAACTTCAGCGCGTTGCTGAGCAGGTTGAGGACGACCTTCTCCCACATGCTCCGGTCGATGTGCACCGGTTCTTCCAGCGCGGGGCAGTCGACGTCGAAGGCGAGACCGGCCTTGTCCACGGCCGAGCGGAAGACGCTGGCCAGTTCGGCGGTGACCGCCGGGAGGTCGACCGGCTCGTAGCGGGCCTGCATCCGGCCCGCCTCGATGCGGGAGAAGTCCAGCAGGCTGTTGACGAGCTTGCCGAGCCGGAGGCTGTTGCGGTGGATCGTGTCGAGTTCGTCGGTCACCCGGGGGTCGCCCCCGTCGAACCGGGTGCGCAGCTCCTCGACCGGTCCCATGATCAGCGTGAGCGGGGTGCGGAACTCGTGGCTGATGTTGGAGAAGAACGCGGTCTTCGCCCGGTCCAGCTCCGCGAGTTCCTCGGCCCGGCGCTGCTGGGCCTCGTAGCTGCGCGCGCTGGAGATGCCGGCGGCGATGTGTCCGGCGACCAGTTCGACGAAGCCGCGGTATCCCGGGTCCAGGTCCCGGTACCGGTTCAGCCCGGCCACCAGGAAGCCGTAGGGTGCGCCGCCCTGTTGCAGCAGCGGTACCACCAGGGCCTGGGAGGGCGTCTCCGGCCACTCCCCGGTGGGCAGGGCGGTGAACTCCTCGCCCTCCAGGGGCACCAGGGCGGACTCGCCCCGGGCCAGGGCGGCGGCCGGCCAGGGCGCGGCCGCGGCGCCGGGCGGCAGGACGGCGGGCGCGGCGGGGTGCTCGCCGGACAGGCCGGCGGAGGCCGCTAGGCGCGCGGTGCCGTCCGGTTCGAACAGGTACGTCAGGGTGAAGGGGAGGTCGCGCAGGTTGCGGCCGAGCTGATGCGCGGCGAAGGCCAGCATCTCCTCCTCGGTCCGCACCACGCTGGGGTCCGATCCGAGGTCCCGCAGCGTGGTCATGCGCCGTCCGCCGATGACCCGCTCGGTCTCCTCGCTCACCACGCAGAGCATGCCGACGACCGCGCCGGAGTCGTCCCGCAGCGGGCTGTAGGAGAAGGTGTGGTACGTCTCCTCCGGATAGCCCGAGCGCTTCAGGAACAGCAGCAGCGCCTCGTCCCAGGTGGCCTCGCCGGTGCGCAGCACCGTGTCGATGCGGGGACCGATGTCGTCCCAGATCTCCGCCCACACCTCGCCGGCCGGCCGGCCCAGGGCCCAGGGGTACTTCTGCCCGAGGGTGTCCCGGCGGTAGGCGGCGTTGCAGAAGAACGTCAGGTCGGGTCCCCACGCCATCCACATGGAGAACCGCGAGGACAGCAGGATGCTCACCGCCGTGCGCAGGCTCTGCGGCCAGCTCTCCGGCGGTCCGAGGGGGGTCGCGGCCCAGTCGACCGCGGCGAGATCCTTGCCGATCTCCGGGTCGACGGCGAACACGTCGGCCACCGCGGTCGGCGGACGGCGCTCAGCGTCTGCAGATCCTGCCACAGGAAACCCTTTCCTCCACACCGCCCAGCCCCACGGCCGCCACGTCGACCGCACCGTTTCCGACACCGTCCCGGCCCTCCGGGAACGGGCGGCCTCACCGCACCGGCCGACGCCGGGCGGCACGTCCCTCGCCTCGGGTAGCGTGACCGTCCCCGACTTGCGCAAACGACCGCTTCGTAGGATAGACGGACCGTCCGGGGGCATCAGCATCGGGCACGGATGCGCCGTTCATGCAGGAGGCCGCAGGCTATGACATCGAGAGCGCCGGCACGTCTCCTCACCCTGGCGTGCGACGGGGACAGACGCCCGGCCCCGGCCCGCGAGTATCCGGTCGCGGACGCCTCGCCCAGTCCCGCCCTGGACCGGATCGCCGCCCTGGCGGCCCGGATCTTCGGCGCCACGATGGCCGGTGTGGCGATCGGCGGCCCCGCCCGCCCGCGGCTCATCGCGTCCCACGGCCTCGGGCACGCGATCGAGACGATCCGCCGCACGGGCTTCCCGGCCCCGGACGTCCCGCAGCCGGACCCGTACGTGGTCGCCGACGCCCGCACCGATCCCCGTACCGCGGACCACCCCCTGGTACGCGGCGGCCTCGGCGTCCGGTTCTACGCCGCCGCGCCGATCACCACCCCGGAGGGACAGTTCCTGGGCACCGTCAGCGTGCTGGACACCCGCCCGGGGCGGCCGAGCGGCGACCAGCTCGACGCCCTGCGGGACCTGGCGGCGCTGGCCATGGAGGAACTCGACCTGCGGCTGTCCGCCGTGCGCACGGTCGCCGCCGAACGGGCCCGCCGCGCCGACGCCGAGCGTCTGGCCCGCACCTTGCAGCGGACCCTGCTGCCCCCGACGTTGCCCTCGGTGCCCGGTCTGCACTCGGCCGCCGCCTATCACACCGCCTCCCCGGACGAGGTGGGCGGCGACTTCTACGACCTGTTCCCCCTGGACAACGGGTGCTGGGGACTGTTCATCGGCGACGTGTGCGGCAAGGGCGCCGACGCCGCGGCCCTCACCTCCCTCACCCGCTACACCCTGCGCGCCGCCGCGATATACGACCCCGACCCGTGCGCCGTGCTGGCCAACCTCGACACGGTCCTCAAGGGGGAGCAGCAGGACGGCGGCCCGCGTCACTGCACCGCCCTGTTCGGGGTGCTGGAGCCGACGGCCGGCGGCACCTTCACCGTCACGCTGGCCGGCGGGGGCCATCCCCCGGCGCTCGCCGTCCGCGCGGACGGTACGGTGGAGCCGATCTCCACGATCGGCGGACAGCTCATCGGTCTGCTGCCCGAGCCGCGTTTCGTCCGGACCACCACCCGCCTCGCTCCCGGTGAGGCGTTGTTGCTGTACACGGACGGTCTCGTCGAGGCCCGCACACCCGACGGCGGCATGCTCGGCGAGGAACGCCTCGCCCGGCATCTCGCGGCCGCCGGCGCCTCGTCGGCCGACCGGTTGCTGCACACTGTGAGCGCACTTCTCGGCAGCCTGGGGCCGGGTGTCGACGACGACACAGCGCTGCTCGCCCTGTCCGTACCCGTACCGCCTGCATCATCTCTTCAGGAGAACCGGTGACCCAGCCCACCCTGACCGTCGAACAGAAGATCCACGAGGCGGGTCCCGTCGTACTGACGGTGACCGGTGAACTCGACCATCACACCGCGCCCCAGCTCTCCCAGGCGCTGAACCACGCCCCCCTCGCCGACGGCAGCCCCCTGGTGATCGACCTCACCGGCCTCGCCTACTGCGACTCCACCGGCATCACCGTGCTCGTCACCGCCTATCACCGCGCCCAGTCCACCGGCTCCTCCCTCAGCCTGGCCGGTCTCAGCCACGATCTCACCCGGGTCTTCCAGACCGTCGGCCTCGATCAGGTGTTCACCTTGCACCCCACCCTCGACGACGCCCTCGCCGCGCTGCGCCCCTGAGCCGGACGCCGGGAGGCGGGCACCGCCCGCTGCGTCTCCGGTCACCATGGGCGCCGCCGCCGTCCTGGCCGGGGCACGGGAGCACCTGGCGGGCACGGTCACCCGGACGCTGGTCACCGGTGTCCGCCCGCACGCGCACGTCGCCCGCGACCACCTCACCGGGGACCTCGTCCCCGGTGGGGGCGGCTGAGCGGCGGGCCGGCGGCCGGCCCGGCGCGGTGTCCCCCCGGTCCGCTCACCCGCGTCCGACGCCGAGGGTGAGGAGGTCCTCGCCGACGACGAGCTTGCCGGAGTACCCCTTCTGCGCGGCCTTCCAGCGGCGGGCCGGATTGGTCGCCGGGACCAGGTGGTTGAGGACCAACTGCCGTACTCCGGCCGGTTCGGCGACGTCCCGTCCGACCTGGTCGATGGTGGTGTGGCTGGTGAGCAGGTGCTCGCGCATCGCCTCACGCCGGGAGGCGGGCAGGGCGGCCGCGAGCTGGTCGACGAAGCGCGGGTCGATCACCTCGTGGACCAGCACGTCGGCGTCCCGGGCCAGTTCGATCAGGTTGGCGCTGACGCGGGTGTCGCCGGAGAAGACGACCGAGCCGTCGGGGGTGTCGAAGCGGAAGGCGAAGGCCGGGGCGGTCGGGGCGTGGTCGACCAGGGTGGCGGTGACCCGGACGTCCCCGTCCTCCCACACCCGCAGCGGTGACTCCAGCCGCGGCGGCTTCCCGGCCGGGTCGACGCTCCAGACGCCGCCCAGATCGATGTCGTGTACGGAGAACAGGTCGTCGGGGCGGGTGAAGCCGCTCTCTCTGGCCCGGCCGTTGAAGTCGGTGGCGAACGCCTGCCCGAGGTAGCCGGTCATCGCGGTGAGGCCCGGGGTGGGCCGCTCCGGGTTGAAGACGGCGGGTGCGGGCGCGCCGGGTGGGAAGACGGCGGGCAGTACGCCGCGGTCGCCGGGCCCGAAGACGTGGATCGGCTCGGCGCCGCGGCCGACGATGTTCGCGGGGCCGGTGGCGAACAGCGCGGGCCAATCCGCGACATGGTCGCTGTGCAGGTGGGTCAGGAAGATGCCGCGCACCGGTGTCAGGGCCGACCCCAGCCCGTCGCCGGCGCCGAGTCCGCTCTGCACCAGCCGGTGCATCGCGCCGTGTCCCAGGTCGACGAGGTAGACCCGGTCCCCGTACACGACCGCGCTGGAGACGCCGCAGCGTCCGCCGTCGAGCCAGGCCGGGCCGCCCGCCGTGCCCAGCAGCACCAGGCGGGTGCGGTGGCGGCGGGCGGCGGCGGTCGCCGGGCCGGTGGCGGCCAGGGGCAGCAGCGCGCCGGCCGCCGTGGCCGCGCCCAGCGTCTTGAGGAGGTGGCGCCGGCCGGGCCCCTCGGCGGGCGCGGACTGCTGGACGAGGTGGTTCAGAACATGGCACACGGGTGTGTTGCTCCCAGGGAAGGCGTGAGGTGTCCGACGCGGAGGTCTCGGTGGTGGCCCGTCAGACCTCGGGCACCGCCACGGCGGCCGGTGCGGGCGCGGGGTCGCCGGCCGCGGGCCGCGCCCCGGGACCGTGGCGGCGCTGGTGCGTCAGCAGCCCGAGGAACCCGGCGAGGAAGCCGCTGACCAGCCCGGAGATGGCGTGGTTGGCGGCATTGACCCCGGCGCTGGAGGGCACCCCGACGGCCAGATAGTTGACCAGGGCGCTCATCACCGCGCCGATGACACCACCGATCGCGCCGCTGACGACCGAGGCGCGCGCCGCGGACGGCCGGGCGGGGGAAGCGGGCCTGCCGCGACCCGGCACCGGGGCTTCGATACCGAGAACGCGGTCCAGTGCGAGCGGCCCCGGCCCGGCCAGCAGCACGACGAGGAACGTCGCCACCATCATCAGCGGGAACTCGATCCCCGCCCCGCTCGCCGCCCCCTCCTGGGGGGTCATGAACCCGGTGTCCCCGTTGACCAGTGCCATCGCCGCACACAGGTGGACGGTCAGCAGCAGCGCGGTCAGCCGGGACAGCAGCCCGAGGACGAGGAAGGCCCCGCCGGCGGTCTCCCCGACGGCGACCGCCCATGCCGTCACGGTCGGCACCGGCACACTCATGCCGTCGAGGAACGCGCCGAATCCGGCCGGTCCGTCGATCAGTTTGTCGAGGCCGTGGACCAGCATCACGGCCCCGGCGGCGAGCCGCGCGACCGCCTGCGCCACGGGCGGGAACCGATGGGCCGGGGCGACGCCGATGACGCGCCTCAGGCTGTCCGACCGGTAAGCGGGCATGGCGGACTCCTCTCCCACAGGTGACAGGTGCGTACGTCACCGCCGTCCCGGCAGTTCGACGGACATGGGTGTGCCCTGGCGGACCCGACCGCGTATCCCCGCGGCGGCGCGGGCTGATGACGTATGCGTCACTGTGCGGTGCGGGTCGGCGCAGCGGAATCCCCTGGCTCATCGAAAGTGCTGATGGCGCACATCCACGGTGTGGATGGGGTGCGGCTGGGGACCGTGCGGGCCCCGCCCCGCTCCCGTTCGCGGGGTCGGTGGTCGGTGGTCGGTGGCTCAGGGGCGGGGGTCGGTGCGTGTCCACCTCGGGCGCGCATCGCCGCCCCGGTGTCCGGCCACGGAGGCGCAGCGGTGGCACACCCGCTGCACGCGGTCGGCCGCACCGCCCGACTCGGGGAAGATGTCGGACCAGCCGACGTGCGGGAAGCGGACGAGGCGTGAACGGCTCAGCGAGAGTCCGCACACGGTCTCGTTGCGGCCCGGCTGCCAGGCGTGGACCTCACCGGCGGGCAGCCTGCGGCGGCCCTCCTCCTCGTCGGTCCACTGGCCGGAGGCGGCGACGAAGTACTGCTTGCGTTTCACGGCTGCGACCACCTGACGATCCTGGTTCCCGTGCCCGTCCGCACGGGCCTGCCCACCGGTCGGGCCGGCGTCCCAGGTCGGCGGCCCGTGGTCGCCGAGTGCCGCGGGAGGCACTTCTCACACGTCGGCGGGGTGACATCGCGGTGTGCTCCGGGGTTCTGCCGCGATGCCGGGGGGCACATGCCGTCGGGTGGGCGACGCGCGTGGGCCCGTCCGGCGCAGTCGTGATGGCAGGGTGGCCGGGCTCCGGTGAGGGTGGGGTGTGCCCGGCCGTTTCGCCGGTCCGTCCCCCTCGCTGAAGGAGCGCGGTCATGTCAGAGCGCAACACCCTCATCCGCAGCCTGCACGATCTGGGCCTGGCCGCGTGGTTCGGCGGCTCGCTCATGGGCGCGGTCGGCCTCAACGGCGCCGCCCGGGACGAGGGCGGCACGCCGTCCGCCGCGGACCGGATCTCCGCGAACGGGTGGGCGAAGTGGACGCCCGTCAACGCCGCCGCGATCGGCGCCCACCTGTTCGGCGGCGGCGGACTGCTCGCCGTGAACGCCCACCGCGTCGCCACCCAGCGGGGCGTGGCCGCCTCCACCACCGCCAAGACCCTCGTCACCGCCGCCGCCCTGGCCGCCACCGCGTACACCCGCGTCCTGGGCAAGAAGATCGAACTCGCCTCCTCCACCGACCCCGCCGACGCGGAGAAGGCACAGCAGCACCCCATCGACCGCGACAAGGCGCGACGGCAACTGGCCTGTGCCCAGTGGGCGGTCCCGGCCCTGACCGGATGCCTGGTCGTCCTGAACGCCCTGCACGGCGAACAGCAGCGCCCGGCCGAGCAGATCCCCGGCATGTGGCAGCGGGCCCGCTCCATGACCGGCCTGGCGCACTGATCCGGGCCCACGTCACCGGAGGGTCCCGACCGGGGGCGGTGTTCCGGCCGTCGGCTGATGAGGTGGCCGACGGCCGGGTACCCACCGGCCATGGCTGAAGTGGTTCAAGCAGGTCTGTGGGGACTGGTGGCGGGTTCGGCGCTACTGCTCGGGGCGGTGGCGGGATTCGGGCTGCGGGTGCCGCAGAAGGTGATCGCGACGGTGATGGCCTTCGGGGCCGGGGTGCTGCTGTCGGCGGTCAGTTTCGAGCTGGTCGGCGAGGCGTACGAGCAGGGCGGGCTGGCCCCCGCGGCGATCGGCACGCTGACCGGTGCCGTGGCCTACACCGCGGGCAACATGTGGCTGGCCCGGCGCGGCGCCCGGCACCGCAAACGCTCCGGGCACCATCCGGGCCGGTCGCAGCCCTCCGAGGCGCAGCAGAGCGGTTCGGGTCTCGCGATGGCCTTCGGGGCGCTGCTCGACGGTGTGCCGGAGTCGGCGGTCATCGGGGTGAGTCTGCTCGACGGCGGGGCGGTGAGCCTGGTGACCGTGGCGGCGGTGTTCATCAGCAACGTGCCCGAAGGGCTGTCCAGTTCGGCCGGCATGAAGCAGGCGGGCCGCGGCAAGGCGTACGTCTTCGGGGTGTGGGGTGCCATCGCCGCGGCCAGCACCCTGTCGGCGGTCCTCGGTTACACGGTGGTCGGCGGCTTCTCCCCCGCGGTGATCGCCGCGGTGACCGCCGTGGCGGCCGGGGCGATCCTCGCGATGGTCGCCGACACGATGATTCCCGAGGCGTTCGAGGACGCGCACCTGGCCATCGGGCTGGTCACGGTCGGCGGCTTCCTGGTCTCCTTCGCCCTCTCCCATTCCTGACGCACGGGCGCGCACCGGCCGGGACGGTCAGCTCCGACGCGAGCCGAGCGGCCCCGGCAGTTCCAGGTGCCCTCCCCGGAACCGGCTGCGCAGCGCACGGTCATGGGTGACCAGCACGATCGCACCCGCGTACCCGGTCAGGGCCTCCTGCACTTCCTCGACCAGCGCGGGTGACAGGTGGTTCGTCGGCTCGTCGAGCAGCAGCAGATCCGCGGGCTCCGCGACCAGCCGCGCCAGATCCACGCGGCGGCGCTGTCCGTACGACAGCTCGCCCATGCGCAGGCGCAGCTCCGCCGGCCGGAAGAGGCCGAGGCCCAGCAGGGCGTCGGCGTGCTCGTCGGCACCGCCCACGCGGCCCAGCGCGAACGCCTCGGCGACCGTCAGGTCCGGCGGCCAGGGTGTCTCGTCCTGGCGCAGGTGGCCCACCCGGCCCGGCACCCGCACCGATCCCGCGTCCGGCCTCAGCTCACCGGCGAGCACCTTCAGCAGCGTCGACTTGCCGACGCCGTTGGCGCCGGTGACGAGCAGCCGGCCCCCGCGGCCCAGGACGAGGGAGGGCAGACGCAGGCGGCCTGCCACCCGCACGTCCGTCAGTCGCACCGCCGGGACGGTCTCGTCCGTGTCGGTGGCGCCGGCCGTGCTCACGCGCGCCGTGAAGGCCAGCGGCTCCGGCGGCGGCGCCACCGGGTTCGCGGTCAGCCGCTCGGCCCGTTCACGGGCGTTGCGGATGCGGGCCATCGCGCCGTGCGCCCGGCCGCGGGCCCGGAAGCCGCCGTGGCCGAAGTTGGCCCGCGGCGCCTTGCGCGGGATGGCGGTGAGGCGGGCGGCGTGGCCGGTGGCCAGCTTCTCGTTGCGGGCCAGCTCGGCCCGCCATGCCTGGTGTTCCTGGAGCCGGCGGTGGCGCTCCGCCGCCTTCGCCGTGCGGTAGCCGGGGTAGCCGTCACCGTAGCGGGTGACCTTTCCCGCCTCGGCCTCCAGAATCGTGGTGGTCAGCGTCTCCAGGAAGACGCGGTCGTGGGTGACCGCGAGCACCGTGCCGCTGTGCGCCCGCAGTTGGGCCTCCAGCCACTGCACGGCCTGATCGTCCAGGTCGTTCGTCGGCTCGTCCAGCAGCAGCAGTTCCGGGCGGCCGGCGAGGACGGCGGCCAGGGCGAGACGGGAGCGTTCGCCTCCGGAGAGGGTGCCGAGCCGGCGCTCGCGCCGGAGCGCCGGCAGGCCGAGGTGGTGCAGCGCGATGTCCACCCGGTGGTCGGCGTCGTAGCCGCCCCGGGCCTCGTAGCGCCCGAGGAGTACGGCGTACGCGGCGAGCGCCGCCGGGTCCTCGCCGTCACCGAGCGCCCGCTCGGCCCGGCGCAGTTCCGCCTCGAGGGCCCGCAGGTCCGCGAGGGCCAGGTCGACGGCGTCCTGCACGGTGGCGGTCGGGGGCAGGGGGATGGTCTGCGGCAGGTAGCCGACACCGCCGGCGGCACTCACCGTCACCTCGCCGCTGTCGGGGCGCTCCTGTCCCGCGACGAGTCTGAGGAGGGTGGACTTGCCGGCGCCGTTGTCACCGATCAGCCCGGCCTTCTCGCCCGGCTTCAGCGTGAAGGAGACCTGGTCCAGGACGGTGTGGCCGGGGTAGCGCTTGGTGACGTGGCAGAGGGTGAGCTGTGAGGTGTGCAAGGGAACGCGTCCCTCCTGGCCCCGGGTCTCGACCCGGGCCGGATCGGGGTGGATGGCTGCACGGCGAGGCGCGGCGACGGCGGAGCGGTGCTCGACGCGGTCGGCGCCGGTCGTCTCACAGAGAACCCATGCGGAGGACGGTACGGCACGGTGAGCCCGATGGCAAGACGATACGTCTCGCCTCACTTATCAGTCGCTCCGGGAACCCGACTGGGAGATCCATCTGCGGGGCTCTGGGACCCCTCAGAGATTCACCGGTTCGTATGGATATGCGCCCTCGATCGTGTGTCTGCACCCGAGTCGGAGAAACGACTGGTATCCGCCGCGCCGAGACGCGGCGCGGCATGGACCACCATGGGAGCCGGACATGGCCACATCCCAGCAGCAACTGCCCGACGACGTCGCCGAGGCCCTCAGGGACCTCCTCAACGAGGTCGCCAACGCCCGCCCCGACCAACAGGTCACCGAGAGCATGGTCGACAACGCGCAGAAGGCCAAGGGGGGTCTGGTGGGCAGTTCGCTCATTCCCGGTCTGATCTAGCAGGAGAGCCGCCGGCATGTTCGACTTCCGCGTAATGGGCGAGATCTGAACGTGCATCAGGCCGAGGAAGGGCCCGGTCCGCGATCGCGGCCGGGCCCGCACCGTGTGAGCCGGTCTCCGCCGGCCGCGCCCCGACCCCCTGGAGAAAGGGCGCAGCCGCACCTGTTCCGTTGCGCGGCGGCGGAGGTAACCTGCCGGGTGGCCCGCCGGCCTGTCGCGCTCATGACACACTTCAGCCGATGCTGTACGGGGCGGGCCCGGCAGGCCCCCAGGCTCCGGGCCCGGTGCGCAGGCCGCGAGGAAGCATCCGCACCCCCCACAAGGAGTCCGCATGGCCCCCTCGATCAGCCGCCGTCGCCTGCTGGCCGCCGGCACGGGCGCCGCCGCCGGCCTGTCCCTGCCCGGCGTCGCCGCGTCCGCCGACGACCGCGCGGCCACCAGCGTGCGCTTCACCCTGAACGCGCGAGTGCTCGACGGCGGCGAACAGGTCACCTCGGTCACCCTCAGGACCGCCCGGCTCGGCCCGGTCGACCCGGCCGGCCTGACCACCGGCACCTTCGGCGTGCACGCGAGAGCCACCAGCCCGATACCCGTCGGCGACGCCGGCCGGAACGTGTACGACCTCGACCGCGAGGTGACCGCCGTCCGGCTCGACCGCCACGGCGACATCGTGCTCGAACTCGGTTATGCCGAGGGCCGGCCCGGGGGCGCCACGCTCGGCTACCTCGGTGACCGGGGCCGCAACGTGCTGCTCGACCTGGACTACACCCTCACTCAGCACGCCCCGATCACCCTGCGCGGCCACCGGTCGGTGGTCATCGACGACTTCGTCCAGGACCCCCGGCTGTCCGACCCCGAGGTGGACGCGTTCAGCTCCCACGTCTCCGGTTCGGGAATGAAGTACCGGCTCTACGCGCCCGCCGGCGCGCACTCCGCCCGCGGGCGCCGGCATCCGCTGATCGTCTGGCTGCACGGCGGCGGTGAGGGCGCCTCGCTGCCCGACGGCTACTACGACAACGAGACCACGCTGCGCGCCAACCGCGGCGCGCTCGGCTTCGCCACCCCCCAGGCGCAGCGCGTCTTCGGCGGCGCCTACGTCCTCGTCCCGCAGAGCACCTCGTACTGGATGCAGGACGGCCCCCGCTTCGCCCCCCTCATCCACGAGATCATCGACGACGTGACGCGCGGGCACCGCGTCGACCGGGACCGGATCTATGTCGCCGGGTGCAGCAACGGCGGCTACATGAGCATGAAGATGACCGCCGTGTATCCCACCCTGTTCGCCGCGTCCGTGCCGATATGCGGCATCGTCACGTCGTTCCCGCCCGGGGGCGCGCCGCTGATCCCCGACGACGAGCTGGCGCGGATCAGCACGCCGAGCTGGCTCGTCGCCTCCCGCGACGACACCACCGTGGACACCGAGGCCAACACCGTGCACGCGCACGACGTGATCCCCGGCTCGCTGATGACGCTCTACGACCACGTCGTCCGGAACGGCTACCGGTTCCCCGGCCACTTCTCATGGATCTACGTCGCCCGCAACGATCCCCGCATCGACGGCACCCGCGTCTGGCAGTGGATGGCCGCCCAGCACCGGCACTGACCGGCCCGCGACGAGGGGTCGGTTGCCGGCGTCCCCGAGGTCGAGCACGATCCTGCCCACCGCCGCGCCCGTGCGCAGCCGCTCCACCGCTTCGCCGAGCGCGTCCGTCCCGTACCGCTCGTACGGCAGTGACAGCGCACCCGAGGACAGGTCCGGCAGCAGGCGCAGCACCTCGGGGGCGACCTCCTCGCCGCGGGAGATCATGTTCACGGGCAGCAGGGAGACGTCGGCGAGGAAGAAGTCCGCGAGGGCCGCCGGCCGTGTCGATCAGTACGTCGGCCTTGCCGCCGATCGCCTCCTCGGAGAGGTCGGCGGCGAGCAGGGCCTTGGCGACCGCGGGTACGTGGGGCAGCTTCGCGGGCCGCCCGACCGCGCCGACGACCTCGGCGCCGACGCCCGCCGCGAGCTGCACGGCCATGGCGCCGACCGCACCTGAGGCCTCGGTGCCCAGCACCCGCTCCCCCGGCCGTACCCGGGCGATCGTGCGCCGGCATCCAGGTGCCGCCGGACCGTAACAGCTCGGTCAGGCGGGACCGGTCCTCGTTCTGCCCGCCCGCTCCGCCGGTGCCGGTCCGGCCCGGACCCGCCGCACGAGTCCGCTGGTCGGACCGTGAACCCGGCGGCTTTGCGGCGGACCAGCGGCAGGTCCTCCGGACGGCGGCCGCCCGTATCGCCCCGCAGTTCCCTTGTCGGGTATCTGTACGAGAGTCGACGCGCCGGTGTACGGTCCGGGCCGACGCCTTTTGGGAGCGCTCCCAAAGGGATTCCGCTTCGTCGAGGAGAGATGCTGTGAAACGCATGCTGGCGTTACTGGCGACCTGCGCCACCGCCCTGGGCCTCACGACACTGGCCGCTCCCCAGGCCGTTGCCGCCACCGGCTGCAAGGTGGACTACACCGTCACCAGCCAGTGGTCGGGCGGCTTCCAGGCCGGGGTGAAGATCACCAATCTGGGCGATCCCGTCAGTGGCTGGACGCTGAAGTTCACCCTGCCGGACTCGGGACAGAAGCTCACCCAGGGCTGGAACGCCACCTGGTCCCAGTCCGGCTCCACGGTCTCCGCCACCAACGTCGACTGGAACCGCACCCTGTCCACCGGCGGTACCACCGACCTGGGCTTCACGGGCACGTTCACCGGCTCCAACCCCAAGCCCGGGGCGTTCACGCTCAACGGGGTGACCTGTACCGGTGAGATCGGCGGCGAGCAGCCGCCCGACCCCGACCCGGGCAACTCGACCCCCGTCGGCATCAACGGGCAGCTCCACGTCTGCGGCGTGAACCTGTGCAACCAGTACAACCGCCCGATCCAGCTCCGGGGCATGAGCACGCACGGCATCCAGTGGTTCAGCAAGTGCTACAACAACGCGTCCCTGGACGCGCTGGCGAAGGACTGGAAGTCGGACCTGCTCCGCATCGCCATGTACGTGCAGGAGCAGGGCTACGAGACGGACCCGGCCGGCTTCACCAGCCGGGTGAACAGCTACGTCGACATGGCCGAGGCCCGCGGGATGTACGCCCTGATCGACTTCCACACCCTGACGCCGGGCGACCCGAACTACAACATCGACCGCGCCAAGACGTTCTTCGCCTCCGTCGCCGCCCGCAACGCCGCCAAGAAGAACGTCATCTACGAGATCGCCAACGAGCCCAACGGCGTGAGCTGGTCGGCCATCAAGAACTACGCCGAGCAGGTCATCCCGGTGATCCGGGCCGCCGACCCGGACGCCGTCATCATCGTCGGCACCCGCGGCTGGTCCTCGCTGGGCGTCTCGGACGGCTCCAACGAGACCGAGATCGTCAACAACCCGGTCAACGCCACCAACATCATGTACGCGTTCCACTTCTACGCGGCGAGCCACAAGGACAACTACCGCGCCACGGTGAGCCGGGCGGCCTCGAAGCTCCCGCTGTTCGTCACCGAGTTCGGCACGGTGACCGCCACCGGCGGCGGGACGCTGGACCGGACGAGCACCACGGCCTGGCTGGACCTGCTCGACCAGTTGAAGATCAGCTACGCCAACTGGACGTACTCCGACGCCAACGAGAGCAGCGCCGCCCTCAAGCCCGGCACCTGCAACGGCAGCGACTACAGCAGCAGCGGCGTGCTGACCGAGTCCGGGGCGCTGCTCAAGAGCCGCATCAGCACCCCCGACAGCTTCCCCACCTCCTGACCGACGCCCCACCGCGGACTGGGAGCGCTCCCGAAAACGGGGCGCTCCCGTACGCGCACACCCTCGCGCGACGTCCCCGCTCCGCGGCCGGGCGACGGCCTCGTGTCACCTCAGGTGTCGGGCGAAGAACTGGGCCGCCGCATCGCCCGCGTACCGCGGTACGCCGGTGTGTCCGCCCATGTTGGCGTGCAGCGTCTTCTCCCGGGAGCCGAAGGCGTCGAACAGGTCCAGGGCCGCCTGCCGGTCGTTGCCCTCGTCGTCCCACTGCAGCAGGACGTGCAGCGGGACGGTGACCCGGCGGGCCTCCTCGAAGCTGGCGCGAGGGACGAAACTCCCGGCGAACAGCACCGCGGCCGAGATGCGCGGCTCGACCACCGCCAGCCGGGTCCCGAGGGAGATCACTCCGCCCGAGTACCCGACCGGGCCGCCGATCTCGGGAAGGGCCAGGAGGGCGTCCAGGGCGGCCCGCCATTCCGGGGCCGACTCGTCGACCAGGGGCAGGACGAGGGCGTCGATGATCTCGTCGCTGACCGGCTCGCCCGCTTCCAGGGCCCGGCGCAGGTCGGCGGCGGCCCGCTCGGTGCCGGGCCGGCGGGGCCGGTCGCCCTTTCCGGGCAGCTCGATGGTGGCCGCGGCGAAACCGTCCGCCGCGGACTGCCGGGCGCGGGCCGCCAGCCGGGCGTAGACCTTGGGCAGCCCGAGAGGAGGGGGGCTGAGCAGGATCAACGGCACCGGTGCGGTGGCGGACGCGGGCGTCCACAGGAAACCGGGGATGCCGTCGAGGGTGAACGCGCGCTCGAGGACGGTGTCGTCGAGCCGTCGTTCGGAGGTGAACCGCATGGTCGTGCCTTTCGGGGAGTACCAGGGAACGGCGCTCCCGGACGACCTATCGCCCGACCGTGACCCCGGAGGGGAGCACCCATGTCGATACGTTCACGGGTACCACCTCCTCGCTCTCTCGCACGGCCTCCGGCAAGGTAGCAGTGACCGCCGCGGTTCCGCCAACGGGTTTTCGCGCGGGCCCGGTGGCCGGGCGCCTCCGCCCGTCCGAGGGAACCCCGGAGCCGGCCGCGGGGCGGAGGGAAGCCGGTTCCGGGGTGGTGCGGGTTCCTCGCGGGAGGGCTACTTGACCGCGCCGGCGGTGACGCCGCGGGTGAGGGAGCGCTGGAAGACGAGGAAGAAGACGACCATCGGGACGACACCGAGGAGGGCGGCGGCGCTCATGGCGGTGGGGTCGCTGGTGTACTGGCCCTGCATGACGGACAGGCCGAGGGGGACGGTCTGGTTGTCGTTGGAGATCAGCAGGACGAGTGGGTAGAGGAACTCGTTCCAGCTCCAGACGAAGAAGAACACGCACATCACCGACAGGGTGGGCCAGCTCATGGGCAGGATGATCCGCCACAGGATGGTCCAGCGGCCGGCGCCGTCGAGGGAGGCGGCCTCGATGAGTTCGCGGGGAAAGCTGCTGAAGACGGAGGACAGCAGGTAGGTGCCGAAGGCGCTGTAGGTGATGCCGACGAGGACGGTGTAGCCGAGTTTGCCGTCGTACAGGCCCAGCTCTTTGAACAGGTAGTAGATGGGGTAGACGAGGCCCTCCTGCGGCAGGACGTTGACGCCGAGGAAGAAGACGAGGAAGGCGGTGCGCCAGCGGACGCGCCCGATGCCGATGGCGTAGGCGTTGAAGAGGGCCAGGACGACGGCTATGAGGACGACGCCGAGGCTGATCTGGACGCTGTTGACGAGTTTCTGGGTGAAGTCGACGCGTTCCCAGACGTCGGTGACGATGTCCCAGTTCCAGTGTTCGGGCCAGGACAGGGAGCCGTTGGCGCGGTAGTCGGCGCTGGTCTTGAAGGAGTTGAGCAGGATGATCGCGAAGGGCGCGAGGAAGGCCAGGACGAAGACGGTGACCGCGGCCACCACGGCGTAGGAGCCAGCGCCGCGCCTGCCGGGCGTCCCCTTCCCATGGTCCCGTCGGGTGGGAGTGCGGCCGGGGGTGTCCGGCTTCCGGACGGGCGGCGCGCTGGGGGTGGTCGTGTCGGTGGTCATGGTCATCCGTCCTCGCGGGCCTGGCGGGTGAGCATCGTTCCGGCGATGATCAGCACGAGCAGGGTGATCGTGCTGGAGATGGCCGATCCGTAGCCGACGTCGGCGCGTTCGAAGAAGTTCTGGTAGGCGAAGTACGCCGGGACGAGGGTGGAGTTGCCGGGTCCGCCCCCGGTGAGGACGAAGATCTGGGCGAAGACCTTCAGGCCGGCGATGGTGGTGGTGACCAGGACGACGTACACCTCGGGCCGCAGGATGGGCACGGTGATGCGGGTGAAGCGCTGCCACCAGGTCGCGCCGTCCAGGGAGGCGGCCTCGTAGAGTTCGGGATCGATGCGCTGGAGCCCGGACATGAACAGCACCAGCGGATAGCCGAGCTGCATCCAGACCAGGACACCGAGGACGGCCCACAGGGCGAGGTCGGGGTCGCCGAGCCAGTTCTGGCCGAGCGAGGACAGGCCGATGGTGTCGAGGATGGAGTTGACCGCGCCTTCGGGGGCGAGTATCCATCCCCACATCAGTCCGGTGACCGCCACGGGGATGACCTGGGGCAGGTAGAGGCCGGAGCGGAAGACGCCGACGAGTCCGTCGCCGTGCTTCTTGCCGATGTAGTCGAACAGCAGCGCGGCCAGGAACAGTCCGAGCAGGGTGGGGACGACCGCGATGCCGACGATGACGAAGGCGATGTTGCGGAAGGAGGCCCAGAAGTCGGCGTCCTGGAGGAGGCGGGTGTAGTTGTCCAGGCCGGTGAAGGCGGGTTCGCCGATGCCCTGCCACTCGGTGAGGCTGTAGTAGAAGGTCATCACCAGCGGGACGACGAGGAAGAGCAGGCTCAGCAGCAGGCCCGGCGCGAGGAAGACGGCATAGCCCGTGGACCGCGGGTGACGTTTGGTTTTCACTGTTGCTCCTGGTGGGACGGGACGGCGGCGGTCGGCGGGAGCCGGGACCGCCGTCCCCGTAACGCGTGGGGTCCGGCCGCCGGGTGGCGGCGGCCGCAGTGGTGGCGTCAGGGCCGGGTCGCGAGGTACTTCTCGTAGGGACCGGCCAGTTCGTCGAGGACGGCGTCGGGCTTGCCGCCGTTCATGAGGTTCTGGGTGGCGGCGACCCAGGTGTCGTAGTAGCCGGGGACCGGCCAGTCGGGGTAGAAGGACAGGCCGCCCTTGTCCTGGCTCTGGTGGAAGGCGTCGATGAGCTGGCGGGACTTGGGGTTGGTGATGTCCTCGGGCTTGGCGGCGAGCGGGATGTTGCCCTCTTCGCCGATCAGCTTCTGGATCTTGTCCGACATCGTGATGGCGATGAATTCCTCGGCGAGCTTCTTGTTCCTGGCCTTGGTGGGCACGACCCAGTGGTTGCCGCCGGAGCCGAGGGTGTCGTCGCTGCCGGGGTAGGGGGCGGTGGACCACTTGAAGTTCTTGATGTCGGTGGACAGGCCGCCGAACCACCAGTTGCCGCCGACCATGATGGGCCGCTTCTGGGCCACGAACTGCTCGGTCATGTCGGCGCCCTTGAGGCCGACGTCCTTCTTGTCGAAGTAGCCCTTGTCGAGCCACTCCTGGTACTTGTCGACGGCGTAGGTCATCTCGGGACCGTGGAAGTCGGTCTTGCCCAGGTACAACTGGTAGTTGTCGACCCAGGTGGCGTTGGCCTTGGACAGGGCGAGCAGATACAGCCAGTGGCCGGCGGGGTGGTCGTTGCCGGCGTTGGCGAGCGGGGTGACGCCAGCGGCCTTGAACTTGGCGAGCGCGGCCTCGAAGCTCGCGAAGTCGGTGGGCTTGTCGACGTCGTACTTCTTGAACAGGTCGTCGTTGTAGTAGGTGAGGACGAACTCGCCGTAGTTGGGTATGCCGTACCACTTGTCGCCGCCCATCTCACCGTCCGCGTTGTAGCGGGCGGTGACGGAGGCGTCCTTGCTGATCTTCCTGTCCCAGCCGTGTTCCTTCACCAGCGGGGTGAGGTCGGTGAGCAGGCCCTGCTTGGCGAGCAGGCCGGTGGTGGCGTTGCCCTTGTTGTACTCCATGACGTCGGGCGCCTTGTCGGAGTTCAGGATCATGCCGGCGTTCTGCTGGATCTGTTCGAACGTCTTGCGCTCGAAGACCACCTTCACATCGGGGTGCGTCTTCTTGAACTCGGCGATGGCCGCGTCCCACGCCTTGCCCAGGGCGCCGTCCCTGTCCTCGTAGTGCCACAGGCGCAGGGTCTTGCCGTCGCCGGCGGCGGTGTCGGAGCCGCCGCAGGCGGTCAGCGGGGCCAGCAGGGCCAGTGCGGAGACCGCGAGGAGGAGCGGCCTTCTGCGCAGGGCGGGGCGGATGCGCGGGCTGTTCATGGCTGTTTCCTTGGGGTGCGTCGTTGCGACAAGGGCGGAGGTGTCAGAGGGTGCGGCGGCGGTGGACGCGGGCTTCCCACGGCCGCAGGGTGTGCGGGACCGTGAGGGGTGCGGGGGCGGGGACGTTGGCGA
Organism: Streptomyces sp. NPDC000134; assembly: GCF_042899225.1. Lineage (NCBI taxonomy): Bacteria > Bacillati > Actinomycetota > Actinomycetes > Kitasatosporales > Streptomycetaceae > Streptomyces > Streptomyces sp. NPDC000134. Next base: position 148,699 of record NZ_JBIAZN010000018.1, read on the forward strand.
TGAGGATCTCGCTGTGTGCCCAGTCGTCGGGCAGCTCGACGGTGAGGTCGCTGCCGCCGAAGTTGGCCAGTACGAGCAGTTCGGTGCCGCTGTCCGCGTCGTGGCGGGTGAAGGCGTAGAGCTGCTCGTGGTCGGGGTGGAGCATGTGGAAGTCGCCGTGTGTGACGGCGGGTTCGGTGTGCCGCAGCTCGATCAGGCGCCGGTAGTGGTGGAACACCGACTCCGGGTCGGCGAGCTGGGCCTTGGCGTTGACGTCCGTGTGATCGGGGTTGACGGCGATCCAGGGGGTGCCGGCGGTGAACCCGGCGTGCTCGGTGGCGTCCCACTGCATCGGGGTGCGGGCGTTGTCCCGGCTGCGGTGCCGCAGCCCCCGCATGACGGCGCTGGGGTCGGTCCCCTGGGCGGTCTGCTCGCGGTAGTGGTTGAGGGACTCGATGTCGCGCAGGTCGTCGACGGAGGTGAACGGGGCGTTGGCCATGCCCAGTTCCTCACCCTGGTAGACGAAGGGCGTGCCCCGGTGCAGGTGCAGGACGGTGGCCAGCAGCTTGGCGGAGCGGTCCCGGTGGGCGGGGCTGTCGTCGCCGAAGCGGGAGACCACCCGGGGCTGGTCGTGGTTGTTCCAGTAGAGGCTGTTCCAGCCGGTGTCGCCCAGGCCGGTCTGCCAACGGCCGAGGCTGGCCTTGAGGTCGGTCAGCTTCAGCGGCCGGACGTCGAACTTGCCGCCGGGGCCGTGGTCGAGGCCGACGTGCTCGAACTGGAAGACCATGTCCAGCTCGCGTCGGGCGGGGTCGGTGAACAGCCTGGCCTCCTCCACCGTGACGCCGGGCATCTCGCCGACGGTGAGCAGCTTGCGGGGGTGGCGGTCGAAGACCTCGCGGTGCATCTCGGCGATGTAGTCGTGGATGCGGGGGCCGCACACGTAGTAGGGGTGGCCGAGACCGAAGCGGCCGCCTTCGGGGACGATCCCGTCGGGCAGGGCCGGGTCCTTGGAGATGAGGTTGATGACGTCCATCCGGAAGCCGTCGACCCCTCGCTCCAGCCACCAGCGCATCATGGCGTGCACGGCCTGCCGGACCTCGGGGTTGTCCCAGTTCAGGTCGGGCTGCTTGCGGGAGAAGGTGTGCAGGTAGTACTCGCCGGACGCGGCGTCGAAGGTCCAGGCGGGGCCCGAGAACCACGACTCCCAGTTGTTCGGCTCCGCTCCCGGTGTGCCGGGCTCCATGCCCTCGCGGGGCGGGCGCCAGATGTACCAGTCGCGCCGCGGTCCCTGCGGGCCGCCGTCGCGGGAGTCGGTGAACCAGGCGTGCTCGTCGCTGGTGTGGTTGACGACCAGGTCCATCACCAGCTTCATGCCGCGTTCGTGCACCGAGGCGAGCAGGCGGTCGAACTCGGCCAGGGTGCCGAAGACCGGGTCGATGTCCTGGTAGTCGCTGATGTCGTAGCCGTTGTCGTCGTGCGGCGAGGGGTAGACCGGGGAGAGCCACAGCACGTCGACGCCGAGTTCGGACAGGTAGTCCAGGCGCTCGATGATGCCCTGGAGGTCACCGATGCCGTCCGCGTCGGAGTCGGCGAAGGAGCGCGGGTAGATCTGGTAGACCACCGCGTCGCTCCACCAGGAGTCGGCGGGGCCGGCCGCGTTTTCGGGCACGTCAAATCCTCATCGTGGGTCTCGGGTGCGTGGGGAGAAGGTCGGTGAAGTGCCGCGGGTCAGGAGAGCGCGGCGCCGACCGCGTCCTGGATGACCAGGCAGGCGGCGCCCCTGGCCCACAGGTCGTGGCGGACCGGGTCGACATGGATGTCGCAGTCGCGGGCGGCGGTGGAGAAGGCGTGCGCTTCCAGGGACCGCTGGGCCGCCGGGCCGAAGAGGTCGTGGGCGACCGCTCCTTCCCCGGCGATGATGATCTTCTGGAGGTTCAGCAGGTTGCACATGCCGGCCAGTCCGCGGCCCAGGGCGTCCCCCGCTTCGGCGAACGCCGAGCGGGCGACGGTCCGGGCGGAGCCGCCGGACGAGCGGGCGAGGTCGATGGCTTCGGAGATCGTGGTGCAGGGGACGCCGGCGTCCTGCAGGTGCCGCAGGACGGCCCGGTCCCCGGCGAGGGCTTCCAGGCAGCCGCGGCGGCCGCAACTGCACATCGGGCCCGCCGGGTCCAGGGGCAAGTGGCCGAGTTCCCCGGCCAGGCCGGTGGCGCCGGAGAACAGGGCTCCGTCGAGCAGCAGACCGCAGCCGATGCCGGGGCCGACCGTGACGACGGCGAAGGAGTCGATGTCACGGCCCTGGCCGAACCAGCGTTCGGCGACCACCAGGGTGTTGACGTCGTTGTTCACGACGACCGGCAGCCCGGTCGCCGCCCGCAGGGGGCCGGCCACGTCGACCTTGTTCCAGTCGAGCAGGGCCGAGTAGCGGCAGATCCCGGCGGCGGAGTCGACGTGACCGCTGACCCCGACGCCCAGCCCCAGCACCCTGTCCGCCGCTTCGGGCGCCTCGGAGAGGAGCCTGCTGGTCAGGGCGGCAGCGGCGGACAGGGCGGTCTCGGGCGTGCAGTCGGCGATCGGTTCCTCGGCGCGGGCCAGGACCTTGGCCGCCATGTCGGTGACCACCGCGGAGACCTGCGCGGGACCGATCTTCATGCCGACCACGACGTGCTTGTCCGGGTTGACCTGGAGCATCTTCTGCGGCCGGCCCCGCCCCTGCGGAGCGGTGTCCGTCTCGCGCAGGTAGTCGTGCTCCAGCAGCGGGGGCAGCATCCGGGTCACGCTGGACGGCACCAGGCCCAGTTTCTGGGCCAGTTGGGTGCGTGAGATGGGTCCCGCGGTGAGCACGGTGGCGAAGATCTCCGCCCGGGACTGCTCACTGACCAGCTCCGAGAACCGGATCTTGGACGGGCTCATCACACGCGCCTCCGCATCTGTGGTCGGTCAAGGGGCCGGTCCGGTGGCGCCGACTGACTGGACATGACGGGAGTCTGTCCCCCTTGTTTTCGTGCGTCAAGAAAGAAAACAGCGCGTTACACAACCGTGATGGGTGCCTCATCCTGCTCAGGATGGTCGAAAAGTCCGATTTAAAACCCTGTCGTGCCCCTGACGGAGAGTCCCTCACCAGAGAATCGCGTTCATTTCATTGACACGGGGAAGAAATGACGGGACGTTATCCGGCGACCGCAGAGGGCCGAGCCCTCGACCGGCGCTCGTACGGCGTCCCCGTGACCTGTCGTCCGCGCCGCCGCTCCCCGCCCTGCGGGGTGTGTGCTGCGCCCCCGGCCCGAGCGGGCGGAGAACCGCTGTGTCCCGGCCCCTCGGACGCACCAGGGCGTACGAACCGTCCGCTGTCGCTGTTCGAAGAGAGTCGCTGTACGAAGGGAGAAGTCCCATGGCGCGGCAACCGTCCCGCCGGTGAGCCACCGGGCGCCGATCGGCCGGCCGACCGGCGCCGTCGCGTCGCACAGCTCAGGCGGGCCGGGAGTACGCGGAGCCCGCCCGCACCCGACACATCCCCACGAAGCCCACCGAGGCCGACCGGCCCCCTCCCCCGGGCGCGCACAGGCTCCGCCGGCCCGAGCGCCCGCCGGACCGGTCCCTTCGCCCGCACCCGCGACGACGGCGTGCAGCCGCCGGTGGGACCGCAACGTCAAGGAGAAGGACATCAGCATGCCCGCAGCAGCACTGAGACGACTAGCGGCGATCGCCGTCGGCCTGGCGCTGGCACTGGCCTCGGTCATGGTGCCCGTCAGCACGGCAGCCGCCGGGACATCCCCGGCCCGCCCCGCCGCCGAGGCCCGGTCCGCCGCTTCCGCGGCCGAGCCGACCCTCGCGAACAGCAGTGACCTGAAGACCTGGTGGCACGACAACTACGAGTACAACACCACCAGCCCGGTGGCGAACGACAAGGTCCGGCGGTCGTCGTTCTACGACGTGAAGGTCGCCACCGCGGCGGCCCCGACCGCCAAGTACGACTCCTTCGCCTACATGAGCATCCCGCGCAGCGGCAAGGGCAAGATCGGCTACACCAAGGAGGACGGGGCCGAGTTCTCCTCGTCCGCGAACCTCACCATGAGCTGGTCGTCCTTCCAGTACACCACCGACGTGTGGGTCGACGTCTCGCTGCGCACCGGCCAGACGATCTCCTCCGCCGACCAGGTCAAGATCAGGCCGAGCAGCCTGAACTTCGCCAAGGAACTGGTCGACAGCACGACCGTGCGCGTCAAGGTGCCCTACGACGCGGCGGGTCACCGGTTCTCCGTCGAGTTCGACCCGCAGCTCTACACGGCCTACAACGACATGTCCGGCCCGGCGAACGACGCCGGCAAGCTGACCACCCAGGGCGGCGGTGGCAACCGGGCCATCCACACCGAGCCCCGCAACTCCATGATGATCTTCGCGGAGCCGGCCCCGGCCGGAGCCGAACAGGACCGCCTGGTCCCCACCGCGGCCTCCGGCAGCATCTACTACCCGCCGCAGGGGCAGGTCACCAACCTGAACACGATCGGCGAGGAGATCGTGTACTTCCGGCCCGGCACCTACTACATGACGTCCAAGTACCACGCGCTGCTGCCCAAGCAGGTCAAGTGGGTCTACCTGGCCCCCGGCGCCTACGTGAAGGGCGCCCTGCGGTTCCCCGACGACAGCCAGGGCCTGTACAAGGTGACCGGCCAGGGCGTGCTCTCGGGTGAGCAGTACGTCTACGAGGCGGACACCAACAACAACTACGACCACCTCTCCGGCGCCTCCAACTGCCACTCCAGTTGCGTGAAGATGCTGCAGTTCGCCTCGGCGCAGGGCCGCCAGCAGCACCTGGACCTGCAAGGTGTGACCATCAACGAGCCGCCCTACCACTCCTTCGTCGTCTACGGCGACGAGCAGACGTTCAGTATGCGGGTGGAGAACTACAAGCAGGTCGGGTCCTGGTACTGGCAGACCGACGGCATCGAGCTGTACCGGGGCAGCACCATGAAGAACACGTTCTTCAACGCCAACGACGACGTGCTGAAGATGTACCACAGCGACGTCAGCATCGATAACACGGTCGTCTGGAAGAACGAGAACGGTCCCGTCATCCAGTGGGGCTGGACCCCCCGCAACATCGACAACGTCCGGGTGAGCAACACCCACGTCATCCACAACCGGATGTACTGGAAGGACGTCAAGTACAACACCTGCATCCTCAACTCCTCCTCGCACTGGGAGGACATGGGATCGACCACGAAGGCCGACCCGGGCACGTGGGTGAAGAACATGACCTTCGAGAACATCACCGTCGAGGGCATGACGAACTGCGCGATCCGTGTCTTCGCCCTGTCCAGCACCGAGAACATCCACGTGAAGAACCTCAAGATCGGCGCGTGGAACCAACTGGACCCGTCCTCGCAGGTCAGTCTCCTCAAGCGGTACAGCAACAGCGCCGGGCAGAAGGTGACCCTCGGCAACGAGACGCGGGACAGCCGTGGCCTGAAGCTGGAGAACTACACCGTCGGCGGCACCGTCATCAGCAAGTCCGGCACCAACTGGGCCGCCGACCAGCTCGGCCGGATCGGCTTCGACGCCGAGAACTGGGACAACTGGAACGCCTGGGGCCCCGGCGGCGGCACTCCCGGTCCCGACCCGGTCACCGGCGGCCGCATCGTCAACGGGGCGACCGCCAAGTGCGTCGACCGCGCCGGCGGCGCCACCGCCAACGGCACCGCCGTCCAGCAGTGGTCCTGCGCCGGCGCGGCCTCGATGAGCTGGACGCTCGACGGGCAGCAACTGAAGTCCGGCGGCAAGTGCCTGGACGTCGAGGGCGGCGCCACCGCCAACGGCACGAAGGCGCACCTGTGGGACTGCGGCACCTGGGACAGCCAGAAGTGGGCCTTCCAGTCCAACGGCACCCTGAAGAACCTCAAGTCCGGGCGCTGCCTGGACATCGAGGGGCAGAGCACCGCCGACGGCACCCGCCTGCACCTGTGGGACTGCGGCACCTGGAACAGCCAGAAGTGGACCCTCACCTCCTGACGCACCACGGTGGCCGCGGGCACCGCGCCGCTGCCGGCGGCCACCGGCCCGCGCGTCCCGCGGCATCCCGGACCGTCCGATCACCCGTTCACCGCCGAGAAAGGCCATCACCGTGCAGACACCCACCAGGTACCAGGGCCCGGTGCTGGGCCTGTTCCGGATCGTGCTCGGACTGCTGTTCGCCTGCCACGGGGCGGCGACGCTGTTCGGGGTGCTCGGCGGGCCGCACGGGCAGCCCCCCGGCGCCGGACAGTGGCCCGGGTGGTGGGCGGCGGTGATCCAGTTGGCCGGCGGCGCCCTCGTCCTGCTCGGCCTGGGCACCCGGCCGGCCGCCCTGGTGTGCTCGGGCTCCATGGCCTACGCCTACTTCGTCCACCACCAGCCGGACGGGCTGTTCCCGCTGGAGAACGGCGGCGAGCAGGCGGCCCTGTTCTGCTGGGCCTTCCTGCTCATCGCCGCCCTCGGCCCCGGCCGGTGGTCCGCGACCGGGCTGCTCACCCCGACGCCCACCGCGGGCGCCCCACGCGAGAGGAGGTGAGCGACACCCACGGCGACCGATATGTCATGAGCACGTAAATCACTGGTCGTGACGACCGGTGACCTCACGACACACACGGAGGAAGATCATCATGAACCGCGTACCCGCACCCGGCCGTACCGCGCTGGGCGCCGCCGTACTGGCCACCAGCCTGCTCGGCGTGCTCGCCCAGGCGCCGACGGCCTCCGCGCACGGCACGGTCATCGCCCCGGAGACCCGCAACTACGGCTGCCTGCAGCGCTGGGGCTACACCGAGCCCGTCGAGTCCCAGGACCCCATGTGCTTCCGCACCTACCACGAGAACCCGAACGCCATCGGCGCGTGGAAGGCCGTCTACGCCAACAACACCGGCGACAACTACAAGCAGGTCATCCCCGACGGCCAGATCTGCAGCGCCGGCGGCCAGGGCGAGACGAACTACCGGCCGCTCGACCGCCCCGGCCCGTGGAGGACGACCGACATCGGCTCCGACTTCACCGTCGACCTCTACGACGAGGCCCGGCACGGTGCGGACTGGCTGGAGGTCTACGTCACCAAGCAGGGCTTCAACCCGGAGTACGAGCTGATCGGCTGGGACGACCTGGAGCTGGTGAAGAAGACCGGCCGCTACCCCTACCAGGCGCACTACGTCACCGACGTCAACACGTCCGGCTACAGCGGACGGCACGTGGTGGTGACCGTCTGGAAGGCGTCGCACATGGACCAGAAGTACTTCCTGTGCAGCGACGTCAACTTCACCTGACGCCGACGGGCGGCAGGTAGAGAAGCACGGAACACCGGTCCCGCGAGAGCCACGGCGCTCTCGCGGGACCCCTCCGGCACCGCCGACTCCCGACAGCCGGCCACCGCCACGCCGGCACCCGCATGGAGGCATCCGATGCCCCGTACCCCTTCCACCACGCCCGTCCGCAAGCCGCCTCGGCTCCCGCGCGGGCAGCTCTCCAGGACCCGGCACACCCGCTCGGACCGGTGGCCGGTGCTGCGGCGCGCGGCCGCCCTCCACCAGCGCCGCAGCATCACGGTGCTGCGCGTCAGCGTCGGCCTGGTCTTCGGCTGGTTCGGCGCGCTGAAGCTCTTCCCCGGCGCCAGCCCCGCCGAAGAGGTCGCCGCCGCCGCCATGACGAGGATGACCGGCGGCCTGCTGCCGCGAGACGTGTCACTGCCCCTGCTCGGCAGCACCGAACTGTGCCTCGGTCTGGCGCTCGTCACCGGACTTCTGCTGCGTCCCGCGCTGCTGCTCCTCTGCGCGCACCTGACCGGCGTCTTCGCCTCGCTCCTGGTGCTGCCCGATGTCATGTGGCACCACGGCATACCCACCCTCGAAGGCCAGTACGTGCTGAAGAACGTCGTCCTGGTCGCCGCCTGCCTCGCCATCGCCGCCGACGACCTCACCCACTGAGCGGACCGCGCCGCCCGCGGCCGTCGGGCGGCCGGCCCGGGGGCTACTCCTCGGCCCCGGGCGAGGAGAACCGAGGCAGCCCCGTGTCGACGACGAAGCCGATCTCGATCACCTGGCCCGGCAGGGTCAGGTCGGTGACACCCACGACCGTGCTGGCCGGGCGGTGGCCGCCGAAGTACGCGAGGTTGCCCGCCGCCGCGGCGGCGGCGTTCCGCGGCAGGTCCACCACGTACAGGGTCTGCGAGACGATCTGGCTCCGGGTGGCACCGTAGTGGTCCAGCACCCTGTCCATGTTGGCGTAGGTCCGCCGGAGCTGGGCCGCGAAGTCGCCCGCGTGGCGGAACTCGCCCGCCTCGTCGAACGAGAGCTGCCCGGAGACGTGGATCAGTGCGCCGGACCTGATCGCCTGTGCGTAGCCGAAGTCGCTCTCGGCCGGCACGCCGTAGGTGAAGACATCGGTGGTGGTCACGGTACTCGCCCTTCGTCGTGCTCTCTTGTGGTTACTCGGGAACTGTAGGAGAGTGGCGGGCGACCTGGAAGAACGCACTTTTCGGTGACTGAGGAACCTCATGGTGACCAAGCAACTGCTCAAGGGCCTGCCCGAGGACGCCGACCTGCGGCGCGCGGACTCGCTGGCGCGGGAGATCTTCTCGGACGTCGCGAACAAGTGGGCGCTCCTGATCATCGAGGCGCTCGGTGAACGCACCCTGCGCTTCAGCGAGTTGCGCGACGAGGTCGAGGGCGTCAGCCACAAGATGCTCACCCAGAACCTGCGCATGCTGGAGCGCAACGGCCTGGTCGACCGCGAGGTGCACCCCACCGTGCCGCCGCGCGTCGAGTACACCCTCACCGAGCCGGGCCGGGGCCTGCGGATCGCGGTGGACGCCCTGTGCGGCTGGACCCACCAGCACCTCGGCCACATCGAGAGCGCGCGCCGTCGCTTCGACGACTGAAGGGCCGCCGGGCACGGGCGGTGCGCGAGGGCGCGGCCTCAGCACCGGCCGATCCGCGCGGCGGGTCACCGCTGATCGAGGCCGGTGACTTTCACGGCGCGACCGTCATGCGCGGTGAGGAGGCGTCGTGGCGAGGTGCCCTCGCGGCACACGGACGCGCGGGGGCTGCTGATCGCCGCCTCGGCGCCGGTCCACCACGAGCTGGTCCTCCTGCGCGCCGACCCGTACCCGCACCTGCCGGAGCGGGCCGCGACGGCGGCGGGGTCAGGGGGTGAGGACGTCGTGGTGTCCGCCGCGCCACTCGGCCAGCAGGACGGTGGCGTCGTCGTCCATCGGCCCGGCGTGGTGGTCGAGCACGGCCCGCATGAGACGGCGCAGGGTCTCGTGCAGGGTGAAGTGGCCGGAGTGGTGGCGCAGGACGAAGTCGACGAAGCGGTCCTTGCCGAACTCCTCGCCCTGCTCGTCCCGGGCTTCGACGATGCCGTCGGTGTAGAGCACGATCCGGTCACCGGGGTGCAACTGTTCGCGGCACACGGTGATCGGAAGGCCGAGGTTGGTGCCCATGGGGCCGGCCGGCGGGCAGGACAGGGTGGCGCCGACCCGCTGGTCGCGGATGAGGAGGGGCAGGTGGTGGCCGCGGTTGACCCAGGTCAGCTCGCCGGTCTCGATGTCCAGGCTGGCGAGGATGGCCGTGACGTAGCGCTTGGTGCCGAACTGCTCCAGCAGGGTGCGCTCCACCGCCCGGCTCGTATCCGGCAGGGAGGCGCCCTGGCGGCGGGCGTTGCGGCAGGCGGCCACGGCGACGTTGGCGGTGAGGCCGGCGGCGGTGTCGTGTCCCATCGCGTCGAACACCGCCAGGTGCAGGGTGGTGTCCGCCAGGGCGAAGTCGAAGGCATCGCCGCCCAGGTCGTAGGCGGGTTCCAGGACGGCGCCGACGGTGACGTTGTGCCCGGCGTAGGCCGGGGGCGGCATGAGGTTCATCTGCATCTCCGCCGCCACGTTCATCGGCGCGCTGCGCACCAGCCGCGCGTAGGAGTCGCTGAAGGAGCGCTTGCTCAGCAGCAGCAGCGCGAGCACCGACGCGAGGTCGCTCAGCACCTGCTGCGGCTGTTCGTCCTCGGCGACGTCGGCGCGCAGCACGCCCAGGCGCTCCACGCCGTCGGTGATCGGGGTCCACCACCGGCGCCGCCCCTGCCGGGTGCCGGATTCCGCGACGCTCTCGACCCGCTGCCAGGCCCGGCCCGGCAGTGTGCCGTCCACCCAGTTCCCCGCCGCCCTCCCCCGCGTCCAGCCCACGGCCGGTGATCTCCCGCATGACCCTGTCCTGGAGGTCCACCACGAACATCGCGCTGTCGTGCAGACCCACGGCTGCGGCGCGCTCGGCCACCATAGGGGGCAGCGCTTCCAGGTTGGCGGTATGGGATGCCTGGACCAGGTCCACCAGCATCTCGGCCGTACGCCCGCGATCGATCACGTGCACCAGTCTCCCCGTACCGACCACACCGGCTTCCCCGCCGCCACGCCACGCCCGCGCACCGGGTCACCGCCGCGCGGGGACACCGGCGGACGGCGGCGCGGGCGGCCGGGCGCGGTCAAGGCCGCACCGGGCGGGGACCGCCGCGTACGGATTCGGTCATGGCCGGCTCTCCCTCCGGGATGACGGACGGTTCTTCGCCGACCGCGGCCGGCGAAGAACCCGAGGGGCTGTCTCCCCAACCCCTCGACTGCCCGAGTCACCCGTCGTACCCCGCCCACACCCACTGATTACGGGCGATCCGCCGTCCGGCGGGCTCACGGGCGCGCGGCGGGGCGGACACCCCGGATGCTCCGCGCCCCCCACCTGGGGGGGCCGGCCGACAGAGCGAGCCCCAGCCGGGGGCACGGCTGGGGCTCGCTCCTCAGGGTGGTCGGTACCGGTCAGCGCTGCAGGGTGAGCACGCCGGGCCGCCAGGGCAGTTGGTCGTAGGGACCGCCCGCGGAGGGGGACTTGCCCTGGTAGAGGAATTGCAGGTTGCAGGGGTCGATGGTCATGGTCTGGTCGGGGTTGTTGCGGACCAGGTCACCGTGGCTGATGTCGTTGGTCCAGTTGGCACCGCTGTTGGCCTTGCCCGCGAAGGGGTTGCTCTCGCTCGCGGCCTGCGGGGTCCACGTACCGTTGAGGCTGGAGGCCGTGAAGGAGCGGAAGTAGCGCCCGTTCGCGCCGATCGCCTCGACGATCATGAGGTACTGGTTCTGGCCCTGCACCTTGTAGACCTGCACCGCCTCGAACAGGTTGTTCGTCGAGTCGCTCATGACCGTCGTGTACGACGAGCCGAAGTTGCCCGGGAAGTTCCCGATCGGCATGCTCGCCCGGTAGATCTTGCCGTTGTCACCGGCGAAGAACAGGTACATGTTCTGCCCGTCGGCGATCAGCGTCTGGTCGATCGGACCGGTGCCGGAGCCGGAGATGCTGCCGGTGAACAGCGGCTGCGGCGCGGACCAGCCGTTGGGGTTGGTGGGGTCGCTCGACGTGCGGTAGATGAACGGCCACGAACCCCACTGGTAGGCCAGCACCCAGATGTTCTTGGGCGCGAAGTAGAACAGGGTGGGCGCCACCGCGGACTGGTTCATCCCGGTCTGGCGGGCCGATGCCATGTCCGACCAGTTGGTGAAGGGGGCGAACGCCATCGAGCCGTACGACGATCCCGACACGTTCGTTCCGTAGACCAGGTGCTTGCCGTTGTAGACGACGTTGGTGAAGTCCTTCAGCGCGGCCCACCCGTTCGCCGGCTGAGCCAGCGCGCCGGTCGACGACCAACGGTACGTCGACGGCAGCGCGCAGGTGCCGCCGCCGGACGACAGGCCGGTCCACTTCTGGTTGCTGCCGCCGTTGCACGTCCCGATCTGCACCGCCGTGCCGTTGGCCGTGCCGGCGCCGGCGGCCTCCAGGCACAGCCCGGACTCCACGCCGACGACCGTGCCGTCGGCGTTGATCCGCCACTGCTGGTTGGCGCCGCCGGAGCAGCCCCAGATGTGCACCCGGGTGCCGGCCGTGGTGGCGTGGCCCGGTACGTCCAGGCACTTGTTGCCGTACACGGTGAGCTGGTTGCTGTCCGTCGACGTCCACTGCTGGTTGGTCCCGCCCCAGCAATCGTAGAGTTGCAGGCTCGTGCCGTCGGTCTGGCTGCCGCCGACCACGTCGAGACATCTGCCGGAACCGGTGCCGCGCAGGGCGCCGCTGGCGGCCGCCTGTGCCGGGGTGGCGACGAGCATCGCCGCCAGCGCGGCCAGGACCGCGCCCACGGTGGCGAGCACCACGGACGTGTGTCTGCGGCGGAGACTTCGTTTGCGCATGGGACCTCATCTTTCGTGTGTGAGCGGTCCGGTCGGGGCGGTCGGGGCCGTCCCGGCCGGGTTCAGGGCGTGGCCAGTTCGAACCGCGTGACGCGGACCGAACCGCCGAGGGCCCGGGTGGCGTGGTTGAAGAGGGCGAAGCGGTAGCCCATGAAGAACCGCCAGTCGTTGCCCATGGAGAAGTCGGGGCCGAGGCGGGTGAAGGTGACGCCGTCGGTGCTGTAGGAGAACGTCCCCGGGCGGGCCGATCCGGGGCGGATGTCGGCGCTCGCGCGCAGCCAGATGCGGGTGCCGGTGACGGTGGCGCCGGCGGCCTCGTAGCCGGTGCCGGTGGTGTTCCAGTTGCTGTCCATGGTCAGCCCGGTGACCATGACCACCCGGGTGGTGTTGCCCTCGCGTTTGAGGCCGATCCAGGCCGAGGAGTCCCGCAGCAGCGCGAGTCCTGCCCGGTCGCCGTCGCGCATCGCTGAGTGGTCGAGCTGGACCGTGGCGGTGGAGGTGGGCCCCTGGATGCGGTGGGTGAGTGTGTTGCGGGCCCAGTACAGGTCGTTGGTGACGGTGGCGGTCCCCAGGGTCAGTCCGTTGCCGAGCGACCACTTGGTGTTGTCCGGGTTGTGGTTCCACTCCCACCTCGGCTTGAGGGAGGTGCCGTCGAAGGTGTCGACGCCGGTCATGGGGGTGACCTGGCGGGGCGGGGCCGGTACGACCGGGCTGGGGTACGACGTGCCCCAGGCGCCGTTCACCGTCCGGAGGACCGGCCAGCCGTCCGAGGTCCAGGTGACCGGGGCGAGCGCGGGCACCCGGCCGCCGGGGTAGGCGTCGACGAAGGCGAGGTAGTACCAGGCGCCGTTCTGCGTCTGGACCAGGCCGCCCTGGTGCGGGACCCCGCCGCCGGGGATGGGCCCGCGCAGGTCGAGGAGCACCTGCCGCATCGTGTACGGACCGAAGGGGCCGCCCGAGGACTTCAGGATGTACTGCCCGTTGGCGGGGCGGGTCAGGAAGATGTAGTACTGCCCGTTGATCTTGTAGAAGCGCGAGCCCTCCAGGGTGCCGACGCTCGACGGGGTCGTGAAAACCTGCTGCGTACGGACCTGGGTGCGGCCGTCCGGGGACAACTGGGCCACGCTGATGGTGGTGTTGCCGTAGGCCACGTACAGGGTGTCGTCGCTGTCGACCAGCAGCCCCGCGTCGTAGTACGGCGTGCTGATCGTGGTCAGCCGGTTCCAGGGCCCCTCGGCCGCCGTCGCGGTGTAGACGTACGTCCGGGCGAAGTCGATCTGCCCCAGCCAGTAGAACGTCCTGTTGCTCGGCCGGTAGGCCAGGGACGACGCCCAGATCCCGCGGACATAGCCACGGGCGCCGTTGAGGTCGTACTTGGCGCCGAAGTCCAGGACCGGTACCGAGTGGCCGGCGATCTCCCAGTGCACCAGGTCGTACGAGCGCAGGACGGGCGCACCCGGCGAGTAGTGCATGGTCGAGGCCGAGGCGTAGTAGGTGTCTCCGACGCGGATGACGTCGATGTCCGCGAAGTCCTGCCAGATCACCGGGTTGGTGTAGTCCGCCGCGGCGCGGGCCGGCCCCGGTCCGGGAGCGGATGCGGCGCGGGAGGCGCCCGCCAGCGGGAGGGCCGCGCCGGCGGCGAGGCCGGTGGCGGCCGCCAGGGCGCGACGGCGCGAGAAGGACTGCTGTGGCCATGGCCATGACATATGCATGTGCGGCGCACCCCTTGCGGCTCGGCGGTTGCGGTGGTCGTGCTCCGGGACGGCTCGTGCTCGTGATGGTTCGCGCTCCGTGACGGCTCGATTGTTCGGCATGTCGAACGCAAGTCGAAGTATCGAGCATCTTGGATGGTAGGGATTCAACGAACGTCGTCAATACTTTGCGCATGGTTCGCTTGGACCACCGAAACATTCGGTGTCGGATGAGGGGCGTTTGCGCAGGTCAGTCCAGTGAATTCCGCGCCGGACGGGCGGGAACACCGCATCGGTGCCGAAAGCGGACCCGATGTGCCGGTGGTGTTGACACGGCAGGTCGCCTCCCTGAGTATCTGCGGCACCACAATTTTCCGAACGGCGTCCGAAATTTCGACCCTTGCCAAGAGGGTCCTCCGGAGAAGGAGTTCTCGGTGCCCAGACGAACAGGCGGACGACTGTTCCGCCTCCTCGCGACCGCCGTGCTGACGGTCACCGCGTCCCTGACGGCCTCCGCCCACTCCCCGGCCACGGCCGCGCCGGGCAGCCCGGCGCTCACCCCGCCGCTGGGGTGGAACAGTTGGAACAGCTTCGGGTGCGGGATCACCGAGGCCCAGGTGCGCCAGGCCGCCGACGCGATGGTGTCCTCGGGCATGCGGGACGCCGGTTACCGGTACGTCGTGGTCGACGACTGCTGGTTCGACCCGCAGCGCGACTCGGCGGGGAACCTGCGGGCCAACCCGACCAAGTTCCCGAGCGGGATGAAGGCGCTCGGGGACTACATCCACGGCAAGGGCCTGAAGTTCGGCATCTACCAGGCGCCCAACGAGCGCACCTGCGCCCAGGCGACGGGCGGTTACCCGGGCTCCACCGGCAGCCGGGGCCACGAGGCCCAGGACGCCGCCGCGTTCGCCTCCTGGGGCGTCGACTACCTCAAGTACGACTGGTGTTCGTCGAGCGGTACCCGTGACGAGCAGGTCGCGCGGTTCACGCTGATGCGCGACGCTCTGCGCGCCACCGGGCGGCCGATCGTCTACAGCATCAACCCCAACAGCCTGCACGCCATCACCGGCTCCACCTACAACTGGGGCGAGGTCGCCGACCTGTGGCGGACCACCGAGGACCTGCTCGACATCTGGCAGAACGGCAACACCAACAGCTATCCGATGGGCGTCGGCAACGTCCTGGACGTCACCGCGCCCCTGGCCGCGCAGTCCGGGCCGGGACACTGGAACGACCCCGACATGCTCGTCGTCGGCCGGCCCGGTCTGACACTGACCGAATCCCGTGCGCACTTCGCCCTCTGGGCGCTGCTGGGCGCCCCGCTCATGGCCGGCAACGACATCCGTACGATGTCCGCGGACGTGAGCGCGATCCTGCGCAACTCGCGTCTGCTGGCGGTGAACCAGGACACGCTGGGCGCGGGCGGTCGCAGGGTGCGTGACGACGGGAACACCGAGGTGTTCGCCAAGCCGCTGTCCGACGGTTCGGTCGCGGTGGGCCTGTTCAACCGGGGAGGCGGCACCGCGACGGTCACCACCTCGGCCGCGCAGGTGGGCCTGTCCGGTGGGTCGTTCACCCTCACCGACCTGTGGACCGGCGGTACGTCGAGTACGTCCGGGCAGATCTCCGCGAGCGTGCCCGCGCACGGCGTGGCCGTGTTCCGGGTGACCGGTGGCACCCCGCTGGCCGCCACCACCTCACGTCTGCGGGGCGGCGCGTCCGGCCGCTGCGTGGACGTGGACAACGCCTCCACCGCCGCCGGGGCCACCGTACTGCTGTGGGACTGCCACGGGGCCGCCAACCAGTTGTGGACCACGTGGGCGGGCGGCGAGATCCGGGTCTACGGCGACAAGTGCCTGGACGCCTACGACCAGGGCACCACCAACGGCACCCGGGTCATCACCTGGGCCTGCAACGGGCAGGACAACCAGAAGTGGACCGTCGGCTCCGACGGCTCGATCCGCAACGTCCACGCCGGGCTGTGCCTCGACACCGAGGGGGCCGGCACCGCCAACGGGACGCGGCTGGTGCTGTGGAGCTGCAACGGGCAGACGGGGCAGCGGTGGAGCCGCGCCTGACCCGGTCCCGGTCGGTGACGGGTGTCCGGGGGCTCAGCGCCAGGGGCCTTCGAAGACCGGCGCGGTCCACGGGGCCGGTCCCGTGCCGTCGCTCCAGGCCCGCAGGGCCTCCCCGTCCACGCAGAGGATGCCGCACTGTTCGGCGTACTCGACGGCCGGGGCCGTGAAGTCGCTGGTCGTGACGATGACGGCGACATCGGCCTGGTGGACGGTGTAGCAGGTGCCCCCGAAGCGCTGGAGGTCCTGGGAGCCGACGCGGTTGGTGTCGCCGTACCGCTTGCACTGGACGACGACACGCCGCCCGTCCGGCGCGACGGCCAGGACGTCCGCGCCCAGGTCGCCCGCGCCGCCGACCACCTCGACCTGGGTGCACCCGTCCCGTTCGCACAGCGCCGCGATCGCCTGCTCGAACTCGTCGGGGTCCAGGGCCGCGTAGTCCAGCGTGTCCTGGAAGACGACCGTTGCGGAGGCATCGGCCGCCACGCCGCCGCCCTGGAGCGGGATCGTCGGTTCCATCGCGTCGGGGCCGGTGCGGGGGCCGGGTACGGTCGGGCCGCCGACGGCCGGGGCCCCGGCCCCGTCGAGCACCGGGGCGGCCGCCGGCGCCGGGGTCTCCAGGATGTCCAGCGCCGTGTGGGTCGCCTCCTCCAGCGCCACGGCGGCCTGGTGCGCGGCCCGCTTCGCGGAGAACCTGCGCCGGCGCCGCTGGAGGCACAGGTGCAGGACGGCCGCCGCCACGATGAGGCCGAGCACGATCACCCACCCCGGGCGGTGCCGCAGGGCGGCGGTCGCCCAACGCATGGCGAAGCCCATGACGATCACCAGGAGCGCGAGAAGACCGAAGAACACGGCGGTCGCACGGAGATCGAAGGACCGTCGGCGGTCGCTGAGTCGTATGCGGCGCGTACGTGACGTCACGCGAGACTCCCTCCCCTGGTCGTCGACAAGATCATATGACCGCCTGCCCCGAGATCACGGACTTGATCGTCTTTCCTCGGGCGAGAAGTGAGGGGTGCGGAGCGAGGGTCGGGGGGCGAGGGTGGGGGGCATCGGTGGCGGTGGCTCCGGAACTCGCGACGGGTTCCACGCAGGGGGACCTCAGGGGGACCTCAGGCGGACCTCGGCCGGATCTCAGTCGCTCGCGCCGAGAGTCCCCGCGAGGGCGTCGAGGGTCACGCCGACGATGGCGCGCAGTTGTTCCGTGCTCGCTCCTGGCGCTGCTCGACGCCGGCATCCCGGGCGTCACCCTGCCTGACACCATCCCGACCGACCCCGAACGGGCGTGGAAGACCTGGCACTTCGCCTTCCACCTCGTGCCCGACCTGCCCGAGACCCTGCTCACCGGCCGCGAACGGGAGTACGTCGGCTGGTTTCTGAAGGCCAAGGCCCTCTCCCCCGGCACCTTCGACGCCGCCGAGTCGGCGCGGAGGAACCGCGAAGCGCTGCGCCGACAGCGTCTGACAGTGCCGGTTCTCGGGATCTCGGGCAGTCACGGCTCCATCCCCGACATGGCGGCTTCCCTCGGGCCGTGGGCCGGCCGCACCACCGGGATCGTCGTGCCGGACGCGGGACACTTCATCCCCGACGAACAACCCGAGGCCGTCGCCGCCGCACTGACGGACTTCATCACCGAGGACGCCTGAGCCTGGGCCGCGGCGAGTGCGCGGACCGGCACTCGCACCCGCGGCCGACGCGGAAGTCCGGCGCGGGCAGTCACAGTCCGTCTGCCGGCGCCGGTGCCGGCACGGCGCAGGCTTCGGCGACAGCCCGCGTGTCCCAGTAGAACGGCCGGACCTCGGTGATCCGCCCGCCCCTGACCGTGATCGCTTGCAGGATCGGGAAGCCGAGTTCACGGCCGGTCGCACGAGCGCGAGCACGGACCTGAGTGAGTACGACCGTGGTCTCGCCCGTGGCAAGGAACTCCTGCTCCCCCATCTCGAACGACTCCCAGACCTCCCCCATCCTGAGGAAGAACCGCGTCATTCCCAGGTGCCCACGCCACGTCCCTCCGTAGGGCAGAGCATCCGCCTGATGCAGCTCGACATCCGGCGCGAAGAAGGGGGCGAGCAGATCGAACGAAGCTGCGCCAGGACCTCCGGCCGCCAAATACTCCGCCTCAGCCGCGTACATGGCGGTGAGAACCGTTACCGGGTCCGTAGTGGATGACATCGTCATGCCGCCAGCTTGGTCACCACAGGCGAAGCCTGCTGGCGGCAATCAGACCTCGTCGTGCGGCGCGGTCCGACCTCCGCAACGTGCCTCAGCCGAGCGCCCTGACGGGTGCGCTGCCGCGTCCGTGGCGCCGGCCGCTCAGTTCGGCGTCCAGTGTCTCCTGGGCGACCCGCATGGCGTCGGCGTACACCGGCTCCCGCAACCGCGCCCACATCTGGTCCTCGGTGACGTCCTCGACGCGGCCGACCACCCACCAGATGTTGCCGAAGGGGTCCTTGACACGCCCCCCGCGCTGCCCGAAGGCGTCGTCGACCAGGGAAGTGACGACCTGGCCGCCGGCCTGGACGGCCCGTGAGAACGCCTCATCGGCGTCGGGGACGAAGACGCGCAGCAGGCTCGGCATGACGGGCCAGTCCGGACGCCGGTCGAAGGCCAGCACGACGGTGTCGCCGACCCGGATCTCCCCGTGCCCGATCGAGCCGTCCTCGGTCGGCACCCGGCCGAGTTCCTCACCTCCGAACGCCTCGGCCACGAAGTCGAGGAACGCCCCCGTGTCGTCGGTGACGACCCAGGGCGCCACGGTGGTGTAGCCCTCGGGTGCGGCACTGGTGGTCTGCTCGGGCATCGCGGTCCTTTCACTGATGTCGGGAGGACACAGCGACGGTAGGTGCGAAGTAGGTCGGATGCTGTCCTGGACGGCAGCGAGAGGCCATCGCTCTGCGGCTCGCCGCCCGCTGGTTCAGCGGCTGTGGCGGAATCGTTCAGGTGGTCGGCGGAGCCGAAGGGCACGCCCCCGGTGTCCGTCACCGGGCGGGGTCGCGGCGGGCGGTGGCGAAGCGGCGTTGGTAGGCGGCGGGGCTGATGGACAGTTCCCGGGTGAAGACGCGGCGCAGGCTCTCGTAACTCGGGAAGCCCGCCAGGGACGCCGTCCGTGTCGCGGTGTGCCCCTGGTCGAGCAGCGACTTGGCGATGCCGAAGCGGATCGACTCGACGTACCGGCCGCCAGCAGGCCCGTCGCGCCGAGGACGAAGGCGCCGGAGCACACGGAGGCGACCCGTCCGGCGCGCGCCGCCAGCTCCCTGGTCGCCTCGGCCAGATCGTGGGCGACGGGGGTCCTGGGGTAGATGTCTCCGCCCGGCATCAGGAACGTGCCGGGGTCCGGCTCGCCGGCGGCGCTGCCCTCGACGGCGATCCGCATCCCGATCGAGGGGGTGACGTCGGCGCCCGACGCCGACACCAGGGCGATCCGGTAGGCGGCACCGAGCAGGTTCGCCTCCCCGAACACCTCGCCGGGGCCGGCGACGTCGAGGAGTTCGACCCCGTCGTAGACGAGGATCGACACCCGGTGCGTACCGGAACTCACCGTCCCGCCCAGGGGTGACCGGATTCGAGGGGTTCCTGGCCGGACCGAGGCGGCGCCGGGGGCCGCGTGATCGGCATCGTGGAGGACGTACGCACAACCCACTCGCAGCGCATCGCATCGGAGAGCACGGACATCATGACCGACATCATCGCAGGGGTGGAACTGCCCGATACCCCGGCTGTCGCCGCGGCCACGGAATTCCTTCGGGAGCGGACCGGTCCCCTGATCTTCCACCACTCCCGGCGCGTATTCCTTTTCGGTTCACTCCACGCGCATACCATGGGCCTCCGCCCGGACCCCGAGTTGCTCTACGTCTCGGCGGTCTTCCACGACGTGGGTCTGCTGATCCCGTTCTCCGGAACTCCGCAGCGTTTCGAACTGGACGGCGCGGATCACGCGCGGAGGTTCCTGCTCGACCGCGGGTTCTCCGGGAGCGCCGCCGAGGTGGTCTGGAGGGCGATCGCCCTGCACACGACCCCGGGCGTTCCCGGCCGGATGGAGCCCGAGGTCGCCGCCACGCATTACGGCGTGCTGACCGACGCGGTCGGCTGGGGGCTGGACGGGCTGCACGGCGACCAGGTGGAGGAGGTCGTCGCCGCTCATCCACGCGGTGATTTCAAGAAGGAATTCCTGCGGGCCTTCGTCGACGGCCTGAAAGACCGCCCGGACACCACTTACGGGACCGTCAACGCGGACATCCTGGAGCACTTCGTCCCCGGTTTCCGTCGTACGTCCATGGTGGAGCGGGTCATCGCCGCTCCCTGGCCCCGGTGAACCGTCACCCCAGTAGGAAAGGAACGCCCATGCGAGCCATCACCGTCCGGGACCGCGAGGCCGGGATCACCGGACTGGCCCTGGAGGAACTCCCCCGTCCCCATGCCGCCGAGAACGACGTCGTCGTGCGCGTGCACGCGGCGGGCTTCACCCGGGGTGAACTGGACTGGCCCGCGACGTGGACCGACCGCGCCGGCCGCGACCGCACGCCGAGCGTGCCCGGCCACGAGGTCTCGGGGGTGGTGGCGGAACTCGGCTACGGAACGACCGGACTCACCGTCGGCCAGCGGGTCTTCGGACCGACCGATTGGGCCCGCGACGGCTCGCTCGCCGAGTACGTCGCCGTGGAAGCCCGCGATCTCGCCCCACTGCCCGCCGACGTCGACCACACGGTGGCGGCCGCGCTGCCGATCTCCGGGCTGACCGCCTGGCAGGGCCTGTTCGACCACGCCCGTCTCACCACCGGCCGGACCGTCCTGATCCACGGCGCCGCCGGCGGGGTCGGCTCGCTCGCCGTGCAGCTCGCCCGCGCAGCGGGGGCCCGCGTCATCGGCACGGGCCGCTCCGCCGACCGGGACGCCGTGCTCGGCCTGGGCGCGCACGCCTTCCTCGACCTGGCGACCGACCAGTGGGCGCAGACGGAGCAGGTGGACGTCGTGTTCGACGTGATCGGCGGTGACGTCCTCGACCGGTCGGCCGCCCTGGTCCGTCCCGGCGGCACCCTCGTCACCATCGCCCGCCCGCCCACCGTGCGCCCCGAGGACGGGCGGGCCCTGTTCTTCGTCGTGGAACCCGACCGCGCCCGCCTCTCCGACCTCGCCGAACGCCTGCGGGACGGCCGCTTGCGGGTGCGGGTCGGCGCGGTATGGCCACTGACCGAGGCGGTCGCCGCCCTGACCTCGGGGCAGCGCGTCCCGGGTCGCACGATCATCCGCGTCGGCGAGGGGTGAAGGTGGGCGCCGGGGGGAGGGCCGGGCTACGGGCCCTCGGCACTGAGCTTGTTCTTTTTCTTCCGGCCTCGAACGGTGTCTCGTACTGGGTCGCTCACCTGGGGGTTCGCCGGATATGTGGGCGGCCTTCGTCTGATCATGTGCTCCGACCAAGGTGCACGTGACCACGACGAAGGCCGTGAGGGTGAGTCTGCTGCCTGATGCTGTCCGGAGG
>NZ_JBIAZN010000019.1:0-162106 GCF_042899225.1 Streptomyces sp. NPDC000134
TCCTTGCCGCCGGAGAAGAGGATCACCGGCTTCTCGAACTCGCCCGCCACCTCGCGGAAGATGTGCACCGCCTCCGACTCCAGCGCGTCCAGGTGCGACATGGAGAAGGCGCTCACACCAGCCCCCGTTCCGCCAGCACCGCGAACACGGCGTCGGCCGACTCCTCGGGTGTCTGGTCCTGCGTCGGCAGCACCAGCGCCGGGTCGACCGGCGGCTCGTACGGATCGTCGACGCCGGTGAGCCCGGTCAGATGGCCCTCGGCCTGCCGGGCGTACAGCCCCTTGACGTCCCGCTCGCTGCACACCTCGACCGGCGTGGCCACATGCACCTCGATGTACGGCGTCCCGCTCGCCTCGTGCCGCTTGCGGACCGCCTCCCGGCTGTCGGCGTACGGGGCGATGACGGGGACGACGGACAGCACGCCGTTGCGGGCGAGCACCTCCGAGACCAGGCCGATGCGCTGCACATTCGTGTTGCGGTCCTCGCGCGAGAACCCGAGACCGGCCGAGAGGAAACGGCGGATCTCGTCGCCGTCGAGGACCTCCACGCGGCGCCCCCGCGCCCTCAGCCGTTGGTCGAGCAGTCGGGCGATGGTCGTCTTGCCTGCGCTCGGCAGCCCGGTGAGCCAGACGGTGGCTCCGCGCGGCCGTGCCGTGGTGGTCATGCGCAAAGTCCTCTTCTCTCTACTTCCCCCCGCTGACGACCCTTTGGACGTTAGGTAAGAAACTTGAGAGTAGGGACAGAGGAACCTGAGGGTTTTCTAAGTGCATACCCCATGCGCCCGGCCGCACCTGGCCGGCGGACCGCCGTGCACGGCCTCGCTCACGGGTCCCCGGACAGCCCCGCGAAGACGGCGCCCGCGTCCCGCAGCCTGTCGTGCAGCGCGCGGAACACCGCCGCCGAGCGGGCCCCCGGCCAGTCCTCGGGCAGCAGTCGCGCGGGCAGCCCCGGGTCGACGTAGGGCAGGTGCCGCCAGGAGTCCAGGGCCAGCAGGTAGTCCCGGTAGGCGTCCTCCGGCGCGGCGGCGGCGTCCCCGCGCGTCTCCCAGTCGCGCAGCACGCGTGCGTGCCGGTCGAGGAACGCCTCGTACTCCTTCGCGATCGCCGCCAGGTCCCACCAGCGGGCCACCGCCCGCGCGGTCGGGGTGAAGCCGAGGTGCTCCCCGCGGAAGAAGTCCACGTACCCGTCGAGCCCCAGTTGCCCGAGCGCGGACCGGGTCTCCTCGTAGAGCCGGGCCGGGGCGATCCAGACGCCCGGCGCGGCGGTGCCGAAGCCCAGCGCGGCGAGCCGGGACCGCAGGATGTGACGTTTCTGCCGCTCGGATTCCGGGACGGAGAACACGGCGAGCACCCAGCCCTCGTCCCCGGCCGGCTCCGTGGCGTGGACCCGCCGGGCGCCGTCCTCCAGCAACTTCCGGGCCCGCTCCGACAACGCGTACCCGGCGGCGCCCCGCTCCGTGCGGGCCGGCAGCAGCAGGCCGCGCCGCTTCAGCCGGGACACCGAGGAACGGACCGAGGGCGCGTCCACGCCCACCGCGGCCAGCAGCCGGATCAGCTCCTTGACGGGCACCGGGCCCGGCGCGAAGCGGCCGTACGCGCCGTAGAACGTGACGATCAGGGACCGTGGAGCATGCTGGTCGGACACGTTGATCATCTTAGGTCGTCGGCATCGCCGCCGGTCACCCTCGGTCCGCGCGGGCGCCGCGGCGGCCGGGCCGGCGGGCCGGGGGGTCCGCGACCCCCCGGGGGGCCGTCGCTCAGATGTCCCGGAACGTCTCGATCTGCGCCCCCACCGAGTTCAGGCGCTCGGCGAGGTCCTCGTAACCCCGGTTGATGACATAGACGTTGCGCAGCACCGACGTGCCCTCGGCGGCCATCATCGCCAGCAGCACGACGACGGCGGGGCGGAGGGCGGGCGGGCACATCATCTCGGCGGCGCGCCAGCGGGTGGGGCCCTCGACCAGCACCCGGTGCGGGTCCAGCAACTGCAGGCGCCCGCCGAGGCGGTTGAGGTCGGTCAGGTAGATGGCGCGGTTGTCGTAGACCCAGTCGTGGATGAGGGTCTGGCCCTGCGCGGAGGCGGCGATGGCCGCGAAGAACGGGACGTTGTCGATGTTCAGGCCGGGGAACGGCATCGGGTGGATCTTGTCGATGGGCGCCTCCAGCTTGGAGGGGCGCACCGTCAGGTCCACCAGGCGGGTGCGGCCGTTGTCGGCGACGTACTCGGGCGTGCGGTCGTGGTCGAGGCCCATCTCCTCCAGGACCGCCAGCTCGATCTCCAGGAACTCGATGGGCACGCGCCGTACCGTCAGCTCCGACTCGGTGACCACCGCGGCGGCCAGCAGGCTCATCGCCTCGACCGGGTCCTCGGAGGGGGAGTAGTCCACGTCCACGTCGATGACCGGCAGGCCGTGCACGGTCAGGGTGGTGGTGCCGATGCCCTCGACCTCGACGCCGAGCGCCTCCAGGAAGAAGCACAGGTCCTGGACCATGTAGTTGGAGGAGGCGTTGCGGATGACGGTGACGCCGTCGTGCCGGGCGGCGGCCAGCAGCGCGTTCTCGGTGACCGTGTCGCCCCGCTCGGTCAGCACGATCGGGCGGTCCGGGCGGACCGAGCGGTCCACGACGGCGTGGTACTGGCCCTCCGTCGCCGCCACCTCCAGACCGAACCGGCGCAGCGCGATCATGTGCGGTTCGATGGTCCGGGTGCCCAGGTCGCAGCCGCCGGCGTAGGGCAGCTTGAAGCGGTCCATGCGGTGCAGCAGCGGGCCGAGGAACATGATGATCGACCGGGTGCGCACCGCGGCCTCGGCGTCGATGGCCGCCATGTCGAACTCGGCCGGCGGCACGATCTCCAGGTCCACGCCGTCGTTGATCCAACGGGTGCGCACACCGATGGAGTTGAGCACCTCCAGGAGGCGGTACACCTCCTCGATCCGGGCGACCCGGCGCAGTACCGTGCGCCCCTTGTTGAGCAGCGAGGCGCACAGCAGGGCCACACACGCGTTCTTGCTCGTCTTGACGTCGATGGCACCGGACAGGCGCCGGCCGCCGACCACCCGCAGATGCATCGGGCCCGCGTAGCCCAGAGAGACGATCTCACTGTCCAGCGCTTCGCCGATCCTGGCGATCATCTCAAGGCTGATGTTCTGGTTCCCGCGCTCGATGCGGTTGACCGCACTCTGGCTGGTGCCGAGCGCCTCCGCGAGCTGTGACTGCGTCCAGCCGCGGTGCTGCCGGGCGTCACGGATGAGCTTGCCGATGCGTACGAGGTAGTCGTCTGCCATGAGGTCGAGGCTATCTCAGATATGAGATGGCGCCTCTTGGGGGGTCCGTCCGGGTGACGAGATGTCACCCGCGCTTGGCCGAGCGGGTGCGCCGCCAGCCGAAGGGACCGGGCAGATCCATCGACGTCGTACGGCGTCCGGTGCTGCTGTGGGTGTGCCGGGGACCGTTGCTGCCGCCGGTGGTGATCGACCAGGAACGCTTGTTGATGTTCAGCCGCACTCCGGGCAGGATTCGGAAGCTCTTGCGGAACGTGAGGGGCATCGTGCCTCCTTGGCAGGTCGGGCCGGGCCGGACGGCCCCGGCTCAACTCGGTTACCCCGCAAGGGCGCGGTGATGGCCGGACCGGTCAGGAATCGAGAAGCACGGGCCCGGCGCCGCGATTAGCGTGACGGACATGGACATCACCATTCACACCGCCTTCCTCCCGCAGGACGACCCCGAGGCCGCCCTGGCGTTCTACCGCGACACCCTCGGCTTCGAGGTCCGCAAGGACGTCGGGTACCAGGGGATGCGCTGGATCACCGTCGGCCCGCCCGGCCAGCCCGGCACCTCCCTGGTGCTGCACCCCCCGGCCGCCGACCCGGGCATCACCGAGGACGAGCGCCGCACCATCACCGAGATGATGGCCAAGGGCACCTACGGGAGCATCGTCCTGGCCACCCACGACCTCGACGGCGTCTTCGAGCGGGTGCAGGCCACCGCCGAGGTGGTCCAGGAGCCGACGAAGCAGCCGTACGGCGTCCGCGACTGCGCCTTCCGGGACCCCGCGGGCAACATGGTCCGCATCCAGGAACTGGCCTGACCCGCCTCCGCCGGCCAGGCGTTCCCGCGGACCCGGGCCCGCCCGCCGGGCCCGCCCGCCGGATGCGCGGAAACGCCCGGCCGGCGGCCCGCCCCGCACGTATCCTCATGGCCGCCCCGATGCAGCCCGGCGGCGTCGACACTATGGAGAGACGATGACCACGGCCCCGCGCCCGGACACCCACCCGACCGCCCCGCACGCCGCCGACAGCCACGACCTGATCCGGGTGCACGGGGCGCGGGAGAACAACCTGAAGGACGTGAGCGTCGAGATCCCCAAACGGCGGCTGACGGTCTTCACCGGGGTCTCCGGCTCGGGCAAGAGCTCCCTGGTCTTCGACACCATCGCCGCCGAGTCCCAGCGGATGATCAACGAGACGTACAGCGCCTTCGTGCAGGGCTTCATGCCGACGCTCGCCCGGCCCGAGGCCGACCTCCTGGAGGGGCTGACCACCGCGATCATCGTCGACCAGCAGCGGATGGGTGCCGACCCCCGCTCCACGGTCGGCACCGCCACCGACACCAACGCCCTGCTGCGCATCCTGTTCAGCCGGCTCGCCGAGCCGCACGTCGGCCCGCCCGGCGCGTACTCCTTCAACGTCGCCTCGGTCTCCGCGAGCGGCGGCTTCCGGGTCGAGCGGGGCGCCGAGAAGACGAAGACCGAGAAGGTGACGTTCAGCCGCACCGGCGGGATGTGCGTGCGCTGCGAGGGCCGCGGCAGCGTCTCCGACATCGACCTCGGCCAGCTCTACGACGACTCCAAGTCGATCGCCGAGGGCGCGTTCACCATCCCCGGCTGGAAGTCGGACAGCGTCTGGACGGTCGGGGTCTACGCCCAGTCCGGCTTCCTCGACCCGGACAAGCCGATCCGCGAGTTCTCCGAGAAGGAGATGCGGGACTTCCTGTACGGCGAGCCCACCAAGGTCAAGGTCAACGGCGTCAACCTCACCTACGAGGGCCTGATCCCCAAGATCCAGAAGTCCTTCCTGGCCAAGGACAAGGAGGCCCTCCAGCCGCACATCCGGGCCTTCGTGGAGCGGGCGGTCACCTTCACCACCTGCCCCGACTGCGACGGCACCCGGCTCAGCGAGGCCGTCCGCTCCTCGAAGATCGCGGGCGTCTCCATAGCCGACGCCTGCGCGATGGAGATCCGGGACCTCGCCGAGTGGGTCCGCGGCCTCGCCGAACCCTCCGTGGTACCGCTGCTCACCGCGCTGCGGGAGACCCTGGAGTCCTTCGTGGAGATCGGCCTCGGCTACCTCTCCCTGGACCGGCCGGCCGGCACCCTCTCGGGCGGCGAGGCCCAGCGCGTGAAGATGATCCGCCACCTCGGCTCCGCCCTCACCGACGTCACGTACGTCTTCGACGAGCCCACCATCGGGCTGCACCCGCACGACATCCAGCGCATGAACGACCTGCTGCTGCGCCTGCGGGACAAGGGCAACACGGTCCTCGTCGTCGAGCACAAGCCGGAGACGATCGCCATCGCCGACCACGTCGTCGACCTCGGCCCCGGCGCGGGCACGGCCGGCGGCACCGTCTGCTTCGAGGGCACCGTCGCCGGTCTGCGCGCCTCCGGCACCGTCACCGGCCGGCACCTCGACGACCGGGCCGCGCTGAAGGAGGAGGTCCGCAAGCCCACCGGGGCCCTGGAGATCCGCGGCGCCTCGGCGAACAACCTGCGCGACGTCGACGTCGACATCCCGCTCGGCACCCTGGTCGTCGTCACCGGCGTGGCGGGCTCCGGCAAGAGTTCGCTGGTGCACGGCTCGATCCCGGCCGGCGAGAACGCGGTCTTCGTCGACCAGAGCCCGATCCGCGGCTCCCGGCGCTCCAACCCGGCCACCTACACCGGGCTGCTCGACCCGATCCGCAAGTCCTTCGCCAAGGCGAGCGGCGCCAAGCCCGCCCTGTTCAGCCCCAACTCCGAGGGCGCCTGCCCGGCCTGCAACGGCGCCGGGGTGGTCTTCACCGACCTGGCGATGATGGCGGGCGTCGCCACCACGTGTGAGGAGTGCGAGGGCCGCCGCTTCCAGGCGTCGGTCCTGGAGCACCGGCTCGGCGGCCGGAACATCGGCGAGGTGCTGGCGATGCCGGTGACCGAGGCGGAGGAGTTCTTCGCGGCCGGCGAGGCCCGCACCCCGGCCGCGCACCGGGTCCTCCAGCGGCTCGCCGACGTCGGGCTCGGCTACCTCAGCCTCGGCCAGCCGCTCACCACCCTCTCCGGCGGCGAGCGGCAGCGGCTGAAACTCGCCACGCACATGGGCGACAAGGGCGGGATCTACGTCCTCGACGAGCCGACCACGGGCCTCCACCTCGCCGACGTCGAACAGTTGCTCGGCCTGCTCGACCGGCTGGTGGACGCCGGCAAGTCGGTCGTCGTCATCGAGCACCACCAGGCCGTCATGGCCCACGCCGACTGGATCATCGACCTGGGCCCCGGCGCCGGCCACGACGGCGGCCGGGTCGTCTTCGAGGGCACCCCGGCCGACCTGGTCGCCGCCCGCTCCACCCTGACCGGCGAACACCTGGCGGCCTACGTGGGGGCACCCGGGGCCTGACGGCCCCACGCCGGGCGCCCGCCTGACGGTCCCACGCCGGGCGCCCGCCCGACGGCCTCACGCCGCGCTCCCGTCCGACGGTCCCGGGCCGGGCGCCCGGCGATCCCGGGCGGGTGTCACCGGGCCGCCGTACGATCGGTCGGGTGACGAGCAGACCCAGCCAGGATCAGCGGCTGAAGGACCTGGCGCGGCTGCGCCGGGTCAAGGACCGCATCGACCGGGAGTACGCGCGCCCGCTCGACGTCGAGGCCCTCGCCCGCGGCGAGCACATGTCGGCCGGGCACCTCAGCCGCGCCTTCCGGGCCGCGTACGGCGAGTCGCCGTACGCGTATCTCATGACCCGCCGGATCGAGCGGGCGATGGCGCTGCTGCGCCGCGGCGACCTCAGCGTCACCGAGGTCTGCTTCGAGGTGGGCTGCGCCTCGCTCGGCACCTTCAGCACCCGCTTCACCGAACTGGTCGGGATGCCCCCCAGCGCCTACCGGCGGCTCGCCGCCGACGCGACGGAGGGCATTCCGTCGTGCGTGGCCAAGCAGGTGACCCGCCCGGTCCGGACCAGGGAAACCCGGCCGTCCGGCCCGGACCGGGCGGGGCGGAGCGGGGTCGGGGCATGACCAGGACGCCCCCATGTACTAGAGTTATCTCGACATCGAGATATCTGCCGAGGCGTACCGCAGCCGCCATCCCGGTAAGGCTAGCCTAACTTAGCCTTACCTGAGCGGATCGGCCAGGGCGGCGTGGCGGCACGATGCGGTGGTACGCGCACATGAATGAAGGAGACTGTCGTGTCGGCGAACAGCTTCGACGCCCGCAGCACGCTGCAGGTGGGCGACGAGTCGTACGAGATCTTCCGGCTGGACAAGGTCGAGGGCTCCGCGCGCCTTCCCTACAGCCTGAAGGTGCTGCTGGAGAACCTCCTCCGCACCGAGGACGGCGCGAACATCACCGCCGACCACATCCGCGCCCTCGGCACCTGGGACTCCCAGGCCCAGCCGTCGCAGGAGATCCAGTTCACGCCCGCCCGCGTGATCATGCAGGACTTCACCGGCGTGCCCTGTGTCGTGGACCTCGCCACCATGCGTGAGGCGGTCAAGGAGCTGGGCGGCGACCCGGCGAAGGTCAACCCGCTCTCCCCGGCCGAACTGGTCATCGACCACTCCGTCATCGCCGACAAGTTCGGCACCAACGACGCCTTCAAGCAGAACGTCGACCTGGAGTACGGCCGCAACAAGGAGCGCTACCAGTTCCTGCGCTGGGGCCAGACCGCGTTCGACGACTTCAAGGTCGTCCCGCCCGGCACCGGCATCGTCCACCAGGTCAACATCGAGCACCTGGCCCGCGTCGTCATGATCCGCGACGGCAAGGCGTACCCCGACACCCTGGTCGGCACCGACTCCCACACCACCATGGTCAACGGCCTGGGCGTGCTCGGCTGGGGCGTCGGCGGCATCGAGGCCGAGGCCGCGATGCTCGGCCAGCCGGTCTCCATGCTGATCCCGCGCGTCGTCGGCTTCAAGCTCACCGGCGAGCTGCCGCCCGGCACCACCGCCACCGACCTGGTCCTCACGATCACCGAGATGCTGCGCGAGCACGGCGTCGTCGGCAAGTTCGTCGAGTTCTACGGCGAGGGCGTGGCCGCCACCAGCCTGGCCAACCGCGCCACCATCGGCAACATGTCCCCGGAGTTCGGCTCCACCGCCGCGATCTTCCCGATCGACGACGAGACGCTGAACTACCTGCGGCTGACCGGCCGCAGCGACCAGCAGGTCGCCCTGGTGGAGGCGTACGCCAAGGAGCAGGGCCTGTGGCTGGACCCGGCGGCCGAGCCCGACTTCTCCGAGAAGCTGGAGCTGGACCTCGCCACCGTCGTGCCGTCCATCGCCGGCCCGAAGCGCCCGCAGGACCGCATCGTCCTCGCCGAGGCCGCCCGGCAGTTCGCCAAGGACGTCCTCAACTACGTCGAGGTCCCCGCCGCGCCGCAGTCCGGTACCGCGGCCTCGCCGGTCGACGAGGCGAGCGACGAGTCCTTCCCGGCCTCCGACGCCCCGGCCTACGGCAGCCAGGAGAACGGCGCCGGCGCCCCGCAGCACGCCGACGGCACCGGTGCCGGCGTCCCGTCCAACCCGGTGCGCGTCACCGCCCCCGACGGCACCTCCTACGAGCTGGACCACGGTGCGGTGACGGTCGCGGCCATCACCTCCTGCACCAACACCTCCAACCCGTACGTCATGGTCGCCGCCGCACTCGTGGCGAAGAAGGCGGTCGAGAAGGGCCTGACCCGCAAGCCGTGGGTCAAGACCACCCTCGCCCCGGGCTCCAAGGTCGTCACCGACTACTTCGAGAAGGCGGGCCTGACCCCCTACCTCGACAAGGTCGGCTTCAACCTCGTCGGCTACGGCTGCACCACCTGCATCGGCAACTCCGGCCCGCTGCCGGACGAGGTCTCCCAGGCCGTCAACGAGCACGACCTCGCCGTCACCTCGGTCCTGTCCGGCAACCGGAACTTCGAGGGCCGGATCAACCCCGACGTCAAGATGAACTACCTGGCGTCCCCGCCGCTGGTCGTCGCCTACGCGATCGCCGGTTCCATGAAGGTGGACATCACCCGCGACGCCCTGGGCACCGACCAGGACGGCAACCCGGTCTTCCTCAAGGACATCTGGCCCTCCGAGGCCGAGGTCAACGAGGTCGTGGCCAGCGCCATCGGCGAGGACATGTTCGCCAAGTCCTACGCCGACGTCTTCGCCGGCGACGCCCAGTGGCAGGCGCTGCCCATCCCGACCGGCGACACCTTCGAGTGGGACGCGGAGTCCACCTACGTCCGCAAGCCCCCGTACTTCGAGGGCATGACGATGGAGACCACCCCGGTCTCCGACATCGCGGGCGCCCGCGTCCTGGCCAAGCTGGGCGACTCGGTCACCACCGACCACATCTCCCCGGCCGGCGCCATCAAGGCCGACACCCCGGCCGGCAAGTACCTCACGGAGCACGGCGTCGAGCGCCGCGACTTCAACAGCTACGGCTCGCGCCGCGGCAACCACGAGGTCATGATCCGCGGCACGTTCGCCAACATCCGCCTGCGCAACCAGATCGCGCCGGGCACCGAGGGCGGCTACACCCGCGACTTCACCCGGGCCGCCGAAGGTGAAGGAGGTGCGCCCGTCTCCTTCATCTACGACGCCTCGCAGAACTACCAGGCCGCCGGCATCCCGCTGGTCGTCCTGGCCGGCAAGGAGTACGGCTCCGGCTCGTCCCGCGACTGGGCCGCCAAGGGCACCGCGCTCCTCGGCGTCAAGGCCGTCATCGCCGAGTCCTACGAGCGCATCCACCGCTCCAACCTGATCGGCATGGGCGTCCTCCCGCTCCAGTTCCCGGAGGGCGGGTCCGCCGCCTCCCTCGGCCTGACCGGCGAGGAGACCTTCTCCATCACCGGCGTCACCGAGCTGAACGAGGGCACCACCCCGCGCACGGTGAAGGTCACCACCGACACCGGCGTCGAGTTCGACGCGGTCGTCCGCATCGACACCCCCGGCGAGGCGGACTACTACCGCAACGGCGGCATCATGCAGTACGTCCTGCGCAGCCTGATCCGCAAGTAAGCGGCACGGCGGCACGGACGCGGACCTGAGGGCCGCATCCCCGGCGACGGGGGTGCGGCCCTCTCCCGTGTCCGTCAGGCCAGCAGTTGCACCTCCGCGAGCGTGTGCTCGCCGTCGAGGACCAGCCGGTACTTCGCGTAGGTGCCCGGCGTCCGGACCGAGAACGCCCGGGTCTGCCGGTCCCAGGCGAAGGATTCACCGGACCGTTCGTCGAGGGTGCGCCAGGTGGTGCCGTCCGCCGAGCCCTGGAGTTTCCAGGACGTCGGGGACCCGGCGCGGTCCGCCGGCGAGGTCAGCGTGTACTGCGCCGCCTTCGTCCGGTCGGCCACCGGCAGGTCCACCGAGGTCACGGCCGCCTCCGTCGCCGAGGTGTCGTCGAAGAGGGCTCCGTCGCCGGCCAGGGCGTCCTCGCGCGGCGCCGGCACCTCGTCGTCGCGGGTGATGGAGACCGGCGCGGCGTTCTCGCCGGTGCCCCACGCGGAGGGCCGCGAGCCCATGTCGAACTCCAGGACCCCGCCCCGGGCGATCAGCGAGTGGGGGAGCGAAGTGGAGTTCCACGAGCGGCCGTTGACCTTCAGCCCCTGCACGTACACGTTCCGCGCGGAGTTCTTCGGCGCCTTGACGACCAGTTCCCGCCCGTTCTCCAGATGGACGGTCGCCTCGGTGAACAGCGGGGAGCCGATGGCGTACTCGCCGCTGCCCATCACCAGCGGGTAGAAGCCCAGCGCGGAGAAGAGGAACCAGGCCGACTGCTCGCCGTTGTCCTCGTCGCCGTGGTAGCCCTGCCCGATCTCGCTGCCGGTGTAGAGCCGGGAGAGCACCTCACGCACGTTGCGCTGCGTCTTGTACGGCTGCCCGGCCGCGTCGTACATGTAGAGGGCGTGGTGGGCGACCTGGTTGGAGTGCCCGTACATGCCCATCCGGACGTCCCGCGCCTCGGTCATCTCGTGGATGACGCCGCCGTAGGAGCCGACGAACTCGGCGGCGGCCGTCTCCGGGGTGGCGAGGTACTCGTCGAGCTTGTCGGCGAGGCCGGAGCGCCCGCCGTAGAGGTTGGCCAGGCCCCGGCTGTCCTGCGGGGCGGTGAAGGCGTAGCCCCAGCCGTTGGTCTCGGTGTAGTCGTAGCCCCACACCCGCGGGTCGTACTTCTCCGAGTCCACCCGCCACTTGCCGGACGCGTCCCTGCCCTGGAAGAAGCCCGCCTTCGCGTCGAACATCTTGACGTAGTCCTGGGCGCGGTCGAGGAAGTACGCGGACTCCTCCCGGTACCGCTTCTCCCCGGTCTCCCGGTAGAGCTTCTCGCCCATCTTCGCGATGCCGTAGTCGTTGAGGTAGCCCTCCAGCGCCCAGGACAGGCCCTCGTGCGTCTCGGTGGAGGTGTAGCCGAGGAACGGCGAGGTGGCCATGCCCTTGCGGCCCACTCCCGAGGACGGCGGCACCACCGTGGCGTTCTTCACCGCCGCGTCGTACGCCGCCTCCGCGTCGAAGTCGACGCCCTTGACGTAGGCGTCGGCGAAGGCCACGTCGCTGGAGGTGCCGGTCATCAGGTCCGCGTAGCCGGGGGAGGACCAGCGCGAGGTCCAACCGCCGTCCTTGTAGTGCTGCACGAACCCGTCGACCAGCTCACCGGCCTGCGCCGGGGTGAGGAAGGAGTACGCGGGCCAGGTCGTCCGGTAGGTGTCCCAGAAGCCGTTGTTGACGTACACCTTGCCGTCCACGATCTTCGCGCCGGTGTGCGTCGCGGTGTCCGGCTGGGGCATCTTCTGGAACGGCGAGGCGTACTTGTGGACGCCGTCGACCTTCTCGTGGCCCGCGTTCGGGTACAGGTACAGCCGGTACAGGCTGGAGTACAGCGTGGTCAGTTGGTCCCGGGTGGCGCCCTCGACCTCGACCTTGCCGAGGATGCGGTCCCACTGCCGCTGCGCGTCCCGCTTCACCTTCTCGAAGGAGGCGCCCGCCCCGATCTCCTGGCGCAGGTTGTCCTTCGCCTGGTCGACGCCGATCAGCGAGGTCGCCAGTCTCAGCGTCACCGTGCGGTCGTCGCCCGCGTCGAAGCGGAGGTGGCCCTTGACGCCGCTGGAGTCGCCGCCGGTGACCTTCTTGTCGAACTCGCCGTAGACGAAGAGCCGGGTCGCGCCGGTCGACAGGCCGGACTTCACGTCCGAGTAGCCGGTGAACGTGCCGTTCTCCTGGTCCAGGGTCAGGCCCGCCTGGTCGGTGACGTTGTCGAAGACCACGTTGGCATCGTCGCCGGGGTAGGTGAAGCGGAGCATCGCGGCGTGGTCGGTCGGCGCCATCTCGGCCGTCAGGCCGTTCTCGAAGGTGACCCCGTAGTAGTACGGCCGCGCGGTCTCGTTCTCGTGCCGGAACGGCAGCTCACGGGCCTCCCGGTCGGTCCGGGGGGTGCCGGACGCGGCCGACGGCATCACCTGGAAGGTCTGCCGGTCACCCATCCAGGGACTCGGCTCGTGGCTGGCGCTGAACGCCTGGATCGTCGGCAGGTTGTCCGCGTTGTTGCCGCGGGCGTAGTCGTACAGCCAGCTCAGCGAACCCGCGTCGGTCACCGGCGTCCAGAAGTTGAAGCCGTGCGGGACGGCCGTCGCGGGGAAGTTGTTGCCGCGCGAGAAACCGCCGCTGGAGTTGGTGCCGCGGGTGGTCAGCGCGTAGTCGGAGAGGTGGGCCGCGGGCCGCTCCGGCTCGGCCCGCGTGATCGACACGTCGTCCAGCCAGCCCCGGAACTTCGCCGGGCCCTTCGGGGAGTCGTAGGCGACCAGGACCCGGTCGACCGTCTTTCCGGCCGCGACCGAGCCGATGCCCGACTCGACGGCGTTCCACTGGTTGACGTACAGCACCTTGGACGCGCCCTGCCCGCGCGGCGTCAGCGGGAAGCCGTGACCGTCGGTCGCCCCGAGGTCACTGAGGTAGGTGCCGTCGGTGAAGGCGAGGTCGACGGAGACGTTGGTGGCGTCGTAGTCGAGGTCGCCGTCGGCCATCGACGGAAAGATCTTGTAGGAGAGTTCGGTCCGGCGGTCGACCCGCACATCGACGTCGAACACCTTGTTGTACGAGTAGGCCCGCCCGTCGGCGGTGTGCCGGCCCGCGTAGCGCAGCGCCCGCTTGCCGGTGAACCCGGCGCCCGCCTTGGCCGTCGGGGAGCCGGTGGGACCCTTGTCGACGAGGGAGAGCATGTCCTCGGGGACGGCGGTGCCGTCGCCGCCGGTGGAGAACTGCACGTCGGCGAGCTGGAGGGCGTCGCCCGCCCCGTTGTTCTTCGTGAACTCCAGCCTGAAGTGCCGGAATTCGGCCTTCTCGGCGAGGTCGTACGTCTTCGTCTCGAACCGTTCGGCGAAGGACTCCCCGGTGCGGGTGTCCACGGCCGTCCAGGTCTCGCCGTCCGCCGAGCCCCGCAACGTCCAGTCCACCGGGTCGCGTTCGGCGTGGTCGTTGGCGGAGGTGAGCGCGTACCGGGTCACCTCGGCCGGCGCGTCCAGCTCGAACTCGACCCAGCCGGTGGGGGCGAAGGTCAGCCACTTGGTGCCGGGCTCGGTGTCGACGAGGTTCTCCTTGACCTCGCCGCCGCCCGCGTTCTCGCCGCTCGCCCGGACCTCCTCGACATGGTCGGAGACGTTGCCGGGGATGCCGGTGCGGTAGCCGCCGTCGACGCCGGAGGCGCGCTTGCCGCCGCCCGGCGCGGTGTCGACGGTATTGAGCCAGTCCGGAGCCGGATCGTCCGCCTCGAAGGAGGACGTGAACTCCTTGGCCGGAGCGGCGGGCGTCCCTGGCAGGGCGACCGCCGCGCCCTGCGAGCCGACCGCCAGTGCGAAGGCGGTCGTCACCACGACCGCCGGAACCCATCTGTGCCGAGTTCTGCGCTGCATTCCCGAGGACCCTCCCTGCGCGCTGGACAACGTTGTCAATTCCTGTGCGCAAGGTCCAGTAGTGGGCCAAGTGGCGAGCGGTGTCAAGGTGTTGACAACGGTGCCCGGGGGTTATGTCAGCAATTTTTCCGGCCGACGGCACACCCGCCACTCATATGTCCGTCAGGTCTCAACTCGGAAAAGACCCATGGCCAACCTTGCGTTCGATCTTGCTCCCCTGACGGAAAGTGGACTATACCTGTCGGCCACCGGGGAGATCCGCAGTAACCGAGTCCCCAGGCACGACCCGCACTTCCTGCACGAACCAGCTCGACCCGATCTGCGGTGCCGGGACGGATGATCCGGTTCACCGCCTGAGTCCTGGAGAAGGCGAGGACTTGAGCCATGGGAACCACGTCCGCCGAGCACCACGGCCGCACCGGCGTCGGCCGCCGCGACCTGATCAAGAGGTCGGCCGCGCTCGGTCTGATCTCCGTCCCCACGATGGGTTTCCTGTCCGCCTGCGCGAGCGGCGGCGGCGGTGACGACCAGGACAAAGCGGAGGCGGGCGAGAAGACCGCCAAGAATCCCCTGGGCGTCAACAACAGCGCCCAGATGGAATTCGTCCTCTTCGACGGCGGTTTCGGCAAGGAGTACGCCGAGGACGCGGTGAAGATCTACGAGAAGAACTTCGCCAAGGCGAAGGTGAAGTTCTCCGCCACCCAGAAGATCCAGTCCACCCTCCAGCCCCGCTTCAACCAGGGCACCCCGCCCGACCTCATCGACAACTCCGGCGCCGAGCAGATGGACATGGGCGTCCTCGTCGGCAAGAACCAGCTCGCCGACCTCACCCCGCTGCTCGACGCGCCCTCCTACGACGACCCGGACAAGAAGGTCCGCGACACCCTGCGCCCCGGCATCGTGGAGATGGGCCAGTTCGACGGCGACCAGGTCTGGGTCCTGTACTACGCCTACACCGTGTACGGCGTCTGGTACTCGCAGAAGGCGCTGGACTCGCTCGACGCCGAGTACCCGAAGACCTGGGACGAGATGATCGCGGTCTGCGCCAAGGCCAAGAAGAAGGGCATGGCGGGCTGGACGTACGCCGGCAAGTACCCGTACTACATCCCCTTCTCGCTCTACCCGATGATCGCGAAGGTCGGCGGCACCGAGGTGCTGGACGCCATCGACAACCTGGAGCCGAACGCCTGGAAGCACCCGGCGGTCAAGGCGTGCTTCGAGGCGTACTACGAGCTGTACCGCAAGGGGTACGTCCTCAAGGGCACCCCCGGCCTGGACCACATCCAGTCGCAGACCGCGTGGGCCAAGGGCGACGCCCTGTTCCTGCCCAACGGCTCCTGGGTGGAGAACGAGTCGGCGAAGGTCATCCCCGCCGACTTCGACCTCGCCGTCTCCGCGCCGACCGGCCTGGACTCCTCCGACAAGCTGCCGTTCGGCACCATCTGGGCCTCCGGCGGCGAGCCCTTCGTGGTCCCGGCCAAGGCGAAGAACGGCACCGGCGGCATGGAGCAGTTGCGCATCATGCTGAGCGAGGCGTCCTCGAAGAACTTCACCGCCAAGGTGAAGTCGCTGACCGCGTTCGACGGCGGCACCGACGGCATCGAACTGACCCCCGGCCTGAAGTCCGGCGTCGCCGCCCTGGAACTGGCCGGCGACAACGTGGTGAACCCGCGCATCCAGGACTGGTACGTCAAGCTCCAGAAGGAGCAGATCGGTGTCGGCGGCCTGGGCGAGATGATGGCCGGCCGGCTCACCCCGGCCGAGGCCGTCAAGAAGATCCAGGGCTATGCCGACGAGGCCGCCAAGGACTCGTCGATCAAGCACTACAAGCACCAGTGAGGAAGTGTCACCGGGGCCCGGCCGGCGTGCCCGCGCCGGCCGGGCCCCGGCGGCGCGGACCGCGCGCAGATCGGGGTCGGTAGCAATGCAGCACGGCAAGTACCGGTTCATCGTGGGGTTCCTGGCGCTGCCGCTGGGGGTGTACGCGCTCTTCGTCGTCTGGCCGTTCGTCCAGTCCATCTACTACTCGTTCACGGACTGGACCGGTCTGAGCCCCGACTTCAAGATGGTCGGCCTCGACAACTACTCACGGATGCTCGACGACGAC
Organism: Streptomyces sp. NPDC000134; assembly: GCF_042899225.1. Lineage (NCBI taxonomy): Bacteria > Bacillati > Actinomycetota > Actinomycetes > Kitasatosporales > Streptomycetaceae > Streptomyces > Streptomyces sp. NPDC000134. Next base: position 16,234 of record NZ_JBIAZN010000019.1, read on the forward strand.
ATCTTCTGGAAGTCGCTGTGGCACAGCGTGCTGTTCGCGCTGCTGGTGCCCCTGGTGACGCTCGGCCTGGCGCTGTTCCTGTCCTTCATGATCAATGTGGGCGGACGGCACCGCCGGGGCGGCCCGGTGATCACCGGGGTCCGCGGCTCCGCCTTCTACAAGATCGTCTACTTCTTCCCGCAGGTGCTTTCCATCGCCATCGTGGCCCTGCTGTTCCAGTTCGCGTACAACCCGGACAGCGGGGCGATCAACTCCCTGCTGCGCGGGATCGGGCTGGACGGGGTGCAGCCGCTGTGGCTGGGCGACCCGGGGCTGGCGCTGTGGTGCGTGATGGCGGTGCTGGTGTGGTCCACGGTCGGCTTCTTCGTGGTCCTGTTCTCCGCCGGCATGGCCTCCATCCCGGCGGACCTGTACGAGGCCGCGCTGCTGGACGGGGCGGGCCGCGCGACCACCTTCTTCCGGGTCACCCTGCCGCTGCTGTGGGACACCGTGCAGTCCGGCTGGGTCTACATGGGCATCCTGGCGCTCGGCGCCGAGTCCTTCGCGGTCGTGCAGATCATGACGACCGGGCCCGGCGGACCCGACTACTCGACCACCGTCATGGTCCTGTACGTGTACCAGAAGGCGTTCCGTGACGGCCAGGCCGCCTATGCCACGACCATCGGCGTCGCCCTGCTCGTCGTCACGCTCGCCTTCGCGGCGCTGGTGATGAGGCTGGGCCGGCGCGAGCGGCTGGAGTACTGAGGATGAAGACGACCGACGCTCCCGCCCCGGCTCCCGTGAAGGAGCGGCCCGCCCCCGCGCGGCCGAAGAAGGAGGGCGCGACCCTCAACGTGTTCTCGCACGGCGTGCTCGTCCTGTGGGCGGTCATGGTGGTGCTGCCGCTGGTGTGGGCGGTGATGACGTCCTTCAAGGACGACGCCTCGATCTTCCGCTCGCCCTGGTCGCTGCCGGACAGGCTGCACTTCGACAACTGGTCGCGGGCCTGGACCGAGGCCAACATGAGCGACTACTTCCTCAACACCGTGCTGGTGGTCGGGGGTTCGCTGATCGGCACGCTGGTGCTCGGCTCGATGGCGGCGTACGTGCTGGCCCGCTTCGACTTCCCGGGCAACCGCTTCGTCTACTACCTGTTCGTCGGGGGCATGAGCTTCCCGATCATGCTGGCGCTGGTCCCGCTGTTCTACGTGGTGAACAACATGGGGCTGCTGAACACCATCCACGGGCTGATCCTGGTCTACATCGCCTACTCGCTGCCCTTCACGGTGTTCTTCCTGACCGCCTTCTTCCGGACACTGCCGACCTCGATCGCGGAGGCGGCGTTCGTGGACGGGGCCTCGCACACCCGGACGTTCTTCCAGATCATGCTGCCGATGGCCAAGCCCGGCCTGATCAGCGTGGGCATCTTCAACTTCCTGGGGCAGTGGAACCAGTACATGCTGCCGACGGTGCTGAACACCGACCCTGACAAGCGCGTCCTCACCCAGGGCCTGGTGCAGCTCGCCGTCAGCCAGGGCTACAAGGGGGACTGGTCCGGTCTCTTCGCGGGCCTGGTGATGGCGATGCTGCCGGTGCTGGCGGCGTACGTGATCTTCCAGCGGCAGGTGGTGCAGGGCCTGACGGCGGGTGCCCTGAAGTAACCCCTTGACGCCGGCCCGGTATGCCGCTCCCGGAACTTCGGGGGCGGCATACGGCTGTCCGGGCGGGGCACCCGGATGCGGTTCAACCTCTTGACGGGAGGCGACCCGAACGGCTCAGCTTAGAGTTCACTAGTTGGACATAGACGGGACCTCATCGATGCGGTCCCGTGCGCAGGAGGTCGTCGTGGAGACTCCGGGGTCGCAGTCGTCGCTGCACCGAGCCAACCTGGAGCGGGTGGTACGAGCCGTACGGCTGGCCGGATCGCTGACGCAGGCGGAGATCGCGAGGACGACGGGACTCTCCGCGGCGACGGTCTCCAACATCGTGCGGGAGCTGAAGGACGGCGGCACCGTCGAGGTGACGCCCACCTCGGCGGGCGGCCGGCGGGCCCGCAGCGTGTCGCTGAGCGGGGACGCCGGCATCGTGATCGGGGTGGATTTCGGCCATACCCATCTGCGCGTCGCGGTCGGCAACCTCGCCCACCAGGTGCTGGCCGAGGAGTCCGAGCCGCTGGACGTGGACGCCTCCGCGACGGAGGGCTTCGACCGGGCCGAGGAACTGGTCAAGCGGCTGATCGAGGCGACCGGCGTGGACCCGGCCAAGGTCGCCGGGGTGGGGCTGGGCGTGCCCGGCCCGATCGACGTGGAGTCCGGGACGCTGGGTTCGACGGCGATCCTGCCCGGCTGGGGCGGCACCCGGCCCGCCGAGGAGCTGCGGGGGCGGCTCGGCGTGCCGGTGCACGTGGACAACGACGCCAACCTCGGCGCCCTCGGCGAGCTGGTCTGGGGCAGCGGCCGGGGGGTGCGGGACCTGGCGTACATCAAGGTCGCCAGCGGCGTCGGGGCCGGGCTGGTGATCGCCGGGAAGATCTACCGGGGGCCCGGCGGCACGGCGGGTGAGATCGGGCACATCACCCTGGACGAGGCCGGTCCGGTCTGCCGGTGCGGCAACCGCGGCTGCCTGGAGACCTTCACGGCGGCGCGCTATGTGCTGCCCCTGCTCCAGCCCAGCCACGGCACCGATCTGACCATGGAGGGCGTGGTCCGGCTGGCCCGGGACGGCGACCCCGGCTGCCGTCGGGTGATCGCCGACGTCGGCCGGCACATCGGCAGCGGCGTCGCCAATCTCTGCAATCTGCTGAACCCCAGCCGGGTCGTCCTCGGCGGCGATCTGGCCGAGGCGGGCGAGCTGGTGCTCGGCCCCATCCGGGAGTCCGTGGGCCGGTACGCGATCCCCAGCGCGGCGCGTCAACTCTCGGTTCTTCCCGGGGCACTTGGCGGCCGTGCGGAGGTGCTCGGCGCGCTCGCCCTGGCGCTGAGCGAGATGGGCGATTCGACCCTTCTGGACGGAAGTGCGACGGGCGCGCTGTCCACCGCCACCCCCGCCTTCACTTAGAGAACGGATGGCACCGTTGCCATCTCGTTAAGGATTTACTTCTTGACGTCGCACGTGCGGCCGAGTTGACTTCCAGCCACCTCGGCCGCAACGACGCGGCCTCGTCAGGGAGGTTTCTGAAGTGAACACGCGTATGCGTCGTGCCGCCGTAGCCGTTGCCGCCACCGCGATGGCCGTCTCGCTCGCCGCCTGTGGCAGTGCCAAGGAGTCCGGCGACGACGGCAAGTCCTCGGAGTCGGCCGCCAAGAAGGGCGACGCCGTCAAGATCGGTCTGCTCCTGCCGGAGAACCAGACCGCTCGCTACGAGAAGTTCGACAAGCCCTTGATCGAGAAGAAGGTCAAGGAGCTGACGAACAACAAGGGCGAGGTCGTCTACGCCAACGCCAAGCAGGACGCCAGCCTGCAGAACCAGCAGGTCGACACGATGGTGACCAACAAGGTCGACGTGCTGATCGTGGACGCGGTGGACTCCAAGGCCATCGCGGGCTCGGTGAAGAAGGCCAAGGACGCCGGCATCAAGGTCGTGGCCTACGACCGCCTGGCCGAGGGCCCGATCGACGCCTACACCTCGTTCGACAACGTGACCGTCGGCAAGACCCAGGGCGAGGCCCTCCTGGAGGCGCTCGGCGACAAGGCCAAGGACGGCCAGATCGTCATGATGAACGGCTCGGCCACCGACCCGAACGCCAAGCAGTTCAAGGACGGCGCCCACTCCGTGCTCGACGGCAAGGTCAAGATCGGCCGCGAGTACGACACCAAGGAGTGGAAGCCGGAGAACGCCAACGCCAACATGGAGGGCGCCATCTCCGCCCTCGGCAAGGACAAGATCGTCGGCGTCTACTCCGCCAACGACGGCATGGCGGGCGGCATCATCACCGCCCTGAAGGCGGCCGGCATCGACGACATCCCGGTCACCGGCCAGGACGCCGAGCTGAACGGCGTGCAGCGCATCGTCACCGGCGAGCAGTACATGAGCGTCTACAAGCCCTACCCGCAGGAGGCCGACGTCGCCGCGGAGATGGCCGTCGCCCTCGCCCAGGGCAAGCCGCTCGACTCCATCGCCAAGGACACGGTCGACAGCCCCACCACCAAGGGCGTCCCGTCCGTCCTCGTCCCGGTCGTCTCGCTGACCCAGGACAACATCAAGGACACCGTCGTCAAGGACGGCATCTACACCATCGACGAGATCTGCGGCGGCAAGTACAAGTCCGCCTGCGACAAGATCAAGCTCAGCTAGCAGCCCCCGCCTCCCGTACCCATGACCCGTACGGGAGCAGGCCGCACCAGCTCCTCCGGCGCCCCGCACTCATCAGCCCCGCAAGCTAGGCGGGGCGCCGGACGGAACACCCGCGGGTACCTCCCGCCACCCCCCCTCTTTTCTGCACTACCTTCCGCCGGGTCAGGCGGCGAAGGAGATGGTTCACGTGTCCGCTACGCCCGTGCTGGCGTTGCGCGGGGTCTCCAAGCGATTCGGTGCCGTCCAGGCGCTCACCGACGTCGAGCTTGAGGTCCACGCCGGTGAAGTGGTCGCCCTGGTGGGCGACAACGGCGCCGGAAAGTCCACGCTGGTCAAGACGATCGCCGGCGTGCACCCCATCGATGAAGGCGCCATCGAGTGGGACGGCAAGGCCGTCACGATCAACAAGCCGCACGACGCCCAGAGCCTGGGCATCGCGACCGTCTACCAGGACCTCGCGCTGTGCGACAACATCGACGTGGTCGGCAACCTCTACCTGGGCCGGGAGATCCGCAAGCGCGGTGTCCTGGACGAGGTGGAGATGGAGCGCCGCTCCCGCGAGCTGCTGGACACGCTGTCCATCCGCATCCCCAGCGTCCGCATCCCGATCGCCTCGCTCTCCGGCGGTCAGCGCCAGGTGGTGGCCATCGCCCGCTCCATGCTGGGCGAGCCCAAGCTCGTCATCCTCGACGAGCCGACCGCCGCCCTCGGCGTCGAGCAGACCGCCCAGGTCCTCGACCTGGTCGAGCGGCTGCGCGAGCGCGGCCACGCCGTCATCCTCATCAGCCACAACATGGCCGACGTCAAGGCCGTGGCCGACAAGGTCGCCGTGCTGCGCCTCGGCCGCAACAACGGCGTCTTCGAGGTCAAGTCGACCTCGCAGGAAGAGATCATCTCCGCCATCACCGGCGCCACGGACAACGCCGTGACCCGCCGTGCGGCGCGCACCACTGGGGAGGTCCAGAAGTGAGCATCGACAAGACCTCCACGCCCGCCGACGAGAGCGCCGTGGAGAACCCGGAGGCCGCCTCCGCCGCCGTGACCGTCGTCGACCCCCGGCTGCTCGTGCGCGAGCAGGGCTTCGCCGGCTACCTCGGCGAGTTCAAGCGGAAGATGAAGTCCGGCGACCTGGGTTCCATCCCGGTGGTCGTGGGCCTCATCGTCATCTGGCTCATCTTCCAGAGCCTGAACTCCAACTTCCTCACCGCCGGCAACCTCTCCGACATGTCCGTCGCGATGGTCGGCACCGGCATGATCGCGGTCGGCATCGTCTTCGTGCTGCTGCTCGGCGAGATCGACCTGTCGGTCGGCTCGGTCAGCGGTGTCGCCGGCGCCGTCTTCGCGGTGCTGGCCGTCAACCAGGGCATGAACGAGTGGCTGGCCTTCGTGCTGGCCATCCTCACCGGCACGGTCGCCGGCGCGCTGCACGGCTTCTTCTTCGCCAAGATAGGCGTCCCGGCCTTCGCGGTCACCCTGGCCGGTCTGCTGTTCTGGAACGGCTTCATGCTCCAGGTGCTCGGCGACAACGGCACCATCAACCTCGACTCCGAGGGCGTCGTCGCCAAGCTGACCAGCTACTACTTCTCCGATGTCGCCGCCGCCTACGGGCTCGCGGTCGTGGTGACGGCCGGCTACTTCCTCAGCGCCTACTTCGGCAACCGCCGCCGCGAGGCCGTGGGCGTGCCGTCCCGGCCGCTGAGCGAGATCATCGCGCGGACCGTGCTGCTGGCGGTCCTGGCCTTCGCCGTCGCGATCGTCTTCAACCAGTACAAGGGCCTGCCGCTGGCCGTGCTGATCTTCGTCGCGGTGCTGCTGCTCAGCGACTTCGTGCTGCGCCGCACCGCCTACGGCCGCAAGGTCTTCGCGCTCGGCGGCAGCGTCGAGGCGTCCCGCCGGGCCGGTATCAACGTGACGGCCGTGCGCATCTCGGTCTTCGCGATCTCCGGCACCTTCGCCGCCCTCGGCGGTCTCTTCATCGCCTCCAAGATCGCCTCGGCCAACCAGGGCGCCGGCGCCGGCGACCTGCTGATGAACGCGATCGCCGCGGCGGTCATCGGCGGTACCTCGCTGTTCGGCGGCCGCGGCCGCACCTGGAACGCGCTGCTCGGTGTGATGGTCATCATCTCGATCCAGTACGGCCTCGCCCTCCAGGGCGTCGCCTCGCCGGTCCAGTACATGATCACCGGTGGGGTGCTGCTGGTCACCGTCGTCATCGACGCGGTGACCCGCAAGACCCAGAAGACGGCGGGCCGCGCCTAGCCGCGCCGCCTCCCCGATACCTGTGCCCGGCACCAATGGCGGTGCCGGGCGCAGTCGTGCCCGGACGCGGCCCGTGGCCGGATAGAGCCGAACGCGTGATGTACGACGCACCGCCCCGACGCGTTCCACCGGGGCGGAACATTAGACTCGACAGGCCCGGCAACAGCTCGAACAGCTCTACTGCAAGGAGGCACGGGTGCCGCTGCTGACCCGCATCGGGGGACCGCGCGATCTGGACCGGCTCAGCCTGGAGGAGCTTCAGGAGCTGGCCGGGGAGATCCGGACCTTCCTCGTCGACGCCGTCTCCAAGACCGGCGGCCACCTCGGCCCCAACCTCGGTGTGGTGGAGCTGACCCTCGCCCTGCACCGGGTCTTCGAGTCGCCGAAGGACAAGGTGCTCTGGGACACCGGCCACCAGTCCTACGTGCACAAGCTGCTCACCGGCCGGCAGGACTTCTCCAGGCTGAAGATGAAGGGCGGCCTGTCCGGCTACCCCTCCCAGGCGGAGTCCGAGCACGACGTCATCGAGAACTCCCACGCCTCCACCGTCCTCGGCTGGGCCGACGGCCTCGCCAAGGCCAACCAGGTCCTGCGCCGGGACGACCACGTCGTCGCGGTGATCGGCGACGGTGCCCTGACCGGCGGCATGGCCTGGGAGGCGCTGAACAACATCGCCGCCGCCAAGGACCGCCCCCTGGTCATCGTCGTCAACGACAACGAGCGTTCCTACGCGCCCACCATCGGCGGCCTCGCCAACCATCTGGCGACCCTGCGCACCACCGACGGCTACGAGCGCTTCCTCGCCCGCACCAAGGAGGTCCTGGAGCGCACCCCGGTCGTCGGCCGCCCGCTCTACGACACCCTGCACGGCGCCAAGAAGGGCCTGAAGGACTTCATCGCCCCGCAGGGCATGTTCGAGGACCTGGGCCTGAAGTACCTCGGCCCCATCGACGGCCACGACATCGAGGCCCTGGAGTCCGCGCTGACCCGCGCCAAGCGGTTCGGCGGCCCGGTCATCGTGCACTGCCTCACCGAGAAGGGCCGCGGCTACCAGCCCGCCCTCGCCGACGAGGCCGACCGCTTCCACGCCGTCGGCAAGATCCACCCCGACACCGGCCTGCCGATCTCCACCTCCGGCGCCGACTGGACCTCCGTCTTCGGCGAGGAGATGGTCAGGCTCGGCGAGGAGCGCGAGGACGTCGTCGCCATCACCGCCGCCATGCTCCAGCCGGTCGGCCTGGACAGGTTCGCCAAGCGCTTCCCCGACCGGGTCTACGACGTCGGCATCGCCGAGCAGCACGGCGCCGTCTCCGCCGCCGGCCTCGCGCACGGCGGACTCCACCCGGTCTTCGCGGTGTACGCCACCTTCCTCAACCGGGCCTTCGACCAGGTCCTGATGGACGTCGCCCTGCACAAGTGCGGCGTCACCTTCGTACTGGACCGGGCGGGCGTCACCGGCACCGACGGCGCCTCGCACAACGGCATGTGGGACATGTCGATCCTCCAGGTCGTCCCCGGCCTCCGGCTCGCCGCCCCGCGCGACGCCGACCAGGTCCGCGCCCAGTTGCGCGAAGCCGTCGCCGTGGACGACGCGCCGACCGTGGTCCGCTTCTCCAAGGGCGCCGTCGGCCCCGCCGTGCCCGCCGTCGGCCGGATCGGCGGCATGGACGTGCTGCGCGAGGCCGGCACCGACCGGCCCGACGTCCTGCTGGTCTCCGTCGGCGCGCTGGCCCCGATGTGCCTGGAGGTGGCCGGCCTGCTGGAGCGGCAGGGCATCTCCACCACCGTCGTCGACCCGCGCTGGGTCAAGCCCGTCGACGAGGCCATGGCCCCGCTCGCCGAGCGGCACCGCGTGGTCGTCACCGTCGAGGACAACTCCCGCGTCGGAGGCGTCGGCTCGGCGATCGCCCAGGCCCTCAGGGACGCGGGCGTCGACGTCCCGCTGCGCGACTTCGGCATCCCGCCGCGCTTCCTCGACCACGCCTCGCGCGCCGAGGTGCTCGCCGAGATCGGACTGACCGCGCCCGACATCGCCCGCCAGGTCACCGGCCTGGTCGCCAAGCTCGACGGCCGCTACGACCGGGCCGCCGCACCGGTGGAGGCCGCCCGCGACTGAGGTGCCGCCAATGGGCCGGTTCCGCCACTCGTTGAAGTGGCGGGACCGGCCCATCGGCGTGACATCCGCCCGCGCCGGGCACACGTTCTGCGCCCCCTCTCGACCATGTCGAGGACGACACAGCGTGGGAGGTCCCGTGAGCAGCACGTTCTTCCGGACGAAGAAGATCGAGCAGTCCATCCGCGACACAGAGGAGCCCGAGCACGCGCTCAAAAAGTCCCTGTCCGCGCTGGACCTGACCGTCTTCGGCGTCGGTGTCGTCATCGGCACCGGCATCTTCGTCCTGACCGGCACCGTCGCCAAGAACAACGCCGGACCCGCCACGGCCCTGGCGTTCGTGGTGGCCGGCGTGGTCTGCGCGCTGGCCGCGCTCTGCTACGCCGAGTTCGCCTCCACCGTCCCGGTGGCCGGGTCGGCGTACACCTTCTCCTACGCCTCGCTCGGCGAGCTGCCCGCCTGGATCATCGGCTGGGACCTGGTGCTGGAGTTCGCGCTCGGCACGGCGGTGGTCGCCGTCGGCTGGTCCGGGTACATCCGCTCGCTGCTGGACAACGCGGGCTGGCAGATGCCGGCGACGCTCGGCGGACGGGACGGCGCCGACGGCTTCGGCTTCGACATCCTCGCCGCCGCCCTGGTGCTGGCCCTCACCGGCATCCTCGTCCTCGGCATGAAGCTCTCCGCGCGGATCACCTCGATCGTCGTCGCCATCAAGGTGGCCGTCGTCCTCGTCGTCATCATCGCCGGCGCCTTCCTGATCAAGGGTGCCAACTACGACCCGTTCATCCCCGAGTCCAAGCCGGTGGAGGCGGGCGGCGGACTGCACTCGCCGCTCATCCAGTTGATGTTCGGCTGGGCCCCGTCCAACTTCGGCGTGATGGGCGTCTTCACCGCCGCCTCCGTGGTCTTCTTCGCCTTCATCGGCTTCGACATCGTCGCCACCGCCGCCGAGGAGACCCGCAACCCCCAGCGCGACATGCCCCGCGGCATCCTCGGCTCCCTCGCCATCTGCACCGTGCTGTACGTCGCCGTGTCCGTGGTCGTCACCGGCATGCAGCACTACAGCGAACTCTCCGTGGACGCCCCGCTCGCCGACGCGTTCAAGGCGACCGGGCACCCCTTCTTCTCCGGCGTGATCAGCTTCGGCGCGGCGGTCGGCCTCACCACGGTCTGCATGATCCTGCTGCTCGGCCAGACCCGGGTGTTCTTCGCGATGAGCCGCGACGGACTGCTGCCCCGCTTCTTCTCCCGCGTCCACCCGAAGTTCAAGACCCCGTACCGCCCGACCGTCCTGCTCGGCGTCGTCATCGCGATCGTCGCGGGCTTCACCTCGCTGAGCGAACTGGCCGAACTGGTGAACATCGGCACGCTGTTCGCGTTCGTCATCGTCGCCATCAGCGTGATCATCCTGCGCAACACCCGGCCCGACCTGCCCCGCGCCTTCCGCACCCCGCTGGTGCCGGTGCTGCCCATCGTGTCGGTGTGCGCCTCGCTGTGGCTGATGCTCAACCTGCCCGCCGAGACCTGGGTCCGGTTCGGCGTCTGGATGGCCATCGGCTTCGTCGTCTACTTCCTCTACGGCCGCACCCACAGCGGACTGGCCCGTGCCGAGGCGGGACATCACAAGGAGTGACCGCGCGAGGTCGCTAACGTGCGGGTATGCACGCCCCGCCGCTCATTACGTCACCGTCCGTGTCCGCCCGGCGGGCCGGTCACCGGTACTGGGCGAAGCTGCTGCCCGCGCTGGCGGCGCTGGCCTGCCTGACCCGGCTGCCGTCCTTCGCCCGCCCGCTGTGGAACCCCGACGAGGGCTACCTCGCCGTCCAGTCCCAACTGCTGGCCCAGGGCGGCCGGCTCTACGAGACGGTGGTGGACCGCAAGCCGCCGCTGGTGCCCTGGCTCTACCAGGGCGCCTTCGCGCTGGCCGGCTCCGAGTCGCTGCTGTCCGTACGGCTGCTGGCCGTCCTGGCCCAGTTCGCCACCGCCGCGCTGCTCGCCTCGCTGGCCCGCCGCCGCTGGGGCGACGGCCCGGGGCGCACCGCCGGGGTCCTGTACCTGCTGGTCTCCGTGGGCCTGAACCCGCAGGACGCCCAGGCCGCCACGTTCGAGGTGTTCATGCTGCCGGGCACGGCGGCGGCCCTGTGGTGCGCCGACCGCCGCCGCTGGCGGGCCGCCGGGGCCGCCGTCGCCTGCGCCTTCCTGGCCAAGCAGACCGGCGCGGCGGTGCTGCTGCCGCTGCTGTGGCGGTGCGGCGCCCGCCGGGGCCCCGTGCTGCGCCTGGCGGCGGGCGCGGCGCCCCCCCGTACTGGCCGCGGCCCTGCTCACCGACCCGGCCGGCTTCCTGTTCTGGACGCTCACCGGCTCCGCCGCCTACGTCTCCTTCTCGGGCTCCCCCGGCCACGTCCTGGTCCGGGCCGCCGGCAACGCGGCGATCCTCGCCGTCGGCTGCGCCGCCCTGCTGCCTCCGCTGGTCCGCCGGACGGCCGGCCGCGCCGACCTGTGGGTGTGGCTCGCCGCGTCGGCGGCGGCGGCCGGCACCGGCCTGCACTTCTTCGGCCACTACTACCTCCAGCTCCTGCCGCCGCTGACCCTGCTGGCGACGGCCGGGCTCAGCACCCTGCCCCCGGTGCGCACCGCCCGTACGGTCCTCGGCGCGGCCTGCTGCTGCGCGCTGTTCCTCACCTGGGGGCTGCTCGCGCCGCGCGGCGAACTCGACCACGCCCGGCGCCTGGCGGACACCGCCGCGCGCCGCACCGCACCGGACGAGCGGGTGCTGTTCTGGGGCATGCACCCGGAGACGTACTGGCTGGCCGGCCGCACCCCCGCCAGCCGCTATCTCACCGCCGGTCTGCTCACCAACCACAGCGGCGGCCGGTCCGGCGCCCGGGTCGGCGAGCGGTACGCCGTCCCGGGCGCCTGGGCCGTCTTCCGCCGGGAGACGGCCGCCCGGCCGCCCGCCCTGATCGTCGACGACTCCCGCGGCGCCCCGTACGCGCCGGAGCACCTGCCGACCCTGCGCCGCCTGCTGGCGGCCCGGTACCAGGAGGCGGGGACGGTGGACGGGGCGGTGCTGTACGTCCGGGTGCGCCGGGAGTGAGGGGCGCCGGCCCGCTCGCCGCCGGGCCCCGGCCCGGCCGGCCGTCCTCGCGCGGGGTCAGCCCCCCGCCGCCCCGCCCCCGTCCCGGCTCCGCCCGTCCTCCGCCGCCCCGTCCCGCCCCGGCCGTACCGCCCGGGGACCCGTCACCTCGGCGCCCAACTCGCCCACCCGGCGGCGCAGTTCGCGGTCGGCCGTGACCACCAGGACGGGGCGGTCCCCGGCCGCCGCCACCAGGCGGACCATGTGGTCGTCGCCGCTGCCCGGCGCGTCCTCCACCCGTACCCCCGGCACCGAGGCCACCCCGCGCGCCGCGCCCTCGACGACCAGGACCAGCTCCAGCGGACCGGCACGCCCCGGCACCCCGTCCGACGCCAGGCGGTCCCGCAGCCTCTCGGCGGCCCCGCGCCGGTCCCGCCACCAGCCGTCCGGCACCGACCCGACGACGTTCGCGGCGTCGACGATCACGAGCAGGGGGGTGTTGTCGTCCATCCCGCCAGGGTCGCACGGCCGTACCCGCCCGGTGGCGCCCGGACCGGCCCGCTTAGAGTGAACCGGTGAACGGCGACTGGCTCCTTCGCGGCCGCGACGGCCGCCTCTGCGTCTATCTGCCGTCCGGCGACGCCGCCCTGTGCCGTGCCGAGCGGGTGCCCGGCGGCCCCTGGGAGGCCCCCCGCGGGATCGGCGGCGACCAGAAGCTGCGCCCGGGGCTCACGGCAGGCCGGGGCGCCGACGGATACGCCCATCTCGTCGCGTGGCGGCCCACCGGTTCCGGCCAGTCCGGGCTCGTGCACTCCACGCACTACCGGCCGCTGCTCGCCCCCCTGGACTGGCAGCCGGTCGGCCACCCGGACAAGAAGGGCAAGCGCACCGGCACCCCCGCCGTCGCCGTCGACGCGCAGGGCCGCGCCCATGTCCTGGTCCGCTCCGCCGGCGGCGGGCTGAGCCTGCTGGCGCAGAAGGAGAAGGGCGGCTGGGACCCCTGGCGTGACCTCGGGGGCCAGGACGTCCAGGACGGACCGGCCGCCGTCACGGGCGAGTCCGGCCTGGTCGAGGCGTACGCGGCGACACCCGGCGGTCTCCTGCACTGGCGGCAGGAGAAGCCCGGCGCCCGGCCCGTCCTCGCGGAGCGGATCAGCACCCCGGTCCGGCCCGGCACCCTCCGGGCGCTGGCCACCTCGCCCGAGCACACCACCCTCTTCTACACCGACGGCGCCGGCGAGCTGTGCGCCTGGCGGCCCGGCGCCGACCCCGTCGCGCTGGTCGCCTCGGCCGGGCCCGGCCCGGTCGCCGCCGTCCGCTGCGTCATCGAGGGCCACGACTGCACGCTGCTCGCCCAGCGCTCGGCGAGCGGCCGGGTCGCCTTCGCCGCCTACCCGACGGAACAGGAACAGGCCGGTGCCTGGTGGGCCGACTCCGGGCCGCCGCTGGCGGCCGACGCCGAGGTGGCGCTCGCCGAGGACGCGGCCGGGCGGGTGGTCGCGGCGACCCTCTCCCCGTCCACCGGCAGGCTGCTGCTGACCCGCCGCAAGGACGAACCGGGCCTGGCGCTGACCGCCTGGCAGGAGGTCTGACCCCCGGCCCGGCGGCCGTCCCGGAGACACGCGTACGGGCGCTGGCCGAACGCCCCCGCCGACGACCGTAGACTTGCCCGGTATCCGCAGATATGCCCCTCCTGTGAGGACGTGTTCGATGAGCAGGGACCCCATGCCCCCGTCCTCCGTCCCCGGAGCGGACCTCGTCGTCGTCGGACTCGGTTACGTCGGTCTGCCGCTGGCCCGCGCGGCCACCGCGGCCGGACTGCGGGTGGTCGGCCTCGACCGCGGCCCGCGCGTCGTCGAGGGCCTGAACGCCGGCCGGTCGCACGTGGACGACGTCACCGACGCCGAGGTCCGGGCGATGCGCGCCCGCGGCTTCGAGGCCGTCGGCCGGCCCGGGGTGATCGCCGCTGCCGCCGCCGTCGTGATCTGCGTGCCGACCCCGCTCACCGCCCACGGCGTCCCCGACCTCGGCGCCGTGCACGCCGCCGTCGACGACATCGCCGCCCACCTGCGGCCCGGCACCCTCGTCGTGTTGGAGTCCACCACCTACCCCGGCACCACCGACGAGGTCGTCCGCCCCCGCCTGGAGGCCGGGGGACTGCGCGCCGGCACCGACTTCCACCTCGCCTTCTCCCCGGAGCGCATCGACCCGGGCAACCCCGCCCACGGCCTGGAGAACACGCCCAAGGTGGTCGGCGGCATCACCCCCGACTGCGCCAAGGCCGCCCGCGCCCTGTACGAGCGGTTCGTCGCCCGCGTGGTCGAGGCCAGGGGCACCCGGGAGGCCGAGATGGCCAAGCTGCTGGAGAACACCTACCGGCAGGTGAACATCGCCCTGGTCAATGAGATGTCGATGTTCTGCCGGCAGCTCGGCGTCGACCTGTGGGACGCCATCCGCTGCGCCGCCACCAAGCCCTTCGGCTTCGCGCCCTTCCACCCCGGTCCCGGCGTCGGCGGGCACTGCATCCCCGTCGACCCCGCCTACCTGTCGTACAAGGTGCGTTCGCTGGGCATCCCGTTCCGGTTCGTGGAGCTGGCGCAGGAGATCAACCAGCGGATGCCGGCGCACGTCGTCGACCGCGCCGCCGAGCTGCTCAACGACGCCGGCAAGGCCGTGCGCGGCTCCCGGGTGCTGCTGCTCGGCGTCACCTACAAGGCCGACGTCTCCGACCGGCGGGAGAGCCCCGCCCCGGCCGTCGCCGAGCGCTTGCGGGCCCGCGGCGCCGACCTCGCGTACTTCGACCCGTACGTCCCGCACTGGTCGGCGGGCGGGGTCCCCGTCGAGCGGACCGGCGACTATCTCGCCGCCGCGGCCGAGGCCGACCTGACCGTGCTGCTCCAGTCGCACCGGGAGATCGACCCGGGGCTGCTCGCGGACCGGGCCCGGCTGCTGTTCGACACCCGGGGCGCGACCGCCGGCCACCCCCGGGCGGTCCGGCTCTGACCGGTACGCCGACGGGCCGCACGGTGGTGGTCCACCGTGCGGCCCGTCGCCCTGCTGCGGTGCGGGTTACGCCGGGACGCTCGCCACGCCGGGCGCCAGGAACCGCTTGCCGTTCACCCGCTCGGCGACGCCCGCGCGGTCCAGGTACGGCGTGATGCCGCCCAGGTGGAAGGGCCAGCCGGCGCCGGTGATCAGGCACAGGTCGATGTCCTGGGCCTCGGCGACGACGCCCTCGTCGAGCATCAGCCCGATCTCCTGGGCCACCGCGTCCAGCACCCGGGCCCGGACCTGCTCCTCGGTCAGGACGCTGTCGCCCTGCTTGAGCAGCGCGGCGACCTCCGGGTCCAGCTCCGGCCTGCCGCTGTCGTAGACGTAGAAGCCGCGCTTGCCCGCCTCGACGACCGCCTTGAGGTTGGGGGAGACGGTGAAGCGGTCCGGGAACGCCCGGTGCAGCGTCTCGGAGACGTGCAGGCCGATCGCCGGGCCGACCAGCTCCAGCAGGACCAGCGGGGACATCGGCAGGCCGAGCGGCTCCACCGCCTTCTCCGCGACCTCGACGGGGGTGCCCTCGTCGATGACGTTCTGGATCTCGCCCATGAAGCGGGTCAGGATGCGGTTGACCACGAACGCCGGGGCGTCCTTGACCAGCACGGCCGTCTTCTTCAGCTTCCTGGCCACCGCGAACGCCGTCGCCAGCGAGGCGTCGTCGGTCCGCTCGCCGCGGACGATCTCCAGCAGCGGCAGCACCGCGACCGGGTTGAAGAAGTGGAAGCCGACGACCCGCTCGGGGTGCTTCAGCTTCGACGCCATCTCGGAGACCGACAGCGAGGAGGTGTTGGTGGCGAGGATCGCGTGCGCCGGGGCGACCGCCTCGACCTCCGCGAACACCTGCTGCTTGACGCCGATCTCCTCGAACACCGCCTCGATGACGAAGTCGGCGTCCGCGAAGCCCTCGGCCTTGTCCAGGACGCCGGTCACCAGCCCCTTGAGGCGGTTGGCCTTGTCCTGGTTGATCCGGCCCTTGCCGAGCAGCTTGTCGATCTCGGCGTGCACATAGCCCACGCCCTTGTCGACGCGCGCCTGGTCGATGTCGGTCAGCACGACCGGCACCTCCAGGCGGCGCAGGAACAGCAGGGCGAGCTGCGAGGCCATCAGACCGGCGCCGACCACGCCGACCTTGGTGACCGGACGCGCCAGGTTCTTGTCCGGGGCGCCGGCCGGGCGCTTGCCGCGCTTCTGCACCAGGTTGAACGCGTACAGCCCGGCGCGCAGTTCCCCGCCCATGATCAGGTCGGCGAGGGCCTGGTCCTCGGCGTCGTAGCCCTGCTGGAGGTCGCCGTTCTTGGCGGCGGCGATGATGTCCAGGGCGCGGTAGGCGGCCGGGGCGGCGCCGTGCACCTTGGAGTCGGCGATGAACCGGCCCCGCGCGACGGCCTGGTCCCACGCCTCGCCGCGGTCGACGGCCGGGCGCTCGACGGCGATCTCGCCCTTGAGGACGGCCGCCGTCCAGATCAGCGACTGCTCCAGGAAGTCGGCGCCCTCGAAGATCGCGTCCGCGATGCCGAGTTCGTAGACCTGCTCGCCCTTGAGCTGGCGGTTCTGGTTGAGGCTGTTCTCGATGATGACCGTGACGGCCTTGTCGGCGCCGATCAGGTTCGGCAGCAGGGTGCAGCCGCCCCAGCCGGGGACCAGGCCGAGGAAGACCTCGGGCAGCGAGAACGCCGGGACGGCCGCGGAGACCGTGCGGTAGGTGCAGTGCAGGCCGACCTCGACGCCGCCGCCCATCGCGGCGCCGTTGTAGTACGCGAACGTCGGAACCGCGAGGCCGGACAGCCGCTTGAAGACGTCGTGGCCGCCCTTGCCGATGGCGAGCGCGTCCTCGTGCCGCTTCAGCAGCTCCACGCCCTTGAGGTCGGCGCCGACGGCGAAGATGAACGGCTTGCCGGTGATGCCGACGCCGGTGATCTCACCGGCCGAGGCCTCCTTCTCGACCTGGTCGACGGCGGCGTTCAGGTTCGCCAGCGACTGGGGTCCGAAGGTGGTCGGCTTGGTGTGGTCCAGGCCGTTGTCCAGGGTGATGAGCGCGAAGCGCCCGGCACCGAGGGGCAGGTCGAAGTGGCGTACGTGGGCGGTGGTGACGACCTCGTCCGGGAACAGGTCGGCCGCGCCCTTCAACAGCTCGGCGGTGGTGCTCACTTGTCTCCCTCGAAGTGCGGGTTCTCCCAGATGACCGTGGCGCCCATGCCGAAGCCGACGCACATGGTGGTGAGGCCGTAGCGGACCTGCGGCTGCTCCTCGAACTGGCGGGCCAACTGGGTCATCAGCCGGACCCCGGAGGAGGCCAGCGGGTGGCCGAAGGCGATCGCGCCGCCGTACTGGTTGACGCGCTCGTCGTCGTCCGCGATGCCGTAGTGGTCCAGGAAGGCCAGGACCTGCACGGCGAACGCCTCGTTGATCTCGAACAGGCCGATGTCGGAGATCGACAGGCCCGCCTGCGCGAGGGCCTTCTCGGTGGCCGGGATCGGACCGTAGCCCATCACCTCGGGCTCGACGCCGGCGAAGGCGTAGGCGACCAGGCGCATCTTGACCGGCAGCCCGTGCTCGCGGGCGAAGTCCTCGGAGGCGATGAGGGAGGCGGTGGCGCCGTCGTTCAGACCGGCCGCGTTGCCCGCGGTGACCCGGCCGTGCACCCGGAACGGCGTCTTGAGGTTCGCCAGGTTCTCCAGCGTGGTGCCCGGACGCATCGGCTCGTCGGCGGTGACCAGGCCCCAGCCCGTCTCGCCCGCTTCCTCGTTGGTGCGGCGCACCGAGATCGGCACCAGGTCGGCCTGGATCTTGCCGTTGGCGTACGCCTTGGCGGCCTTCTCCTGCGAGCGCACCGCGTACTCGTCGGCGCGGAGCTTGGTGATGTGCGGGTACCGGTCGTGCAGGTTCTCCGCGGTCATGCCCATGAACAGGGCCGACTCGTCGACCAGCTTCTCGCTGACGAACCGCGGGTTGGGGTCGACGCCCTCGCCCATCGGGTGGCGGCCCATGTGCTCGACACCGCCCGCGACGGCGATGTCGTACGCGCCGAAGGCCACCGAACCGGCCACCGTGGTGACGGCGGTCAGGGCGCCCGCGCACATCCGGTCGATCGCGTAGCCGGGCACCGAGGTGGGCAGGCCCGCGAGGATGCCGGCGGTGCGGCCGATGGTCAGGCCCTGGTCGCCGATCTGCGTGGTCGCGGCGATGGCGACCTCGTCGATCTGCTTCGGGTCCAGGCCCGGGTTGCGGCGCAGCAGCTCCCGGATCGCCTTCACGACCAGGTCGTCGGCGCGGGTCTCGTGGTAGATGCCCTTCGGGCCCGCCTTGCCGAACGGGGTGCGGACGCCGTCGACGAAGACGACGTCCCTGACGGTACGAGGCACGATGGCTCTCCTCCAGGATGCGGGACGCTGAGCGCTTGCTCAACCCATGCTACTAACCAGTAACGTAGCTGCCCAGTCTTACGCGGCACAGCGGCGCAGGTCACATGGACACCCCGAAGGGGGAACGGGGAACCGCCCGCTCGGCCACCGCGCACCCGCGGCCTTCCTCCAGGCTCACCCGGGCGGCGCCGTGGACCCCCGGGGCACCAGCACCGGCGTGGCCACCGGATGCGACCCGGCGCCTTCCCCGGATATCACCCCGAACAGCGTCCGCGCCACCTCCGCCCCGAACCCGTGCACGTCATGGCTCATCGCCGACAGCGTCGGATGGGTCAGCCGGCACAACTGGGAGTCGTCCCAGGCCAGCAGCGAGACGTCGGCCGGGACCCGCAGTCCCATCTCGGAGGCGACCGACAGCCCGGCGACGGCCATGATGTCGTTGTCGTACACCACCGCGGTCGGCCGGTCCGCCGGCGGGGCCGTCAGCAGGGACCGGGTGGCCCGCGCCCCCGCGTCCCCGGAGAAGTCGGTGGCCACCTGCCGGGCACCGGCCAGCCCCAGCGCGCGGGCCGCCCCGTCGAAGGCGGCCGTACGGATGGAGGTGTGCCCGAGCGCCGCCGCGCCGCCGACCCGGGCGATCCGCCGGTGCCCGAGCGCCGCCAGATAGCGCACCGCCTCGGTGACCGCGGTGGCGTCGTCGGTCCACACCGAGGTGAGCCCGCCGGTCAGCGAGGGGTGCCCGACGGCCACCGCCGGGATGCCCAGCCCCCGCACCGGCGCCACCCGGGGGTCGTCGGCGCGGAAGTCGACCAGGATCGACCCGCCGATGCTCCGCCCCCGCCACCAGCTCTCCAGCAGCCCCGCCTCCTCCTCCACCGTGCGCACCAGCCGCAGCAGCAGGGAGCAGGAGTGCTCGGTCAGGACGCTCTCCACGCCCGAGACGAACTCCATGTAGAACGGCTCCAGGCCGAGCAGCCGGGCGGGCCGGCAGACCGCCAGCCCCACCGTGTCCACCCGCGATCCGGCCAGCGTCCGCGCGGTCGCGTTCGGCGCCCAGCCCAGTTCCCGGGCGGCCCGGAAGATCCGCTCCCGCGTCGCCTCGGAGACCCCGGGCTTGTGGTTGAAGGCGAGGGACACCGCCCCCTTGGACACGCCCGCGAGGGCGGCGACGTCCTTGATGGTGACGCGGGGGGTCGTCATCGTCGGGGCTCCATGCAGTACAGGGCGGACCGGGCGGCGTGCGCGTCAGGAGTCTTCCAGCCGCGCACCCCGATGGTCACCCGTTCCCCGGGCAGCAGGGTGACCGGCCCCCGGTCCGCCCGCGCGGCCGGGTCCAGCCGGTCGGCCTGGAGCAGCAGGTCCCGCACCAGGGTCCGGGCCGTCACCGCGACCCCGCCCGGCACGAGAGCGACGTCGAACTCCGGGGCCGGGTACGGGATGTCCCGGTCGGGCGCCGGGAAGCGCAGCGCCCGCAGCCCGTCCGCGTCGGCGACCAGGAACTCCTTCGGGCCGGCCGGCACCAGCCCGGCGGGCACCTCGACGACGGCCACCGCCCGCCGCCCGGCCGCCAGCGCGGTCCCGGTCCGGCCGAGCACGGTGCCGTCGACGGACATCCGGCGCAGGACGAGCGGCGCCGCCCACCGCTCGGCGCCCTGGTTGACGGCGGCCAGCACCAGGGCGCCGTCCCGCTCCTGGAAGGTGAGCAGCCGGTCCGCGTAGAGCCGGCGCAGCTCGTGGTAGAGCGGCTTCTCGCGGCCGTCGCCGTCGATCGCGGCCCACGAGGTCACCGGCCAGCAGTCGTTGAGCTGCCACAGGACGGTGCCCGCGCACACCGGCCAGTGCGACCGCCAGTGCTCGATCCCGGCGGCGACGGCGCGGGCCTGGTTGATCTGGGTGAGGTAGTGCCAGCGGTCGAAGTCGCCGTCGGGGACCGGGAAGTGCCGCTCCAGGCCGCGCCGCAGCTTGCCGTTGCCGTCCTCGGCCTTCTGGTGGTGCAGCATCCCGGGGGAGTCCGGCGCGAGGTCCTCGCCGGGCAGCGCGCGCCGCAGTGTGGCGTACGCGGGCGGCGCCTGCCAGCCGAACTCGGCCACGAACCGGGGCGCGCTCAGCCGGTAGTCGGCGTAGTCCTCCCGGTTCCACACCTCCCAGGAGTGGTGGGTGCCGTGCGCCGGGTCGTTCGGATGCCGGTCCCACGACCCGGACCAGGGGCTGCCCGCCGTGTACGGCCGGGTCGGGTCCGTCTCGGCCACCACCCGGGGCAGCAGGCCCAGGTAGTAGCCCTCGCCCCAGGAGTCCCCGGCCAGCCCCGGCTCCCAGCCCCAGTCCCGGAAGCCCCACAGGTTCTCGTTGTTGCCGTTCCACAGCGCCAGCGAGGGGTGCGGCATCAGCCGGGCGACGTTCTCCCGCGCCTCGGCCTCCACCTCGCCCCGCAGCGGCTGCTCCTCGGGGTAGGCCGCGCACGCGAAGGGGAAGTCCTGCCAGACCAGCAGCCCCAGCTCGTCGCAGGCGTCGTAGAAGTCCTCGCTCTCGTAGATCCCGCCGCCCCAGACCCGGACCAGGTCCACGCCCGCGTCCGCCGCCTGCCGCAGCCTGGTGCGGTACCGCTCGCGGGAGACCCGGGAGGGGAAGACGTCGTCCGGGACCCAGTTGACGCCCCGCGCGAAGAGGCGCTCGCCGTTGACGACCAGGGTGAAGCCGGTGCCGTGCGCGTCGGGGGAGGTGTCCAGCGCCACGGTCCGGAAGCCGACCCGCCGGCGCCAGACGTCCAGCGGCGTCCGCCCGTGCAGCAGCGTCAGCTCCACGTCGTACAGCGCCTGTCGGCCGTACCCCCGGGGCCACCACAGGGCCGCGTCCGGGACCCGGAGGCGTACGGTGCCGCCGGTGCCGTCCAGGGGCGCGCGGGCGGTGACGCCGCCGACGCGCGCCTCGACGGTGAGCGGCGCCTCGACGCGGGTGCGCTCCACGTCGACGAGGAGTTCCACCAGGCCGGTGCCCTCCTCGACGGTGACCAGGGGGCGGACCCGGGCGAGCCGGGCCGTCGACCAGTGCTCCAGCCGGACCGGCCGCCAGATCCCGGCCGTCACCAGGGTCGGCCCCCAGTCCCAGCCGAAGGAGCAGGCCATCTTCCGCACGTACTGGTACGGCTCGGCGTACGCGCCCGGCCGCTCGCCCAGTCGCCCCCGCACCGCCTCCGCCTCGGTGTAGGCGGAGGCGAACCGGACCGTCAGCTTGCCGCTCAGCCCGGTCACGTCGAAGCGGTACGAGCGGTGCATGTTCCGCGTCCGCCCCAGCGGCCGGCCGTCCAGCAGGATCTCGGCGACCGTGTCCAGGCCGTCGAAGACCAGGTCGGTCTGCTCGTGCGGGGAACCGGCGACGAGATCCCACTCGTACGTCCACTCCCGCCGGCCCACCCACGCCACCTCGGTCTCGTTCCGGCCGAGGAAGGGGTCCGGGATCAGTCCCGCCGCCAGCAGGTCGGTGTGCACACAGCCCGGCACCCCGGCCGGGAGCGCGCCGCCGGCGCCCTCGGGGTGACGCAGGACCCAACCCTCGGTGAGCGGTGTCGCCTGAAGCATGGCACTCCCTTAACCGGTTCACAGATGCAACGGTCAGCTACGGGCCAGTGTTGGCGAAAACGAGACTGTACCGGTTCAGTCAGCACTGTCAGAGTGCGGAACCGGCCAACCACTCGTGCTCGTCCGCCCGGAACGGAGCTGGTGCTCATGAACCGCCGCAACGTACTCGCCGGATCACTCGCCGCCCTCGCCCTGCTGGCCTCGGCCTGCACGGGCAGCGGCGGCACCTCGAAGGGCGCGGACGCCGAGGCGCCCACCGACCCGGCGAACGTCGAGGGGACCATCACGGTCCTCACCCACCGGACCGACCTCGTGCAGGACGGGACGATGAAGAAGTACGCCGCCGAGTTCAACCGGACCTACCCCAAGGTGAAGGTCGAGTTCGACGGCCTCACCGACTACGAGGGTGAGGTCAAGATCCGCATGAACACCGAGAACTACGGCGACGTCCTGATGATCCCCGCGGTGATCCAGAAGAAGGACTACCCCAGGTTCTTCGCCTCGCTGGGCAGCGCGGGCGAGCGCTCCGCGAAGTACCGCTTCACCGACTACTCCGCCGTCGACGGCAAGGTCTACGGACAGAGCCCCATCGGCGTCGTCCCCGGCTTCGTCTACAACAAGAAGGTCTGGGAGCGGGCCGGCGTCACCGACTGGCCCACCACGCCCGCCGCGTTCCTCGCCGCGCTGAAGGCGGTGAAGGCCAGGACCGACGCCGTGCCGTACTACACCAACTTCAAGGACATGTGGCCGCTCACCCAGTGGACCAACGTCAACGGCTCGGTCTCCTGCGACCCGCAGGCCACCAGCGAGCTGGCCGCGGGCGACCCGTGGGCCGAGGGCGCCGACCTCCGCGTCGGCGACACCCTGCTGCACGACATCGTGGCCCAGGGGCTGGTGGAGAAGGACCCGACCACCACCAACTGGGAGGCGTCCAAGCCCAGGCTGGCCAAGGGCGAGATCGCCACCATGTGGCTCGGCTCCTGGGCGGTGGTCCAGATGCGGGACGCGGCGAAGCAGGCCGGCACCGACCCGGACGACATCGGCTTCATGCCGTTCCCGGCGCAGAAGGACGGCACCTTCTGCGCGGTGACCTCGCCCGACTACCTCCAGGCCGTCAACGCGCACTCCGCGCACAAGGACGCCGCCCGCGCCTGGATCGACTGGTTCACCGACAAGTCCGGCTACGCCGACGCCAACCTCGCCCTCTCCCCGCTCAAGGACGCGCCCCTGCCCGAGGTGCTCAAGCCCTACGAGGAGGCCGGCGTGAAGATCATCGACCTGGACGACACCAAGGGCGCCGAGGTCAAGGCCATCGACAACGCCTCCGAGGTCGGCATCTACAAGCCCGACTACCGCCAGGACCTCGTGGACCTCGCCCGCGGCGCCGCCGACGGCGACCTCGACGGCTTCTTCGCGGAGCTGAGCGAGAAGTGGGACGCCGGGCGGAAGACAGCGGGGTCCTGATGACCGACCTCGCCCGGCAGGCGGCCCGGCCGGCACCCCCGGCCGCGCCCGCCGCGCCCCGCCCGGCCCGGCGGGTGCGCCGGCCGCGCCTGACGCCCTGGCTGTTCCTGGTCGCCCCGCTCACCCTGCTGATCGTCTTCACCTACGCGCCGATCGCCAACATGGTGGCGTACAGCTTCACGGACTGGGACGGCGTCAGCCCGGAGCTGCGCTTCACCGGCGCCGGGAACTACGCCGAGATCTTCACCCGCGAGGACCTCTTCCGGGTCTTCTTCGTCAGCGGCTACTACCTCGCCGCCTCCGTGGTGCAGATCGCCGCCGCCCTGTACTTCGCGACCGTCCTGAGCTTCAACGTCCGCTTCCGCAACTTCTTCAAGGGCGTGCTGTTCTTCCCGTACCTGATCAACGGTGTCGCCATCGGCTTCGTCTTCCTGTACTTCTTCCAGGACGGCGGCACCCTCGACTCGGTGCTGAGCCTGTTCGGCTACGACGGCGACCGCGCCTGGCTCGGCACCTCCACGTCCGCCAACGTCTCGCTCGCCGGGGTCTCGGTCTGGCGCTACACGGGACTGAACTTCGTGCTCTTCCTGGGCGCCGTCCAGTCCATCCCGGGCGACCTGTACGAGGCGGCCGAACTGGACGGGGCCAACCGCTGGCACCAGTTCCGGTACATCATCGCGCCGAGCATCCGGCCGGTGCTGAGCCTGACCGTGATCCTGTCCGTCTCCGGCTCGCTGTCGGTCTTCGAGATCCCGTACATCATGACCGGCGGTGCCACCGGCACCGAGACCTTCGTGATCCAGACGGTGAAGCTGGCCTTCCAGTTCAACAAGACGGGGCTCGCCTCGGCGGCGGCGGTCGTGCTGCTGCTGATCATCCTGGCGGTGACCTGGGTGCAGCGGCGCCTCGTCCCCGACGACGCCGACCACAAGGTGGAACCCGTATGACACGCCGTGCCGTGGCCCGGACCCTGGTGTACCTGTCGCTGATCGGCGCGAGCCTGGTGGTGCTGCTGCCGCTGGCGGTGGTCTTCCTGACCTCGCTGAAGTCCTCCGGCGAGATGGCCGACGGCGGTGGCGCCCTCGCGCTGCCCGAGGACCCGCTGAACCTCGGCAACTACGTGACGGCGTTCCAGGACGGGCGGATGCTCGCCGCGTTCGGCAACACCGCGTTCGTGCTGTTCTTCGCCATCGGCGGGACGGTCCTCATCGGGTCGATGGCGGCCTACGCGATCGACCGGTTCGCCTTCCGGATGAAGAAGCTGGTCGTGGCCCTGTTCCTGGTCGCCGCGCTGGTCCCCGGGGTCACCACCCAGGTGGCCACCTTCCAGATCGTCGACAGCCTCGGCATGTTCGACAGCCTGTGGGCGCCGATCCTGCTCTACATGGGCACCGACATCGTGTCGATCTACATCTTCCTGCAGTTCATCCGGTCCATCCCGGTCTCCCTGGACGAGGCGGCCCGGGTGGAGGGCGCCAACGCCTTTACCATCTACCGGAAGATCATCTTCCCGCTGCTGCGGCCCGCGATCGCGACGGTCGTCATCGTCAAGGGCATCACCGTCTACAACGACTTCTACATCCCGTTCCTCTATCTGCCGTCGGAGGATCTTGGCGTGATCTCGACGTCGCTGTTCCGCTTCAAGGGGCCCTTCGGGGCGCACTGGGAGACGATCTCGGCAGGAGCGGTCCTGGTCATCCTGCCGACGCTGATCGTCTTCCTGTTCCTCCAGCGGTTCATCTACAACGGCTTCACCCGGGGCGCGACCAAGTGACCCAGCCGGTCAGCCGTCCGCCGCCAGCGCCGCCACCAGGACCGGCGTGACCTGCTCCACCTGCCAGGGCCGGGCCCCGTGCCGGGCGAGCGCGGCGGCCACCGAGGCGGCGTCGGCGGGCTGCGGCGGCTCCCAGCAGACCCGGCGCACGGTGTCCGGGGTGATCAGGTTCTCCTGCGGCATGTTCAGCCGCTCGGCCAGCGCCGTCACCCCGGCCCGCGCCGCCGACAGCCGGGCCGCGGCGGCCGGGTCCTTGTCGGCCCACGCCCGGGGCGGCGGGGGCCCGGTCACCGGCTGTCCGGGCGGCGGCAACTGCGATTCCGGCAGCGCCCTGGCCCGGTCGACCGCCGTCTGCCACTGCTCCAACTGCCGGCGGTTGACCCGCCCGAACCCGTTCAGCGCGGCCAGCGCGTGGGCGTTGGGCGGCAGCGCCAGCGCGGCCTCGACGATGGCCGCGTCGCCGAGCACCTTGCCGGGGGAGACGTCCCGGCGCCGCGCGATGCGGTCCCGGGTCTCCCACAGCTCCCGCACGACGGCCATCTGCCGCCGCCGGCGCACCTTGTGCATCCCGGACGTGCGGCGCCAGGGGTCCTTGCGGGGCTCGGCCGGCGGGGCGGCGGCGATGGCGTCGAACTCCTGCCGGGCCCACTCCAGCTTGCCCTGCCGCTCCAGCTCGGCCTCCAGCGCGTCCCGCAGGTCGACCAGCAGCTCCACGTCGAGGGCGGCGTAGCGCAGCCAGGGCTCGGGCAGCGGCCGGGTGGACCAGTCGACGGCGGAGTGGCCCTTCTCCAGGACGTAGCCGAGCACGGACTCGACCATCGCGCCGAGGCCGACCCGCGGGAACCCGGCGAGCCGCCCGGCCAGCTCGGTGTCGAACAGCCTGCTGGGCACCATCCCTATCTCCCGCAGGCAGGGCAGGTCCTGGGTGGCGGCGTGCAGCACCCACTCGGCGTCCGCCAGGGCCTCGCCGATCCCGGAGAGGTCCGGGCAGGCCACCGGGTCGATCAGGGCCGTCCCGGCGCCCTCGCGGCGCAACTGCACCAGGTAGGCGCGCTGGCCGTAGCGGTACCCGGAGGCCCGCTCGGCGTCGACGGCGACGGGGCCGGTGCCGGCGGCGAAGGCGGCGGTCGTCTCGGCGAGCGCGGCGGCGTCCGCGATCACCGGGGGAATCCCCTCGCGCGGCTCCAACAGCGGGATCGGCGCCTCGGTAGCAGAAGATCCGGCCTCGTCCGGAGGGGCGCCTCCGGTGGTTCGCAGTGAACGGTCTGCTGCGGTTTCGTGGGCGTCGGTCACCTGTCAAGAGTATCCGTGGATCGACGGAGCCCGCCGACGGAACGTTCCGTCGGCGGGCTCCGGGGGGTCGTAAACCAGTCAGGTCGCCGCGGTGGGGGACGCGGGGGAGGGGCGGGAGGGGGTCGGTCAGTGGATGATCCCGGTGCGCAGCGCCACCGCGACCATGCCGGCCCGGTCGCCGGTGCCCAGCTTGCGGGCGATGCGGGCCAGGTGGCTCTTGACGGTCAGCGCGGACAGGCCCATGGAGACGCCGATCGCCTTGTTCGACTGGCCCTCCGCGACCAGTCGCAGCACCTCGACCTCGCGGCCGGACAGCTCGCGGTAGCCGCCCGGGTGGCTCGGGGCGCCCGGGGGGCGGCGGTGCAGCCGGGCGGCGGCGGCGCCGATGGGGGCGGCACCCGGCCGGGTGGGGAGCCCGACGTTGGTACGGGTGCCGGTGACGACGTAGCCCTTGACGCCGCCGGCGAGGGCGTTGCGCACCGCGCCGATGTCGTCGGCGGCGGACAGCGCGAGCCCGTTGGGCCAGCCCGCGGCGCGGGTCTCCGACAGCAGGGTCAGGCCGGAGCCGTCGGGAAGGTGGACGTCGGCGACGCAGATGTCGCGGGGGTTGCCGATGCGGGGACGAGCCTCCGCGACGGACGAGGCCTCGATGACGTCGCGCACACCGAGCGCCCACAGATGGCGGGTGACGGTGGAACGGACGCGCGGGTCGGCCACGACCACCATGGCGGTCGGCTTGTTCGGGCGGTAGGCGACCAGGCTTGCGGGCTGCTCGAGGAGAACGGACACCAGGCCTCCTGGGGTGCGGGGACGGGGGCCGGCTCATGGGGAAGAAGCCGGGGGGAACCGTGCTTTCAAGGTCACAGTCGTCTTCGGCACCGAACGCGTCCGCCTTTAGAGAATGATCACTATCTGGTGAGTAACAATCCGAGCAATTCGGACGTGCGGTCGATCATTCGAAGTCGGAACGGTTTCGGTTCGAACCAATACGTGCTCGAAAGTGGCCGTATCGACAAAGTGACGGGAGGAACCGGTACGAAAAAAGGGGGAGCGCGGATCGCTCCGCGCTCCCCCTGCCGGGAAGCTGCCGGGCCGGGCCCGGACCTGCCGGGCCTACCGGGTCTGCGGCCCCCGCCGCTGCGGCAGCGTCACCACCGACGCGTCGCCCGGACCGGCCGGCGGCAGCCCGCCGACCTGGGCCAGCAGATCGCACCACGCGGCGAGGTGCGCGGCGGTGTCCGGAACCCCGCCGAGCCCCTCCCGGGGCGTCCAGGAGGCGCGGATCTCGATCTGCGAGGCGGCCGGGCGCGCGGACAGCCCGCCGAAGTAGTGCGAGGAGGCCCGGGTCACCGTGCCGCTGGGCTCGCCGAACGCCAGCCCCCGCCCCTGGAGCGCGCCGGTCAGCCAGGACCAGCACACCTCCGGCAGCAGCGGGTCCGCGGCCATCTCCGGCTCCAGCTCCGCCCGGACCAGCGTCACCAGCCGGAACGTGCCCCGCCAGGCGTCGTGCCCCGCCGGGTCGTGCAGCAGCACCAGCCGCCCGTCGGCCAGGTCCTGGTCGCCGTCGACGACCGTGGCCTCCAGCGCGTACGCGTGCGGCGCGAGCCGCTGCGGCGGGCGCGTCGGCTCCACCTCGACCTGGGGCCGCAGCTTCGCGGTCCGCAGCGCCTCCACCGCGGCCCGGAACGGCGGCGGGGCCGCGTCCGGGTGCCGGGCGCCCGCCGCGCCGTCCGTGGGTTCCTTGGGTTCCGTGGGTTCGTCCATTCCGTCCGCGCCGTCCGACAGTCGTCCCTGAGCCGCAGCCATGCGGGGAAGGTTAAGCGGAACGCGGCCCCGGCGCAGGGAGGGACACCCGCGTGCGGGCGCGATGGCCGGATCACGTGGCACCCGGGCCGAAGACCGTGCCGCGGCGGGTCCGGCGCGGCCGCCCCGCGGTCCGGGGCGGCCGGCGGGGCGTGCGAGACTTTCCGTCGTGAGTGCCAACCAGAGCCCCGCGGGCAAGCAGCCGTCAGCCACGTACGACTCCGCCTTCCTCAAGGCGTGCAGGCGTGAGCCGGTGCCGCACACGCCGGTGTGGTTCATGCGGCAGGCCGGGCGCTCGCTGCCGGAGTACCGCAAGGTGCGCGAGGGCATCCCCATGCTGGAGTCCTGCATGCGGCCCGAGCTGGTCACCGAGATCACCCTCCAGCCGGTGCGCCGGCACGGCGTGGACGCGGCGATCTACTTCAGCGACATCGTCGTCCCGCTCAAGGCCATCGGCGTCGACCTCGACATCCGGCCCGGCGTCGGCCCGGTCGTCGAGCGGCCGATCCGCACCCGCGCCGACCTGGCGGTGCTGCGCGACCTGACCCCCGAGGACGTCTCCTACGTCACCGAGGCGATCGGCCTGCTCACCGCCGAGCTGGGCGAGACCCCGCTGATCGGCTTCGCGGGCGCCCCCTTCACCCTGGCGAGCTACCTCGTGGAGGGCGGCCCGTCCCGCAACCACGAGCACACCAAGGCGCTCATGTACGGCGATCCGGAACTCTGGGCCGACCTGCTGGACCGCCTCGCCGACATCACGGCCGCCTTCCTGAAGGTGCAGATCGAGGCGGGCGCCAGCGCCGTCCAGTTGTTCGACTCCTGGGTCGGCGCGCTCGCCCCGGCCGACTACCGCCGCTCGGTGCTGCCCGCCTCCGCGAAGGTCTTCGAGGCGGTCGCCGGATACGGCGTGCCGCGCATCCACTTCGGCGTCGGCACCGGCGAACTCCTCGGCCCGATGGGCGAGGCCGGCGCGGACGTCGTGGGCGTCGACTGGCGGGTCCCGCTGGACGAGGCCGCCCGCCGGGTCGGCCCCGGCAAGGCGCTCCAGGGCAACCTCGACCCGGCCGTCCTGTTCTCCTCCCGCGAGGCCGTCGAGGCCAAGACCGACGAGATCCTCACCGCCGCCGAGCACCTCGAAGGCCATGTCTTCAACCTCGGCCACGGCGTCCTGCCCACCACCGACCCGGACGCGCTGACCCGGCTCGTGGAGCACGTCCACACCCGCACGGCCCGCTGACCGCACGCCGGGCCGCACCGCCCGGCCGCCCCGCACCCCGTCGCGGCCGGGAGGTGCCGTCAGTGCGCCGTCACTGACGTGTCATCGGGCCTTCGTAGTGTTCCGCGCACGATCCGTTGTCCGGGGACGGTGCCAGAACGCCGGGGGTGTGTGTGGAGTACCGAATTCTCGGCCAGGTCGAAGTGCGGCACGAGGGGCGGCCGGTGCCGCTGCACGGCGCCAAACCGCGCACCGTGCTCAGCGCCCTGCTCCTCGCCGGCGACCAGGTGGTCTACGACTCCCAGTTGGGCGACCACCTCTGGGGCCGCAAGGCGCCCGCCACCATGAACGCCCAGATCTACACCTATGTCTCGCGGCTGCGGAAGCTGCTCGGCCCGCACGCGCGGATCACCCGCCGCTCACCGGGCTACGTCATGGAGACCGGGTCCGCCTGGTTCGACCTGGCCGAGTTCACCGACCGGTCGCGGCGCGGGCACGAGGCGCTGGCCGCCGGTGACCACCGGGGGGCGGTCCGCCTGCTGACCTCGGCGCTGTCGCTGTGGCGCGGCCCCGCGCTCGCCAACGCCTGCGCGCCGCTGGCCGAAGAGGTGCGACCGCACCTGGAGGAGGCCCGGATCACGGCGCTCACCGGCCGGTTCGAGGCCGGACTCGCGCTCGGCGCACACGCCGCGCTGGTGCCGGAGCTGACCCGGACGGTCCGTGAGTACCCGCTGCAGGAGCGGTTCCGCGCGCAGCTCATGACGGCCCTGTACCGCTGCCACCGCCAGGCCGACGCCTTGGCCCTGTACGAGCAGGGCCGGAAGATGCTGAAGGGCTCGCTGGGCGTCGACCCCGGCACGCTGCTGCGCGAGGTCATGCTCGCGATCCTGCACTCCGATCCCGCGCTGCTCGGCCCGGTCCGCGAGCGCGCGCCGGCCGGCGCCGGGCGCATGGCGCCGCCGGGACTCGCCGTCCGCTGAGCGGCGGCGCACCGGCACCCGCGGGGCCCGGCATCCCGTCCGCGCCCCCACCCACCTCACAGGAGGCACTGCCATGACTGCACCTCTGCCCGAGACCGCCCTGCCCGACGAGGCACGCGCCCGCGTCAAGGACGTGGTGTGCGAGGTCCTGGAGGTCGAACCGGACGAGATCACCCCCACCGGGTCGTTCACCGGGACCTACGGCGCCGACTCGATGGCGCTGGTGGCCCTCGGCGCCACGCTGGAGCGGACCTTCGACATCGAGATCGACGGCTGGAAGGTCGACCAGATGGACGACCTGGAGAACGTCTACGCGGTGGTGGGCGAGGCCCTCGCCGAGAACCGCTGATCCGGTTCCACGACGCGAGGGAGGGGCGAAGTGAACGCGGACGGGGACAGGGAAAGAGTGGTGATCACGGGCCTGGGCGTGGTCAGCAGCATCGGTACCGGGGCCGAGGACTTCTGCGCCGGGCTGCGTGAGGGGCGCAGCGGGGCCAAGCCGATCACGGCCTTCGACACCACCGGCTTCGCGCACTCGGTCGGCTGCGAGGTGACCGGGTTCGATCCGGGGCGGTGGCTGGAGGTCCTGGCGCCGCAGGAGGCCGGGCGGGCCACCCGGTTCGCGGCCGCCGGTGCCCGGATGGCCCTCGCGGACGCCGCGCTGGACGTCGCGGAAGTGCGGCGCCGCCGGACCCTGGTGTCCGTCGGCACCAGCGACGGCGAGAACAACGACCTGGACACGCTGACCGGGCAGCACCTGGCCGGCGGCGCCGCGGCGCTCGACCCGGCGCTGGCCGGGCGCGTCGACCCGGGGCGGCTCGCCGCGGGCGTGGTCCGCGAACTCGGGCTGCGCGACGCGGAGATGATGACGCTCGGCACGGCCTGCGCGGCGGGCAACTACGCGATCGGCAGCGCGTTCGACGCGCTGCGCGCCGGTGACGTCGACTTCGCGCTGTGCGGGGGCGCGGACGCGGTGTGCCGCAAGACGTTCACCGGGTTCTACCGGTTCGGCACGATCGCCCCGGAGAAGTGCCAGCCCTTCGACCGGGACCGCAAGGGCCTGCTGGTCAGCGAGGGCAGCGGCATCCTGGCGCTGGAGACCCTGCGCTCGGCGCGGGCCCGGGGGGCGCGGATCTACGCCGAGGTGCTCGGCTACGGGCTCAACTGCGACGCCCAGCACGCGGTCGCCCCGGACCGGGACAGCCTGGCCCGGTGCATCCGGCTGGCGCACCGCAACGCCGGCATCAAGCCCGAGGACGTGGACCTGATCTCGGCGCACGGCACCGGCACCCCGACCAACGACGTGGTCGAGACCGGCGCGATCCGCCAGGTGTTCGCCGATCCGCCGCCGACGGTGTCGGTGAAGAGCATGATCGGACACGCGATGGGAGCGGCGAGCGCGCTGGCCGCGGTCGCCTGCGCGCTCGCTATCCGGGAGGGCTTCGTCCCGCCCACCATCAACCACGAGCACACCGACCCGGAGTGCGGCCTGGACTGCGTGCCCAACCAGGCGCGTTCCGCCGTACTGAACGTGGTGCAGAACAACGCGCTGGCGTTCGCCGGCAACAACGTGGTCCTGCTGCTGGGCCGGCACCGGGAGACGATGTGACGACGATCGAGGCGACCGGGCCGCTCGGCCCGGACGCGGCGGAGGCCGGCGAGCGGACCCTGGTGCTGTCGGGCTGGTCCGCCGTGACCGGCTACGGGGTGGGCCGCGAAGCCCTGCGCGAGGGAGTGCTGTCCGGCCGCCCGGTGGCGGCGGACCCGGACGCGGCCGGGCCGGACGGGGGCGCCCCGGCCGTGGTGGTGCCGGAGTTCCGGGTCGCGGACCACCTGGGGCGCAAGGGGACCCGTACGATGTGCCGCTCCACGGCGTTCGCCGTGACCGCCATCGACGTGCTGCTGCGCGAACTGGGCCCCGAGGTCGTCGAGGACCCGGGGGCCATCGGGCTGGTGCTGGGGGTCGGCCAGGGCAACGTGCAGGCCGCCATGGACTTCACCCGGGGGGCGCTCACCGCGTCCAGGCCCTACCACGTGGACGCGCTGCGCTTCCCGGACACGTTCCTCAACCGGGCCGCCGGGCAGAGCGCGATCTGGCACCGCCTCAAGGGCCCGAACACCACGGTGGCCGGCGGCCGGCTGGCCGGGCTGCTGGCGCTGGGCTACGCGTCCCGGCTGCTGCGCGGCGGGCACTGCCGGAAGCTGCTGGTCGGCGCCACCGAGGAGTACTCGCCGGCCCGCGCCATGCTGGCGGACGCGGCGGGCGGACCGGACCGTACGCGCGGTCCGCTGGGCGAGGGCTGCACGGTCGCGCTGCTGGAGTCGGCGGCCGACGCGGCGCGGGCCGGGCGGGTCCCGGTGGCCACCGTGGCGGCGACGCACTTCCGGGCGGCCCCGGAGCCCGGGACGGCCGGTCCGGAACTGGCCGCGTGCGTGCGGGCCGCGCTCGCCAAGGCGGGCGCCGGCGCCGACCGGGTCCGGCTGGTGGCGCCGCTGGGCGAGTACGCGGCGGCGGAGGAGGCCGCGGTCCGCGAGGTGACCGGCGACCACGGGCCGCACTGGCTGCGGTGCCGTCCGCTGCTGGGCGACGCGTTCGCCGCGTCGGCGGCGCTGCAGATGTCGGCGGCGCTGGCCGCCGAGCGGTACTGGCCGGAGCGCGGGGACCTGGCGCTGATCACCGGCATCGACCGGGACGGCACGGTGGGCTGCGCCCTGCTGGGCCGCCCCGCCTGACCGGCCCGCCCCCCTCGCACCGGCACCACGGCACCACGGCACCTCGGCACCGCGCTCCGGCACGGGCCGGGGTGCCGGGCGCGTGCCCGGGGCGTGCGGCCGGTGCCTCGCGCGTACCCGCCGGTCGCGCGGGGCCGCCCGAAGAACCCTCGCCTGCGGGCGAGTCGCGAAGTCCTTCCCAGACGAACGGAGTCGATCATCATGACACGTACCCGCACCTGGGCGGCCGCGGCCGCGGCCGCCGTGGGTCTGCTGACCGCGGCGGCCGCTCCCGTCGCCGCGGACCAACCGGCACGGGCGGCGGCCCCCGTCCCCTGGTCGGTCTCCCTGGGGACGGCCGGTGCCGCCGGGGAGCGGTGGACCGAGCCCTCCGCGTATCCGGGCCTGCCCGACCTGGTGATCAGCGGCACCCTCACCAACACCGGCACGGGCTGTTACGCGGTGTGGACGCGCTTCTACCGGGACTTCTCCGTCGGCCCGGTCACCAAGCAGGCCGAGATCTGCGGCCCGGGGTCCGCCGCCGTGGCGGCGCGGCAGTCCTACGGCTTCACCACCACCGGGTACGTGACGGTCTGCCGGGGCACGGCGAACACCGCGGACTGCGCCCCCTGGGCGAACATCACCTGGTGGCCCATCGACCCGTCGAGCTGACCGGGACCGACACCGAGGGCCAGGAGCCGTCCGACCGGCTCCTGGCCCTCGGTGCGCACCGGCGCGGGGGCCGGTGTCCCGGCTAGCTCGCCTTGCCGTGCAGCTTGCGCAGGTAGTCGTAGGTCGACGGCAGGGTGTCCAGCAACTCCTGCTGCTTGGCCTTGATGCCTTCGAACACCGGCTGGGCGCGGTCCATCATGTCCGGCCGGGCCGCCAGCATCGGCAGCGTCTGGTCCGGCATGTGGTTCAGGCCGGCGAAGATGCAGTAGTAGTTGCTGTTGTTCCAGAAGTTGCGGAACTCGGCGTCGAAGTTGCCGTAGTAGGTGGACTCGTCGGTGATGGGCATGTTCACCGGGAGACCCACCCGGTACATCTCCATCTTCTCCTTGATGTCGTCGGACAGTTCGAGGTCCTTGCAGGCCCGCCAGAACGCCGTGTCGTTGCGCGGCGCGAAGCTGAAGTGGGCCTGGAGGAAGTCCCGGGTGTCGTCGAACATCGTCTCGATCTCGGCGTTGAACCGGCGCTGCAGGATCGGGTCGAACCGCTTGTCCGGGAAGTGCTTCGCCAGTTGGTACAGCGCCGCGTAGGTGAAGTAGATGCCGGTGGACTCCAGCGGCTCCACGAAGCAGGACGCCAGGCCGATGCTGACGCAGTTGCGCACCCACGCGCGGCGGTTGCGGCCGACCCGGAACTTGATCTGGTTCAGCGGCTGGGTCTCCGGGTCGAGCCCCCACATCCGGCAGAACTCCAGGGTGGCGTCGTCACGCGACTGGAAACGGCTGGAGAACACGTACCCGGTCCCGAACCGGCCCAGCATGGGGATCTTCCACGCCCAGCCCGATGACATGGCGATGGAGCCGGTGTACGGCTCGACGCCCTCGGCCTCGTCGTCGTGCTCGACGGCGGTGGCGACCGCGCTGTCGTTGAGCAGGTGGTCGCTCATGTCCAGGAACGGCTCGCGCATCACGCCGTTGATCAGCAGCGCGCGGAAGCCGGAGCAGTCGATGAACAGGTCGCCCTCGATGACCCGCCCGGTCTCGGTCTTGATGGAGGTGATGTACCCGCGCTCGTCCACCTCGGCGCCGGTCATCTTGTCCTGGATGTGGATCGCGCCCTGCTTCTGCACCGCGAACCGGCACAGGAAGCCGGCGACCAGGTTGGCGTCGAAGTGCCAGGCGTAGTTGGTCCACTTGGTGCCGTCCATGAACCGCGGCGACAGCTTCCGGTCCATGACCGGGGGCTCGCGGTAACACGCGTAGTCGAACGGCTCGTCGGTCTGGCCGGTCAGCTTCTGCTGCGTCCAGTGGTGCGAGATCGGCAGGTTGTCCGAGTTCGCCAGCAGGCCGAACAGGTGGTAGAAGTGGTCCGTCCCGTCGCCCAGCGGGCGCGGGGTCGACTGACCCTCACCCGGGGTGCGCCAGTTGGTGAACTTGATGCCCATCTTGAAGCTGGCGTTGCACTCGCGCATCCACTCTTCCTCGGTGAAGCCGAGGTAGTCGAAGAACGTCTTGTGCAGGTTCGGCACCGTCGCCTCGCCGACGCCGATTCGGCCCACCTGCGGCGCCTCCAGCACCGTGATGGTCACGTCCGGACCGAGCGCCTTGCCGAGGTACGAGGCGGACATCCACCCGGCCGTTCCGCCACCGAGGACGACGACCCGCTTGATGCGGTGATCCTCTACCACTGCTCACCCTTTCCGCGCCGTCGCACGACGCCGGCTCATTCGTTTTGCTGAATGCGAGAACCGCCTTTTCCAGAGGCGTTCGCCGAATTTCTCACGCGTGTCTCCGAGTGTCAACAAATCCCAGTGGATGCCCCCTGCGGAATTCTTTATTCCCTCTATATTCCCAGGTCAGAAGGGCCCGTCAGTGCTGCGTCATCGCCCTGTCAGCGCGGCGAGCAATCATCTTCGAGAATCGCGAATCAGGGAGTAGGGGTTCGGGACAGATGGCGATAATTTCCGGGGGTCGGACCCAACGGCTAATTCCCGGGCGCGGAAAAATAATTGCGGACTTCCGGGAGACGCGATGACGGTGATCACCCGGCCCGAGGAGTTCAACGTCGGGGACCTCTACGTGGCCATGCAGCCCATGTTCGGACAGTCCCTCTACCTCAAGTGCGAGGGCTTCAACTTCGCGGGCTCGGTCAAACTGAAGGCGGCCCTGGAGATGATCGGCGCCGCCGAACGGGCCGGCGTGCTGAGCCCCGGCAAGACCATCGTGGAGAGCTCCTCGGGCAACCTCGGCGTTGCGCTGAGCATCGTCGCCGCGAGCTACGGCTACGGCTTCGTGTGCGTCACCGACGCCCGCTGCACGCTCAGCGCCCAGCGGCTGATGCGGGCGCACGGCGCCGAGGTGCACGTGGTGGCCGAGCCGCACCCGCAGCGCGGGCTGCTCGGCGCCCGGCTGGCGCGCGTGGAGCAGATGTGCCGGGACAACGACCGGTACGTCTGGCTCGACCAGTACAGCAACCCGGCGAACTGGCTGGCGCACTCGCGCACCACCGGCCCGGAGATCCTCAAGCAGTTCCCCGAGTTGGACGTGCTGTTCGTCGGCGCGGGCACCACCGGGACGCTGATGGGCTGCGCCCGCTACCTGCACGAGGAGAAGCCGTCGGTGCGGATCGTGGTGATCGACGCGGAAGGGTCCATCACCTTCGGCTTCCCGCCCGCGCCGCGGCTCATCCCGGGGCTGGGCACCGCGGTGCGGCCCGCCCTGCTCGACCGGTCCTTCGTCGACGAGGTGCTCCTGGTGGCCGAGCTGGACACCGTGCGCACCTGCCGGACGATGCAGCGCAACGGGTTCCTGTTCGGCGGCTCGACCGGGACGGTGGTCGCCGGCGCGCTGCGCTGGCTGGCGGAGCACTCGCCGACCGGGGACCTCACCGCCGTGGCCATCGCCCCCGACCTCGGTGAGCGCTACCTGGACACCATCTACGACGACGAATGGGTGACCGAGCACTTCGGGGCAGGCGCGCTGACGCCGTCCGTGGAGCGGTCCGCCACCCCGAGGAGGCAGCCGTGACCTCAGCGCAGCAGCAGCGGACGGTGTTCCCGCTGATGCCGGGCCAGGCGGAGATCTGGTACGACGAGCAGTTCTCCGGCGGCACACCCGCCTACAACTCCGGTGTGCGCGTGGACATCAGCGGCCCCGTCGACCCCGCCGTGCTGGAGGCGTCCGTACGGCAGCTCGTGGACGAGGCGGAGTGCACCCGGCTCCGGTTCACCGAACGCGACGGGCTGCCCCGGCAGAGCGTCCAGCCCCTGCCCGACCTGCCGCTGACCTGGCACGACCTCTCCGCCGAGCCGGACCCCGAGGCCGCCGCCCGGCGCTGGACGGACACCGACCTGCTGCGCCCCTTCGCGATGACCGACTTCCCGCTGATGCGGCTGGCCGTGCTCCGGCTGGGCCCCGAGCGGGCCCAGCTCTACCTGTGCGTCCACCACGCGGTCAGCGACGGCTACAGCCACGTCGTGTACTGGCGCCGGTTCGCGGAGATCTACGCCGCGCGGGCCACCGGCGCCGACCCGCGGCGCGGCGCGCTGCCGCCGCTGCGCCTGCTGATCGAGGAGGAGGAGTCCTACCTCGGCTCCCGGTTCGAGGAGCGGGACCGCGCCTACTGGCGCGAGCGGTTCCCCTCGCCCACCGCGCCCGCCACGCTCTCCACCCGGTCGCCGGTGGACTCGCTGCCCCGCGAGTTCCTGCGCCGCACCCGCGTGCTCGACGCGGACGTCTCCGGCGCCGTGCGCGGCGCCGCCGCCGAGGCCAAGGTGAGCACCGGCGCGCTGCTGATGGCCGCGACCGCCCTCTACACCCACCGCGTCACCGGCGTCCCCGAGGTCACCCTGACGGTCGCGGCCAGCGCCCGCACCAGCGCCGCCGCCCTGAAGATCCCCGGGATGACCGCCAACTTCCTGCCGCTGGGCGTGCGGATCGACCGCGCGGAGAGCCGCCCCGAACTGCTCCGCCGCACCGCCACCGGCCTCGGCGGACTGCTGCGCCACCAGCGCTACCGG
The DNA here is from genome assembly GCF_042899225.1 of Streptomyces sp. NPDC000134. NCBI lineage: Bacteria > Bacillati > Actinomycetota > Actinomycetes > Kitasatosporales > Streptomycetaceae > Streptomyces > Streptomyces sp. NPDC000134. The sequence goes on from NZ_JBIAZN010000019.1 coordinate 53,872, forward strand.
ATCGGCGCCGTCCGCCGCGACCTCGGCCTGCGCGCCGACGACCGGTGGCCGGTCGGCCCGTTCGTCAACATGCTGCCGCTGCTGACCGAGCTGGACCTGGGCCCGTGCACCGCGACGGTCGAGAACCTCACCACCGGCCTGGTCGGCGACCTGATGGTCACCACGGTCGACAACCCCGGCGCGAACCTGCGGCTCAGCGTCAACGGCAACCCCGACCTGTACGACCCGGACGAGGTGAGCGACCACCTCGACCGGTTCGCGGGGTTCCTCGGCCGGTTCGCCGGCGCCCCCGCGCGCACCCCCGTGGGGGAGGTGCCGCTGTTCGACACCGCCGAGGCGGGCCACTACGACCGGATGTCCGCCGGACCGGTCCGAGACGAGCCGTACCGGGGCGTCGCCGGGACGATCCGCGCGCTCGCCGCGCGCCGGCCCGACGCGGTCGCCCTGGTCGACGGCCCGCACGACGCGCCCCGCGAGACCAGCTACGGCCAACTGGCCGCCCGTGCCAACGCGGTGACCCGGCGACTGCCGGGCGGCGGGCTCGTCGGGATGCTCGCCGGGCCGGGCGCCGCGTTCGTCGCCGGAGTGCTCGGCGTCTGGGGCGCGGGCGCGGCCTACGTACCGCTGGACGTCCGGGCCCCCGCCGCGCGCACCGCCGCCCTGCTCGCGGACAACGGCATCGGCCTGCTGCTGGCGGACGCCGAACACCTCGCCCTGGCCGCCGAGATCACCGCCGGCACCGCCGCCCGGGTACTGCCGCTGGACGACGCCGAGGACGCCGACCTCGCCGAACTGCCCGAGGACGCCGACGAGTTGGCGTACGTCATCTTCACCTCCGGCTCCACGGGGACGCCGAAGGGCGCGATGGTGCACCACGGCGGCATGGTGAACCACCTGCGCGCCAAGGCCGAGGACCTGGCCCTGGCACCGGCCGACACGGTGCTGATGAACGCGCCGCTCACCTTCGACATCTCCGTCTGGCAGATGCTGGCGGGCCTGCTGGCCGGCGGCCGGGTGCGCATCGTCTCCCGCGAGGTGGCCGGCGACCCGAACCTGCTCTTCCCGCTGGCCGTGGCCGAGGGCGTCACCGTGGTCGAGGTGGTGCCGTCGCTGCTGCGCGCCGCGCTGGACTCCTGGGACGCCCTCGGCGACGGCCCGCGCCTGCACACCCTGCGCCGGCTCCTGGTGACCGGCGAGGCGATGCCCGAGGACCTGTGCCGCCGCTGGTTCGCCCGCGAACCGACGGTCCCCGTGGTGAACGCCTACGGCCCCACCGAGTGCTCCGACGACGTCACGCACGCGGTGCTCACCGCCGGGGACGGCACCGCCGGCCCGGCCCGGCGCCGGGTCCCGATCGGCCGCGCGGTCCGCAACACCACGCTGTACGTGCTGGGCGACGACCTGGCCCCGCTGCCGCGCGGCGCCATCGGCGAGCTGTACGTCGGCGGCCGGGGCGTCGGCCGCGGCTATCTCGGCGACCCGGCGAAGACCGCGGCGGCCTTCCTGCCCGACCCCTTCGCGGGCGGCGGCGCGCGGATGTACCGCACCGGCGACCGGGTGGTGTGGCGGGCGGACGGACAGCTCGAATTCGTGGAGCGCCGCGACCACCAGGTGAAGCTGCGCGGCAACCGCATCGAACTGGCCGAGGTGGAGGCCGCGATGCAGGCCCTGCCGGCGGTGCGGGACGCCGCCGCGGCCGTCTTCGGCGAGCTGGGCCGGCAGCGGCTGGTCGGCTACGTGGTGCCCGCCGACACCACCGGCACCGATCCGGCGGCCCTGCGCGAGCAACTCGCCGGAACACTGCCCGAGTACATGGTGCCGTCCGTGCTGGTGCCCCTGGACGCGCTGCCGCTGACCGCGCACGGCAAGGTGGACCGCAAGGCCCTGCCCGAGCCGGCGCCGGACGGCGGGGCACGGGCGGGCACCGGCCGGGGACCGGCGACCGAGCGCGAGGAACTGCTGTGCCGCCTGTTCGCCGAGGCGCTCGCCCTGCCCGCGATCGGACCGGACGACAACTTCTTCGACCTGGGCGGGGACAGCATCATCTCCATCCAGGTGTCCGGCCGGATCGGCCGGGAGGGCCTGCTGGTCACCCCCCGGCAGATCTTCCAGTTGAAGACCCCGGCCGCCATCGCCGCCGCGGCCGTCCCGGCGCGGCAGACCCCGGCCCGCCCGGCGGACGGCGTCGGAGAGGTCGAACTCCCGCCGGTCACCGCCCAGCTCCGCGCCGACCTCGCGCCGCTGGCCGGGGACGGCCTGCCCGAGGCGGTCCGCCGCTACGGCCAGTACGTCGTGGTCGAGGTCCCGCCCGGGGTGGACGCCGACCGGCTCGGCCGCGCGCTCCAGGCCGTCCTCGACCACCACGACGCGCTCCGCACGCAGGTGAGCGCCCCGGTCGCCGGCCAGTGGCTGATGGAGACCCTGCCGCCCGGGACGGTGAAGGCCGGCGACGTGCTCACCGAGGCGGACGCCGCACCGGTCGCGGACCTCGCGGCGGCGGCCCAGGCCCGCCTGGACCCCGAACACGGGCTCGTCACCCAGGCGGTGCTGGTGCGCGGCGCGGACGGCGCCCCCGACCGGCTGCTGTGGCTGGTCAGCCACCTGTGCGTGGACGGCGTGTCCTGGCGGGTGCTGGTGCCGGACCTGCGCGAGGCGTGGGAGGCCGCGGCGGCGGACGAGGAGATCGCGCTGGCCGCCGTCGGCACCTCCTACCGCCAGTGGTGCCGCACGCTGGGCCGCAACGCCCGCTCCCGGTCCCGCCTCGCGGAGTTCCCGGTCTGGCTCGACCAGGTGAGCGACCCGGGCCCGCCGCTGGGCGTCCGGCCGCTGGACCCCCGGCGGGACACCTACGCCACCGCACGCGCCCTGCGCCTGGAACTGCCGCCGCAGACCACCGCGCCGCTGCTCGGCGTCCTCCCGGCCGCCCTGGGCGTCGAGGTCAACGACGTGCTGCTGACCGCCCTGGGCATCGCCGTCACCGACTGGCGGCGCCGCCGGGGCGACGGCGCCGGGCCGGTCCTGGTGGAACTGGAGGGGCACGGCCGCGAGCCGCTCGCCGACGAGGACCTGGCCCGTACGGTGGGCTGGTTCACCAGCGTCTTCCCGGTCCGGGTGGACCTGTCGGCGGACGGCGCGGTGCCCGGCCCCGACGACCTCTTCGCGGGCGGCCCCGCGCTGCGGCGGCTCGCGGCCCGCTCGTACGCCGTGCCCGACCGGGGCCTGGGCTACGGCCTGCTGCGCTACCTCAACGCCCAGACGGAGGCCGCGCTGGCCCGGTTCGCGCCGCCCGAGCTGGGCCTGAACTACCTGGGGCGGTTCGCCGCCGGGGCCGGGACGGGCGCCTGGCGACTGGACGGCGGCGGCGCCGTGATCGCCACCGCCACCAGCCAGGACATGCCCCTGCGGCACGTCCTGGCCGTCACGCCCGTCACCGAGGACCGGCCGGCCGGGCCGCACCTGGTGGCCGACTGGCTCTGGGCGGGCCGGCTGTTCGACGACGCGGACGCCGAGGACATCGCGCACACCTGGTTCCGGGCGCTGCGCGCCCTGGTGGACCACTGCGGACCCAACGCTAGGGAGACATCGTGACACAGCCGGAGACAGCCGTCGCGGGCGGAGAGCACGACGTGCGCGATGTCGAGCTGACCCCCTCGGCGCAGAAGCTGCGCGACCGGGCCGGCGCGCTGCCGGGCCCGGCCGCGCGACTGGGCGAACACCTGCTGGTGGACGCCCCGGAGGGCACCGACCTGGCCGCGCTGACCGCGGCCGTACGGGCGCTGCTGGACCGGCACGAGGCACTGCGGCTGTGCCTGGCCGAGCCGTTCGAGGGACTGCTGACGGCGGGCCTGCGGCCGGCCGGGGCGGTGCCCGCCGAACTGGTCGTCACCGAGGCCGCCGCGGACGCCGACCCGGCCGCACTGGCCGCCGCCGCGCGGACCAGGCTGGCGCTGGACCAGGGCGTCACCGTGCAGGTGGTGCTCACCGGGCGGCGCATCCTGGTGCTGGCGCACGAACTGGTCGTGGACGCCGCGTCCTGGCGGGTGCTGGTGGCGGACCTGCTCGCCGGATGCCGGGAGGCCGTCGCCGGCCGGGTGCCGGCGGCCGGCGAGGTGCCGGTGGAGTACCGCACCTGGGCGGCGGAGCTGGCCGGGCAGGCGCGCGCCGCACGCCGGGTACGGGAACTGCCGCTGTGGACGGAACAGCTCGACGCCGACGCCCAGTTGGTGCCCGACGCCGTACTGGACCCGGCCAGGCACACCGTGGGCGCCCTGCGCCACCTCCGCCAGGAGGTGTCCGCCGCGACCAGCGCGGCACTGCTGTCCGCGCTGCCGTCGGCCTTCCACGCCGGCCCCGAGGACGCGCTGCTGGCCGCGCTGGCGCTGGCCGGCTCCGCCCACCGCGGCGAGGCCGGGACGGGCCGCACCGCCCTCCTCGTCGAACTGGACGGACACGGCCGGGAACGCCAGGCCGGGGAACTCGACCTCGGCCGCACCGTCGGCCGCTGCACCACCGGCTTCCCGGTCCGCGCCGACGCGGCCGTGCCGTACGTCGAGGACCTCACCCCCGGCGACCCGGACCTGGACGACGCCGTCAAGCGGGTCAAGGAGCAGCTCAGGGCGCTGCCCGACGGCGGCTCCGGCTACGGACCGCTGCGCCACCTCAACCCGGGGACCGGACAGGTCCTCGCCCGGCGCGGCACCCCGCAGGTGAGGCTGCGGTTCGCCGGCGAACTGCCCGGCCCGGTGACCGCCGGGGCGGACCCGGCCACCCCGGCCGGCCACGTGGTGACCGTGACGGTGACCGTGTGCGACGGCCGTCTGGTCGCCGACTGGGCGTACCTGCCCGATCTGCTCCCCGGCGGCGACGGGCTCGCCGCCGAGTGGCTGCGGCTGCTGGACCTGCTGGCCGAGCACACCGCCACCCCGGGCGCGGGCGGCCGTACCCCCTCCGACCTGACGGTGGGCACGCTGACCCAGCGGGAGATCGACGGGCTGGAGGCGGACCTCGGCCCGCTGCAGGACGTGCTGTCGCTGTCCCCGCTGCAGAAGGGCATGCTGTTCCACGCGGGCCTGCACAAGAACGAACTGGACGTCTACCACGTCCAGGTGCTCGCCGACCTGACCGGCCCGCTCGACCGCGACAGGCTGCGCGCCGCCGCGGCGGGCCTGCTGGACCGGCACGTCAACCTGCGCTGCTGCTTCCGCTACAGCGCCACCGGCGAGCAGCTCCAGGTCGTCCCCGAGTCCGTGGAACTGCCCTGGTCCGAGGCCGACCTGACCGGCGCCTCCGAGGCGGAGCTGGCCGAGTTCGCCGCCGCCGACCGGGAGCGCGGCGTCGACCTGGCCGTGCCGCCGCTGATGCGGTTCACCCTGGTCCGTCTCGCCCCGGACCGGCACCGCCTGCTGTGGACGTTCCACCACATCGTGGCGGACGGCTGGTCCACCCCGATCGTCATGCGCGAACTGCTCACCGGCTACCGGGAGGGCCCGGCCGGGCTGCCCGCACCCCGCCCGTACCACGACTACCTGGCGTGGCTCGACGGCCGGGACGTGCCCACCGCCGAGCGGGCCTGGCGGACGGCGATGGCCGACGTCACCGAGGGCACCCTGGTCGCGCCGCACGGCGAGGAGACCCCGCCGGTCCGGCCCGAGCACCTCTTCTTCGACCTGCCCGCGGAGCTGACCTCGGCGGTCACCGACTTCGCCCGCCGCAGCGACCTCACCCTGGGCACCGTGATGCACTGCTGCTGGGCGCTGCTGATCGGCCGCCTCACCGGCGGCCGGGACGTGGTGTTCGGCAGCGTGCAGTCCGGGCGCCCGGCCGGCCTGTCCGGGGTGGACGAGATGGTCGGCATGTTCGTGAACACCCTGCCGGTGCCGGTGCGCCTGGACCCCTACCGGTCGTTCACCGAGGTGGCGGCCGAGGTGCAGGACCAGCAGATGGGGCTGGCCGAGCACCAGCACCTCGGCCTCGGCGACATCCAGCGGCTGACCGGCATCCGCAAGCTGCTGGACACCTCGGTGACCATCCAGAACTACCCGATGGACATCGCGGAGCTGAGCGCGATCGTGCCCGGCCTGACGGTGGACGACATCCGCGCCGACCTCTCCGGCGAGTACTCGATGGCGCTGCTGGTGCACCCCGGCACCCGCCTGCGGCTCCAACTGGCCTACCGGCCCGACCTGTTCACGCCGGACGCCGCCGACCGGGTCGCGCAGCGGCTGATCGGGCTGCTGGGCACCGTGGTGGACCACGCCGACCGGCCGCTGGGGACCCTCGACGCCCTCACCGACGCCGAACGCGCCGACCTCACCGGCCCGTGGGCGGGCGCGATCGCCGAGCGCCGGGTGTGCGACGTGCCGACGCTGTTCGCCGAACGGGTCGCCGCCGACCCGGACGCCCCGGCGCTGAGCTGGACCGGCGGCACCATGAGCTACGCCGAACTGGACGCGCGGGCCGCCCGGACGGCGCGCGAGCTGATCGCGTGCGGCGCCGGACCGGACACCGTGGTCGCACTGGTGCTGCCGCGCACCCCCGAGCTGCTGGTGTCGGTGCTGGCCACGCAGCAGGCCGGGGCCGCCTATCTGCCGGTCGACCCGCAGTATCCGCCGGACCGGATCGCCTTCATGCTCGGCGACTCCCGGCCCGCCGTGGTCGTCACCACCGCGGACCTCGCCACCGCGCTGCCCGCGCACGACGGGCGGACCATCCTGGTCGACGACCCCGGGCGGGTGGCCCGCGTCGCCGCCCGCCCCGCGGGCCCGGTCACCGACGCCGAACGCACCCGGCCGCTGCTGCCCGCCGACGCCGCGTACGTCATCTACACCTCCGGCTCGACCGGACGGCCCAAGGGCGTGGTGGTGGACCACCTCGGGTTCACCAAGATGGTCTTCGACCTGATCGAGCGGTTCGACGTCGCCCCCGGCACCCGCATGCTCCAGTTCGCGCCGTCCAGCTTCGACGCCTCCATCTGGGAGTGGTCGATGGCCCTGCTCGGCGGCGGCACGCTGGTGCTCACCGACGAATTGAGCAGGCTGCCCGGCCCGGAGCTGGTCGACCTCATCGCCGAGCAGCGGGTCAACCTGCTGGCCTTCCCGCCCGCCGTCGCCGCCGCGCTGCCCGAGGGCAGCACCCTGCCCGCCGACCTGACCATGGTGGTGGCCGGCGAGGCGTGCCAGAAGGAGGTGGTGACCCGCTGGTCGGACAGCGTCCGGATGTTCAACGGCTACGGACCGACCGAGACCGTGCTCGCCGCCACCGCCGCGGGCCCGCTGCACGGACCCGAACGCCCGGCCATCGGCCGCCCGCTGGGAGCGCACCGCGTCTACCTCCTGGACTCCGCGCTGCGCCCGGTCCCGGCCGGGGTCACCGGGGAGATCTACGTCAGCGGCGGCCTGGCCCGCGGCTATCTCGACCGGCCCGGCCTGACCGCCGCCCGGTTCGTCGCCTCCCCGTTCGACCCCGCCGGGGAGCGGATGTACCGCACCGGCGACCTGGCCCGCTGGGACGAGCACGGCGTGCTGCACTACGCCGGCCGCGTCGACGACCAGGTGAAGCTGCGCGGCTACCGGATCGAACTGGGCGAGGTGGAGGCCGCGCTGCGCGACGCCCCCGCGGTCGGCGACGCCTCGGTGGTGCTCGGCGCGGACGCCGGCGGCACCCGGCTGGTCGGTTACGTCGTCCCCGTACCCGGCGGCGAGGCGCCGGACGTCGACCTGGTGCGCGAGCACGTGTCCGGGTCGCTGCCCGACTACATGGTGCCCGCCGCGCTGGTCGCCCTGGAGACCCTGCCGCTCACCCCGAACGGCAAGGTGGACCGCGCGGCGCTGCCCGAGCCGGGCGCCGTCGCCCGGCCGGCCGGCCGCTCCCCGCGCACCCCGCTGGAGGAGACCCTCGCGTTCGTCTTCGCCCGGGTGCTGGGCGTGGACTCGGTCGGCATCGACGACGACTTCTTCGTCCTCGGCGGGCACTCCCTGCTGGCGACGAAGGTCATCGCCCGGCTGCGCTCGATGCTCAACCTGGAGGTGCCGATCCGGGCGCTGTTCGAGGCCCCGACCGTGGCCGGCCTCGCGCTGCGCATCGGCGGCGCGTCGGCGGCCCGCCCGCCGCTGGTCCCGGCACCCCGCCAGGACGCCCCGGGCGGGCTGTCCTTCGCCCAGCAGCGCCTGTGGTTCCTGGACCAGCTCCAGGAGGACGAGGCGGCCGGCATGTACAACGTGCCGATCGCGATCCGGCTGTCCGCCGCCGCCGACCGGCCCGCGCTGCGCGCCGCCCTCGCCGACGTGGCCGCCCGCCACGAGGTGCTGCGCACCGTGTACGCCGACATGGGCGGCGCCGCCGTGCAGCGCGTCCTCGACCCGCTGCCCGAACTGCCGGTCACCGTCGTGCCGATCGCGGCCGGCGACCTGGACGAGGCGCTCGCGGCCCAGGCGGACACCCGGATCGACCTGACCGGGACCCCGCTGCGCTGCGTGCTGTACGAGGTGGAGGACGGGCAGCACGTGCTGCTCCTGGTGATCCACCACATCGCCTTCGACGGCGGCTCGATCACCCCCCTGGTCCGGGACCTGTGCACCGCCTACGAGGCCCGCACCGCCGGGCACGCCCCCGAGTGGCCGCCGCTGCCCGTGCAGTACGGCGACTACGCGGTGTGGCAGCGCGACCTCCTCGGCGACCCCGACGACCCGGACAGCGTCTCCGCGCGCCAGCTCGACTACTGGCGCAAGGCGCTGGAGGACATCCCCGAGGCCCTGGACGTGGCGACCGACTACCTGCGGCCCGCCACCGCCGAATACGCCGGTGAGGAACTGCCGTTCGAGATCCCGGCGGCGCTGCACCGCGAGCTGACCCGGCTCGCCGCCGACCTGGACGCCAGCCTCTTCATGGTGGTCCAGGCCGCGTTCGCCGCGCTGCTCACCCAGCTCGGCGCGGGCACCGACATCCCCGTCGGCACCCCGGTCGCCGGCCGGGACGACGAGGCGCTGGAGGACCTGATCGGGTTCTTCGTCAACACGCTGGTGCTGCGCACCGACACCAGCGGCGACCCGACCTTCGCCGAACTCGTCGACCGGGTACGGGAGACGGACCTGGCCGCCTACGCCCACCAGGACCTGCCGTTCGAGCACCTGGTCGAGGCGCTCAACCCGAACCGCTCGCTCACCCGGCAGCCGCTGTTCCAGTACCTGCTGACCATGACCAGCCGGGAGGACACCACCGCGGACGCGGCCGAACTGTTCGGATCGATCGAGCCGGTCCCGCTGCGCCGCGCCAAGTTCGACCTGTCGCTCCTGCTCGACCAGCGCTTCCGGGACGGCGAGCCCGACTCGATGGTCGGGGTCCTGGAGTACCGCACCGAGCTGTACGCCCGCGCCACCGCCCGGCGCACCGTCGACCGGTTCCTGGCCCTGCTCGCCGCGACGGCCGCCGACCCGCACGCCCCGCTCAGCCGCCTGACCGCGCTGCCCCCGGCGGAGCGCGCCCACCTGAACGCGCTGGGCACCGGCCCGGTCACCGCGGAGCCCTACCAGGGCGTGGTGGCCCGCGTCCGGGCCCAGGCCGCGGCCCGGCCCGACGCCCCCGCGGTGATCGACCCGGACGGCACCTGCACCACCTACGCCGGCCTGGCCGGCCGGGCGAGCGCCCTGTCCCGCAGGCTGGCCGGCGTCGGACCGGTGGCCGTGCTGTCCGACCGGGGCGCCGGCCACCTCGCCGCCGTCCTCGCCGTACTGGGCGCCGGACGGGCGTACGTACCGCTGGACGGCACGGCGGACCGGGACGGCCTCGTCGGCACCCTGCTGGACTGCGGGGCCGGCCACCTGGTCGTCGACGAGTCGCACCGCGCGCTGGCCGACGACCTCCTCACCGAGCTGGCGGCGGACCACGGAGTGCAGGCCGAGGCGGTACCGCTGGGCCCGGAGACGGACGACGCCGACGCCCTCGCGCCGGACGCGGACTCCCCGCAGGCCCTGGCGTACGTCGTCCTCACCTCCGGCACCACCGGCCCGCCCAAGGCGGTCGCCGTCCACCGCGCGGCCCTGGTCGACCGACTGCTGGCCAGGGCCGAGGCGCTGCGGCTGACCCCGGAGGACCGGGTCCTGCACAGCGCCCCGGTCAGCGCCGAGACCTCGGTGTGGCAGACACTGGCCCCGCTGCTGGCCGGCGGCGTCGTCCACGTCACGGACCCCGGCACGGCCCGCGCGCCGCGCGCCCTGTTCGAGACCGCGGCGACCGAGGGCGTCACCGTGCTGGAGGTGCTGCCGTCCCTGCTGTCGGCCGCGCTCGACGCCTGGGAGACCGACGGCGCGCCGGCCGGCCTGGGCCGGGTGCGCCTGCTGGCGGTCACCGGCGAGGCGCTGCCGCGGGACCTGGCCGGCCGCTGGCTGACCAGGTTCCCGCACGTGCCGCTGATGAACCGCTACGGCCTGGCCGAGTGCGCGGGCGACGTCACCCACGCCGTGCTCCGCGCCCCCCTGCCGGCCTCCCGCCGGGTGCCGATCGGCAGGCCCGCGCGGAACACCACGCTGCGCGTCCTCGGCCCCGACCTGCGCCCGGTCCCCACCGGCGTGCCCGGCGACCTCTACGTCGGCGGCCCCGGGGTCGCCATCGGCTACCCGGGCCTGACCGCCCTGACCGCCACCGCGTTCCTGGCCGACCCCGACTCGGCGGCCGGCGGCCGGCTGCACCGCACCGGCGACCTGGTCCGCTGGGGCGCCGACGGCGAACTGGAGTTCCTGGGCCGGCGCGACGAGCAGGCCGAGGTCCGCGGCTTCCGGATCGAACCGGGCGAGGTCGAGACCGCGCTGCGCGCGCTGCCCTACGTCCGCGAGGCCGTGGTGCGCGTGGACGGAGAGGCGGGCGGCACCTGGCTGTCCGGCTACGTCGTGCCCGCCCCCGGCGCGGCCGTCCCGGAGGCCGCCGTCGTCCGGGCCGACCTCGCCGCGGTCCTGCCCGACCACATGGTGCCGGCGGTGGTGGTGCCGCTGGACGCGCTGCCGCTGACGGCCGACGGCAAGGTGGACCGCGCCGCGCTGACGGCGGTCGAGCCGGAGGCCGCCGGGGAGAGCCGCGCCCCGCGCGACCCGATGGAGCGACTGGTGTGCACCGTCTTCGCGGACGTGCTCGGCCGGACCGACCTGGGCATCGACGACGACTTCTTCGAACTGGGCGGCCACTCGTTGCTGGCGATCTACGCCCTGGGCCGGCTGCGCGCCGAGACGGGCGTCGGCCTGCCGGTGCGCGCGCTGTTCGAGGCACGCACCCCGGCCGCGCTGGCCGCGCTGCTGCCCGAGGCCGAGCGCACGGACCGGCCGCCGCTGCGGCCCGCGCCCCCGCTCGCCGAGGGCGAGCACTGGCCGCTGTCCTTCGCGCAGCGCAGGCTCTGGTTCCTCAACCACATGACCGAGGGCGGCACCGGCACCTACAACGTGCCCAAGGCGGTGCGCTATTCGGGCGTGCCCGACCCGGCGGCCTTCGAGGCGGCCCTCGGTGACGTCGTGGCGCGCCACCAGGTCCTGCACACGGTCTTCCCGCAGGACGCCGACGGAGTGCCGCACCAGGTGCCCAGGCCCGGGTTCCGGCCGAGGCTGCGGGTGGTGGACCTGCCGGCCGCGGCGCTGGCGGCCGAGCTGGCCCGCGAGGTCGACCGCGGCTTCGACCTGGAGACCGAGTGCCCGGTACGGGCCTTCCTGTACCGGCTCGACGACGGCGAGTCGGTGTCGCTGATGGTGTTCCACCACATCGCGCTGGACGGGGTGTCGACCGGGCCGCTGATGCGGCAGTTCGCCGAGGCGTACACCGAGCGGCTGGCGGGCCGGGAACCCGGCTGGGCGCCGGAGCCCCTGCAGTACACGGACTTCGCGGTCTGGCAGCGGGACCTGTTCGGCTCCGAACGGGACCCGGAGGGCCCGCTCTCCGCGCAACTGGCCGAGTGGCGCGAGGTGCTGGCCGATCTGCCGGACGAACTGGAACTGCCGCGCGACTTCCCCCGGCCCGCGGTCAGCGGCCACACCGGCGACATGGTCCGCTTCGACCTCGGCCCCGACCTGCACCGCGCGCTGGCCGAGCTGGCCCAGCGGCACAACAGCACCCTGTTCATGGTCCTCCAGGCCGCCGTCGCCGCCCTGCTCACCAAGCTGGGGGCCGGCACGGACATCCCGCTGGGCAGCACCGTGGCCGGCCGCGACGACGAGGGCCTGCACGACATGGTCGGGTTCTTCGTCAACACCCTGGTGCTGCGCACCGACACCGGCGGCGACCCGAGCTTCGCGGAACTCCTGGACCGGGTCCGGGAGACCGACCTGGCCGCCTACGCCCGGCAGGACGTGCCGTTCGAGTTCCTCGTGGAGGAGCTGAACCCGGCCCGGTCGCTGGCCCGGCACCCGCTGTTCCAGGTGCTGGTGCAGTTCACCGCGGACGACGGCGCCCCGGCGGCGGACCTGCCCGGCCTGACCGCCCGCGAGGAGCCGCTCACCACCACCCGGCCCAAAGTGGACCTCGCCTTCGACCTGTTCGAGCGGCGCTGCGACGGCGACCCGGACGGCATCGCCGGCGTGCTGGTCTTCAGCTCCGACCTGTTCACCCGGGCCTCGGCCGAGGAGCTGACCGAACGGCTGGCCGGCCTGCTGCGCGCGGTCGCCGACCGGCCGGACCAGAGGCTGGGCGCGATCACGCTGCTCGCACCGCGGGAGCGGGAGCGCATCCTCGTCACCCGCAACGACACCCGCGCCGCCGTACCGGACGCGCTGCTGCCCGGCCTGTTCGCCGATTCGGTGCGCCGCAACCCCGACCTGGTGGCCCTGCGCTGCGGCGGCCACGCCCTCACCTACCGGGAACTGGACGAGCGGGTCGGCAGACTGGCCGCCGCGCTGCTCGCGCGGGGCGCCGGACCGGAGACGGTGATCGGCATCGCCCTGCCCCGCGTGAGCGACCTGGTGGTCGCCGCGCTCGCGGTGGTCCGCGCCGGGGCGGCGTACCTGCCGCTGGACCCCGACCACCCGGCCGACCGCATCCGCTACATGCTGACGGACGCGGACCCGCTGCTGGTGATCACCGACGCGGCGACCACGGCCGAGCTGCCGGACACGGACGTCGCCCGGTTCCTGACGGAGGAGCTGGACCGGCCGGACGCCCCGGCGGCGACGGCACCCGCCCGGCCCGCCGGACTGCTGCCCGACCACGCGGCGTACACCATCTACACCTCCGGCTCGACCGGCCGCCCCAAGGGCGTCACCGTGCCGCACGGCGCGCTGCGCAACCTGCTGGCCGACATGGGCGGCCGGCTGGCCGTCCAGCCTGGCGAGCGGTTCCTGGCGACCACCACCTTCGGCTTCGACATGGCCAACCTGGAACTGCTGGTCCCGCTGCTGGCGGGCGGCGAGGTGGTGCTCGCCGACCGGGCGGCGGTACGCGACGCGCAGGCGCTGGCGGCGCTGGTCACGGCCGAACGCGTCGACGTCATGCAGGCCACCCCGAGCCTGTGGCGGGCGCTGCTGGACGCGGACGCCACGGCGCTGCGCGGCGTGCGCGCGATCACCGGCGGGGAGGCGGTCAGCGAACCGCTGGCCGCCGACCTGGCCGCGGCGGCCCGCTCGGTGCTCAACGTCTACGGCCCCACCGAGACCACCATCTGGTCCACCTCCTGCGACATCGACCCGGCCCGGCCCGGGGCGCCCGCGATCGGCCTGCCGATCGCCAACACCCGGGTGTACGTCCTGGACAGCGCGCTGCGCCCGGTGCCGGACCGGGTGCTGGGCGAGCTGTACATCGCCGGCGACGGGCTCGCCCGCGGCTACCACGACCGCCCCGGCCTGACCGCGGACCGGTTCACCGCCGACCCGTACGGCCCGCCCGGCTCCCGGATGTACCGCACCGGCGACCTGGCCCGCTGGGGCCGCGACGGCCTGCTGGAGTACGTCGGCCGCCGCGACCACCAGGTCAAGATCCGCGGCTACCGGATCGAGCTGGGCGAGGTCGAGGCCGCGCTGCGCGCGCTGCCGGGCGTCCGGGACGCCCTGGTGACGGTCGACGGCGAACGGGCCCGGCTGCTCGGCTACGTCGTGCCCGAGCCGGGCGCCGCCCCGGACCCGGCGGAGCTGCGCGCGTCGCTGGTGGCCTGGCTGCCGGAGTACCTGCGGCCGTCGGTGCTGGCCGTGCTGGAAGCCTGGCCGCTGACGCCCAACGGCAAGGTGGACCGGTCGGCGCTGCCGATGCCGGAGGTCGCGGCCACCGGCCAGCGGGCACCGGAGACGGTGCTGGAGGAGCTGCTGTGCGGGGTGTTCGCGGAGGTGCTCGGCCTGCCCCGGGTCGGCGTCCTGGACGACTTCTTCGACCTCGGCGGACACTCGCTGCTCGCCCCCGGGCTGATCGGCCGCGCCGTGCGGGCCGGGCTGCGGCTGGACATCGCCGACCTGTTCACCCACCGCACGGCCGCCGGCCTGGCCGCGGTCGCGGCCGAACGGCAGCCCCCCGAGCGGGCGGCGGCCTGGCGCGGCGAGGCGATGGGCCGCGTCTTCGAGGACGCCGCCGGCGTCGGGGACTTCGACCCGGTCGCCCCGGTGCTCCCCATCCGGCCGGACGGCGACCGGCCCCCGCTGTTCTTCGTGCACAGCGGCGTCGGCTTCGCCCTGCCGTACATCGGCCTGGCCCGGCGCCTGACGGCCGGCCACCCGGTGTACGGCCTGCAGTCACCGGCGCTGTCCGGCACCACCGGGCTGCCCACGAGCATGGGCGAGCTGGCCGACGACTACCTGGCCCGGATTCGGCAGATCCAGCCCGAGGGCCCCTACCACCTGTTCGGCTGGTCGTTCGGCGGCCTGGTGGTGCAGGAGCTGGCGGTCCGGCTGCGGGAGGCGGGGGAGCGGGTCGCCCTCGTGGTCGACCTGGACGGCTACCCCGAGCACGGCAGGCCGGCCGAGCAGCGCTCGGAGTCCGAGATGCTGGTGAACGTCCTGGAGGTGATCGGACACGACCGGTCCCGGTTCGACGGCCGCGTCCTCACCCCGGACGACGTCCTGGACGTGCTGCGCGGCGACGACCATCCGCTGCTCGCGCTCGGCGAGGACACCGTGCGCCGGATCATGGCGCTGTCCCACCGGCACGGGGCGCTGCTGCGGGAGTTCGTGCCGCGCCCCTACGACGGCGAACTGCACCTGGTGGCCGCCACCGCCGACCGCGACGACGCGGAGCAGGCGGCGATGGCCGACCGCTGGCGGCCGTACGTCGGCCGGCTCACCGAGCACGCCGTGGACGTCGGGCACGAGTACCTCATGCACCCGGCCCCGCAGGCATGGCTCGCGGCCGTGATCAACCGTCTGCTGAAGGGCGGTTCCGCCTGATGTCCGAGCAGGAACACGAGGCCGTATCCGGACGACCGGAGGCCCAGACGAGAGGCGGTGCGGCATGACCGCGCACGCGGTGCGGGTCCGGGAACGCCCCCTGGCGTCGGCCCTGATCGAGATCGAGACGGTGGCGGCCCGGCGGCTGCGCAGACTGCGCCGGGCACCGGGCAGGCTGGTCGGGATCATCATGAACCCGATCATCGTGCTGGTGGCCTTCGGCTATCTGCTCGGCGGCTCGGTGGTGGCGCCCGGCGACGGCGAGTACACCGAGTACATCTTCGCCGGCGGGCTGATGCAGGTGGGGCTGGCGGGCATCACGCCGACGGCGGTGGCCGTGGCGCTGGACCTGCGCAGCGGCCTGGTCGACCGGCTGCGCTCGCTGCCGATCTCCCGGGCCACCGTCCTGATCGGCAACTCGCTCGGCGACCTGGTGATGGGGCTGCTGGGCATCACCGTGGTCACCCTCGCCGGCCTCCTCCTCGGCTGGCGCCCGCACACCGACCCGCTGTCCGTGCTCGCCGGGTTCGGGGTGGCGGCCGTGTTCGTCTACGCCATGGTCTGGGTCGGCATCATGCTCGGCCTGCTCTGGCGCAACCTGGAGACCATCGAGTCCGTCGGCGGCCTCATCGCGGTGGTGTTCTCCTTCCTGTCCACGGGCTTCATCTCGCCCGACCGGATGCCCGCGCTGGTCCGCCCGATCGCCGAGTGGAACCCGGTCAGCGCCGTGGTCACGTCGGTGCGCGACCTGTGGGGCAACCCGCAGAACGTCACCGGGTTCGCCGCCACCCACTCCACCCTCGTGGTCGTGCTGTCGCTGGCGGCCGTGCTGGCGGTCACCGGCACGATCAGCATCCGGCGCTACCGGACCGACACCCACTGAGCAGTCCCACCCCGAAGGAGTCCACGATGTCGAGGGAGCCGTCATGACCGCGCACCCGGCCGAGCGGGCCGGCCCGCGCTTCCCGGACCTGGCCGACCCGCGCACGTTCATCGACGCCGACCTGCCCGCCCTGTGGCGCCGGCTGCGCGCCGAGGCACCGGTGCACTGGAACCCGCCCGCCGAGGACCGGCCCGGCTTCTGGGCGGTCACCCGCTACGAGGACGTACTGGCGGTCTACAAGGACAACCGCAGGTTCACCTCCGAGCAGGGCAACGTGCTCTCCACCCTGCTCCAGGGCGGGGACTCCGCGGCCGGCAAGATGCTCGCCGTCACCGACGGGCCCCGGCACCGCGAGACCCGCAAGCTGATGCTGAAGTCGTTCTCGCCGCGCGTCCTGGAACACGTCGGCCAACTGGTGCGCCGGCGCACCCAGCGGCTGATCGCCGAGGTGGTGGCCCGCGGCGAGGCGGACTTCGCCACCGACGTCGCGGACCACATCCCGATCAACACCATCGGCGACCTGATGGACATCCCGGTGGCCGACCGCGGCAAGCTCGTCGAGTGGAACAACCGCACCCTGTCCCGCTACGACGAGAACGACTCGCAGTTGGAGGAGTGGCTGGCCCGCAACGAGATCCTGCTCTACTTCGGCGAACTGGCCCGCGAGCGCCGCAGATCGCCGGGGGAGGACGTGGTCAGCGCGCTGGCCACCGGGCTGGTGGACGGCGAGCCGCTCACCGAGGACGAGATCGTCTTCAACTGCTACAGCCTGGTGCTCGGCGCGGACGAGTCCAGCCGGATGTCCTCCATCGGCGCGCTCATCGCGCTGGCCGAACACCCCGGGCAGTGGCGGGCGCTGAAGAGCGGCGAGGTCAGCATCGCCGAGGCCACCGAGGAGGTGCTGCGCTGGACGACGCCCGCCATGCACTTCGGCCGCCGGGCACTGGAGGACGTACCGCTGGGCGGCGAGGTGATCCGCGCCGGTGACGTGGTGACCCTGTGGAACTCCTCGGCCAACTTCGACGAGGAGGTCTTCCCGGACGCACAGCGGTTCGACCTCGGCCGCAAACCCAACCGGCACGTCGCCTTCGGCCACGGCCCGCATTACTGCATCGGCGCGTTCCTGGGCCGCGCACACGTTTCCGCGGTGCTGGAGGCATTGCGCGACCAGGTCGCCGCGGTGGAAATCCGCGGCGAGCCGCGGCGGCTGTTCTCCAATTTCGTCTACGGATATCTGGGACTGCCGGTCGCACTGACCGAAGAACGGTGAAGACGCGTACAGGAGGAGTGGGGAAATGAGCGGCAATCCTTTCGACGACGAGAACGGTACGTTCCTGGTGCTGGCCAACGCCGAGGAACAGCATTCGATCTGGCCGGCGTTCGCCGAGGTGCCCGACGGCTGGACGGTCGTGCACCCGGAGAGCGGCCGGGCCGAGGCGCTGGAGTACGTCGAGCGGCACTGGAGCGACATGCGGCCCAGGTCGCTGCGGGAACGCGTGGCCCAGCGGTGACGCACGCCATCAGGGCCGAGGGCCTGGCCCGGCGCTACGG
Source organism: Streptomyces sp. NPDC000134 (assembly GCF_042899225.1). Taxonomy (NCBI): domain Bacteria; kingdom Bacillati; phylum Actinomycetota; class Actinomycetes; order Kitasatosporales; family Streptomycetaceae; genus Streptomyces; species Streptomyces sp. NPDC000134. The sequence goes on from NZ_JBIAZN010000019.1 coordinate 71,638, forward strand.
CGGGGTGACCGCGCTGGCCGGCATCGACCTGGAGGTGGCGGCGGGCACCGTGCTCGGCCTGCTCGGCCCCAACGGTGCGGGCAAGACGACCGCGGTCCGCATCCTCACCACGCTGCTGAAGCCCAGCGGCGGCCGGGCCGAGGTGGCCGGGTTCGACGTGGCCCGCGAACCGGCCCGGGTGCGCTCGCGGATCGGGCTGGCCGGGCAGTACGCGGCGGTGGACGAGCTGCTCACCGGCCGGGAGAACCTGGTGATGTTCGGCCGGCTGCTGCACATGAGCCGGCGCACCGCCCGGGACCGCGCGGACGAGCTGGTGCGCCGGTTCGAACTGACCCAGGCCGCCGACCGGCCGGCGGGCACCTACTCCGGCGGGATGCGCAGACGGCTGGACCTGGCGAGCTGCCTGATCGGGTCGCCGGAGGTGCTGTTCCTCGACGAGCCGACGGTGGGGCTGGACCCGGCGAGCCGGATCGTGCTGTGGAGCACCGTCCGCGGCCTGGTCGACGACGGCATGACGGTGCTGCTGACCACCCAGTACCTGGACGAGGCCGACTGGCTGGCCGACGAGGTCGCGGTGATCGAGTCCGGCCGGACCATCGCGGCCGGCACCCCGGAGGAACTCAAGCGCAAGGTCGGCGAGGACCGGCTGGAGGTGCAGCTCGTCGCCTCGGCCGGCCCCGAGGAGACCGCCGCGACCACCGCGGCGGCGGTGCGCGTGCTCACCCCCATCGCGCAGGCGCCGCCCACCGTGGACAAGGTCACCGGCCGGATCTCCGTACAGCTCAACGACGGAGCCCAGGGCGTCGGCGCCGCCGCGGTCGCGCTCCGCGAGGCGGGCGTGGACGTCGCGGACTTCGTGCTGCGCAGGCCCACGCTGGACGACGTGTTCCTCAACCTGGTCGGTCACTCGGCCGACAACGGCTGACGCCCGTATCCCTACGCGCGGCGTGTTTCCAGTGCCTCATCGCATCCGATCGAGGCGAATCTCGAAGAACCCGGAGGACGGGGTATGAGCGAAGTGAGCAGTATTCGGGTGCGTGAGGACATGTACGCCGGATGGCTGAGCGCCGCGGTGTACAGCGCGGCGCGGCTGCGGGTGGCCGACCACCTGGCCGACGGCCCGCTCGGCATCGACGACCTGGCGGAGCGGACCGGCACCGACGCCGGCTCGCTGTACCGGCTGCTGCGCGCGCTGGCCGGCGCCGGGTACTTCCGCGAGGAGGAGGGCCGGCGGTTCGCGACGACCGAGCTGGCCGCGTACCTGCGCAGCGACACGGAGGACTCGGTCAAGGACCTCGTGCTCTTCTACGGCCGGGAGGTCTACCGCGCCTACGGGGCGCTGCCCGAGGCCGTGCGCACCGGCGAGCGCGCGTTCGACATGGAGTACGGGATGCCGCTGTGGGACTACCTGAACACGGTCCGGGACACCGGTGACGCGTTCCGCAAGGGCATGGGCGCCGCCACCTGGACCGAGCAGTTGCCGCTGCCGCGGACGTACTCCTTCGACGGCATCGACACCCTGGTCGACGTCGGCGGCGGCACGGGCTCGATGCTCGCCGCCGTGCTGCACGAGCACCCCGGCATGAAGGGCGTGCTGGTGGAGATCCCCGCCGGGATCGACCACACCATGCGCCACTTCAAGGAGGCGGACGTCCAGGACCGCGTCGAGGTGCGCGAGGGCAGCGCGTTCGACGAACTGCCCGAGGGCGACGCCTACCTGATCAGTTGTGTGCTGCACGCGATGGACGACGAGCAGAGCGTGCGCGTACTGCGCCGGATGCGGGAGTCGATCCGGCCCGGCGGCCGGGTGGTCGTCCTGGAGCGGATCGTGCCGGCCGGCAACGAGCCGGGCCTGGCCCGGATGCTGGACCTGACCATGATGCTGATGAACGGCGGCAAGGAGCGCACCGAGGAGGAGTGGCGCGCGCTGCTCGCCGCGAGCGGCTTCCGGTTCACCCGTGCGGTGGAGATGCCGTACTTCCAGGGCGGCGCGGAGCTGTACGCCATCGAGGGCGTCCCCGTCGAGGACTGAGCCGGCCGGGCCCGACGAGGCTCCCGTGCCGCGAGCGAGAGATGTGTCGTCTCGGCTCGCCGGCCCGGGAGCCTCGCCGTGTACGGAAGGCCGGAAGACGTCCACTGACAAATGGCTGACAAAGCGCTGACACGGCACTGACGCATAACAGCGGGTTCTCCACCGCGGCAAAGGTAGGGCTAGCCCCATGTTCCGGAAGGGCGTTGCCTCGCTAGGGTCATTTCCGTGCCGGCGACCTTGCCTCCGGCAGATCGACTTCCGAACGATTTTCCGAGCATTCGTATCCGCGGTCGGCCCGAACTGATGAAATTCCAGGACTAGGAGATCTTCATGCGTGTGAAGCAAGGGCGGCCGGCCACGGACGAGCTGTTGCGCTTACAGGACGTCCGCAAGGTGTACGGGCGCTCCCGCAACAGCGTGGAGGCACTGGCGGGGGTGACGCTCGGCTTCCAGCGCCACACCTTCACCGCCGTGATGGGTCCCTCCGGCTCCGGCAAGAGCACCTTCCTGCACTGCGCGGCCCTTTTGGACCGGCCCACCTCCGGCAGCGTCCTGCTGGAGGGCCAGGACCTGACGACGATGAAGGAACGGTCGCTGACCAAGCTGCGCAGGAACCGGATCGGCTTCGTCTTCCAGAGCTTCAACCTGCTGCCCGCGCTGAACGTCGTGGACAACGTGACGCTCCCGCTGCGGCTGGCCGGCAAGCGGCCCAACCGCCGGCTGGTCGACGAGGTCATCGAGCGCACCGGCCTCACCGCCCGCCGCAAGCACCGCCCGGGAGAGCTGTCCGGCGGCCAGCAGCAGCGCGTGGCCATCGCCCGCGCCCTGGTCACCCGGCCGGTCCTGCTGTTCGGCGACGAACCGACGGGCGCCCTCGACACGGAGACCGCGCTGGAGATCCTGGGGCTGCTGCGCTCGGCGGTCGACACCGGTGAACAGACCGCGGTGATCGTGACCCACGACCCGGTGGTCGCCTCGCACGCCGACCGCGTGGTGTTCCTGGTGGACGGCCGGGTCAGCGCCGAACTGGAGCGGCCCACCGTCCAGGAGGTGGCCCGGCAGATGACCCAGCTCGGTGCCTGGGCCCGCCGGCAGCAGCCCACGAACGCGCAGCGGGTGGTCTGATGCTGCGTCTGGCCCTCAAGACCCTGCGGTACCGCAAGGGCGGCTTCCTCGCGTCCCTGGTCGCGCTGTTCGTCGGCGCCGTCGTCGTCCAGGGCTGCGGCGGTCTGATGGAGACCGGCATCCGGGCCAACGTCGAGGCCCAGCGGCTGGCCGCGGCGCCCGTCGTGGTCACCGGCGACCAGGACTACCCCGGCCACGCGGTCGGGACCGCGACCGACCCGATGACCGAGCGCGTGCTGCTGGACGCGGGCCTGGTGGACACCGTGGCCCGGGTGCCCGGCGTCACCGCGGCCGTACCGGACGTCTCGGTGCCGATCACCTCGCTGGCCGGACGGCCGGCCGAGGCGTTCGGACACGGCTGGTCCAGCGCGCGGCTCGCGCCGTACAAGCTGGTCGACGGCGACGAGCCGGCCGCGTCCGGCGACGTCGTCGTGGACAGCGGCACCGCGCGGAAGCTGGACCTGCGGCCGGGCGAGAAGCTGGCGGCGTCGGTGCGCGGCGTCCCGCACGACTTCCGGGTCAGCGGGATCGCCGAGAGCAGCACGGCCGACGGGCCGTCGCTGCTGTTCACCGACGACGAGGCCACCCGGCTGTACGACCGGCCCGGACGGATCGACGACATCGGCGTGCTCGCCGCCGCCGGCACCGACCCGGTGAAGCTCGCGGCCGCGGTCGACAAGGCCGTCGCGGGCCGCGGCGCCCATGTGCTGCACGGCAACGACCGCGGGATCGCCGAGTTCCCGGACGCGATCAGCGGCAAGCAGAACCTGATCCCGGTCGCGGGCGCGTTCGGCGGCCTGGCCACCATGGTCGCGATCTTCGTGGTGGGCAGCACCGTCGGCATGCTGATGCAGCAGCGCCGCCGGGAGATGGCGCTGCTGCGCACGACCGGCGTGACACCGGGGCAACTGCGCCGCATGGTGATGGCCGAGACCTTCGTGATCGCGCTGCTCGCGGCCGGCCTGGCCCTCGTCCCCGGCCAGGTGTTCGGCCGGTTCATGTACGACATCCTGGTCGAACAGGGCCTGATCCCGGGCGAGATGATCTTCAGCCAGGGCTTCGTGCCGCGGCTCACCGGCTTCGGCGCCACCCTGTTCGCGGCGCTGGCCGCCGCGTTCATCGCCTCCCGCCGGGTGTCCAAGGTCCGGCCCACCGAGGCGATGGCCGAGGCGACGCTGCAGACCCGCTGGATGAGCCCGATCCGCGGCATCCTGGCCTTCCTGTTCCTGGGCGGCGCGACCGCCCTGGCGATCGTGACCGCGTCGGTGATGACCGGGCCGATCGCGGCGAGCACCGCCGGGCCGGCCGCGATGCTGTGGGCGGTCGGGATCGCGCTGGTCTCCCCGGGCCTGTGCCGCTGGCTGGCGGCGCTGCTGCGCTGGCCCATCGGCTGGTTCACCGGGCTGTCCGGCAGGCTGGCGATGCTGAACGCGTCGGTGCGCAAGGTCCGGCTGGCCTCGGCGGTCATCCCGATCATGCTGGCGACCGGACTGGCCACGGCGCTGATCTACCTGCAGACCAGTCAGGAGGACGCCAACAGCCGGATCTTCGCCGAAGGGCTCAAGGCCGACGCGGTGGTCGGTTCCGCCTCCGGCGCGCTGCCGCCCTCGCTGGTGGAGACACTCGCGGACCTGCCGCAGGTCTCCGGGGCGTCCGCCTCGGTCTCCAGCGAGGCCCGCCTGGAGACCGTCGTGAAGCCGGGCAAGGGCGAGGACGACCTGACGACGGCCCGCGAGGTCAAGCCCAGCCGGATCGACCTGCAAGGGGTCACGGCGGCCGGCGCCCGCCAGACCCTCGGGCGCCCGACGGTGGAGGGCGACTACGCGCGGCTGACCGGCAACAGCATCGTGCTGCCCACGGACGTACTCAAGGACAGCGGCAAGCACATCGGTGACCAGGTGCGGCTGCGCTGGGGCGACGGGGAGGCGAGCACGATGACGGTGGTCGGATCGTTCGACCCGCCGCGCGGCTTCGGCTACGCGATGGTGCCCGCGAGCGCGCTGCTGCCCCGCACCACCAGCGGCGTACTGCCGCAGATCCTGGTCAAGGGCGAGCAGGGCGTGTCGACCGAGGAGCTGAAGACGGCGGTGCGCAAGGCGGCCGGCGATCTGCCCGGAGTGATGGTCGTGGACCGCGCGGAGGCGACCGTGGCCCACACGGAGAGCGACCAGAGCGGCCGGGTGGCGAGCTACCTGCTGGCCTCGGTCGTGGTCGGCTACGCGGTGATCGCGCTGGTCAACTCGCTGATCGTGGCGACCGCCGAGCGGCGCGGCGAGTTCGCCCTGCAACGGCTGATCGGCTCCACCCGCAGCCAGGTGATGTGGATGATGTCGGTCGAGGCGCTGGTGACGGCCCTGGTCGGCATCGTGCTCGGCACCGGGGTCGCGGCCGGCTCACTGGTCCCGTTCGGAATGGCCCTGGACGGATCGGTGCTGCCGAGCGGTCCGGGGTGGATCTACCCGACGATCCTGGTGACCGCCGTGGCCCTCACGTTCGCGACGATCCTCTTCCCGACGTCGGTCGCGCTGCGGGCTAAGCCCGTGGAAGCCGCCGTCGCCCCCTGACCGGGGTCCGGCCACCCCCCGGCCGGACCCCATCCGCGCGGCAGCCCCCCGGTGTCCGGGGGGAGTCCGCGGCAGAGCACCGCGGCGGCAGGCGAATCCCCCGGCTTGCCGCCGCGGTCCCTCACGAAGCGCAGGAACTGTCCGCCGTCACCCAGCACGACGGGTCGGGGACCTCCGACGGCCGGTCGGCGAGGTCGCCCAGCCACGACCGGTAGCTCGGGAAGGACCGTGCATATTGGTAGTAGTAGCCGCGAATGATCTCCACCAGCTTGCGCGCGATGCCGCTGCTCATGGCGTCCCGGTGCCACACCAGTGTCAGCTCCGTGTACTGGGTGTCGGCGAGCGGCACGACGCGCACGTCGGAGGTGGCCCCCGTCAGCGGGGTGAGCGCCGCCGCGCCGACATGCCGCACCCAGCTCATGGCCTCGTGATGGCCGCCCGCGTAGTGCGAGACGCTGCGGTCGCGCTGGCCGTAGGCACCGAGCAGATGCCGTTCGACGGGAGAGAACCAGTGCTGCTGGGCATAGCCGATCCACCACAGTCCGTCCAACTGCGAGGCGGTGAGCACCCCGTGGTCCGCCAGCGGGTGGGCGACGGGCAGCGCCAGCCAGACCGGATCGCGCACGATCGTCTCCTTGGCGAGGTCGCGGTCCTTCAGCCGGAGCGGCGCGACCGACCCCATGCCCGACACCATCGCGGCGCCGAGCGCACCGCGCTGCACCTTGTCGACGGCGTCCGCCGACAGGATGGTCTCGGTCCGCATGTCGATCTTGGGGAGCATCGAGCGCAGCGCGCCCCGCAGGGACGGCGGCGTCCACTCGGCGGTGCCGAACCGCAGGGTGCCCGAGGTGTCGATGGCCGCCTCGGCGATGACCGCGTCGGCCTGCTCCGCCAGCGCGGCGAGCTTGGGGATCACCCGCTCCCCGAGCGGTGTGGGAATGACGCCGTTGCGGGTGCGGACGAACAGGCTGCCGCCCACCGCCTTCTCTATCCGGCGCAACTGGGCCGACAGGCTCGGCTGCGGTATGCCGATCTTCATCGCGGCTTTCGACAGGCTCCCTGTCGCGTTGATCATCTCGACCACCCGCGCATGCCTGACCTCGATATCCATGCCCCCGTACCTTCCTCATGGCAGCCGTTAGCTGTTGCGAGCGAAGCGATGCCCTGTTCGGCCCCTCGACGGACTGTTGCAGCGGCGGCAGTGACCAGGTCGTGCGCAGGCGCGTCTCCTCAGGCGGCCAGGAGTGGACGGGGTTCTCGGCGCCGCTGAACCGGCCCGGCGGCCCTCCGGAGTACAGCGGCTTCCAGAGACCCAAACCCATAATAATAATGGTGTTTCTTTTTTCAAGAAGCCCAACACAGCCGTCGGTCGGCACGCGCCGGCGACCCTGCGGGAAGGATCACGGTGATGCAACGAAGGGCGGCCGGCACCCGGCAGGTCCTGGTCGGCGCAGCCGCCGACGAGTTCGACCGCAACGGCTACAACGGGGCGTCGCTGACCCGGGTCTGCCGGGCCGCCGGCGTCTCGATCGGGGCGCTGACCTTCCACTTCTCCACCAAGGAGGGGCTGGCGGCCGCGGTCCGCAAGCAGGGCGGCGCCGCCACCGAGACGGCGGTCGCGGCGGTGACGGCACGCCGTGAGGAATCGGTGCAGTCGGTGGTCTCGCTGACGCTGGCGGTGACCGAACTGCTGGAGCGGGACGTGGCGGTGCGCGCGGCGGCCCGGCTGGCCCGGGAGCGGGCCGGGGCACCCGACTGGTTCTCCGCCTGGGTGCCCGCGATCCACCGGCAGTTGCGGCACGCCCGCGACGCCCGACTGGGCTCCGCCGCCGACCGGGCCGCGGTCGCCGCGCTCGCCACCCACCTGGTCACCGGCGCCGAGGCCACCATCCGGCAGCGGGCGCGCGGACATCACCGCACCGGCGGGGACCCGGTCGCCGAACTGGCCCGGATCTGGGGCCTGGTCCGCGACGGATTCCCCGGCCACCGCGGCGCCTTCGGCGTCGACGACCTCCTCGGTGACCTGCCGTGCCGCTGACCGGTCCGGGCCGGGCCGCCGTCACACGGCGGTGCAGCCGCCGTCCACGGGCACCGCCGCGCCGGTGACGAAGGAGGCATGGTCACCGAGGAGCCAGGCGGCGGCACGGGCTATCTCCTCCGGTTCCGCGAGGCGGGGCTGGACGGCTCGGGCGACGGCGGCCTGTTCCAGAAGCGGCATCCGGGCGATGGCACCCTCCATCAGCTCGGTACGGGTCGAGCCCACCACCAGGGCGTTGATCCGGACCCCCCGCTGACCGTACTCGGCCGCCGCGGCGCGCGTCAGACCCAGCACGGCGTGCTTGGCGGCCACATAAGGCGATACCGCGCCGGTGGCGAACACACCGGCGGTACTGGAGGTGTTGACGATCGCTCCGCCCCCGCCCTGCCGCAACATGACCGGGATCTCCTGCTTCAGGCAGTTCCACACTCCACGGACGTTGACGTCCATGATCTGGTCGAAGACGGCGTCGTCCGTCTCGTGCAGCTCGCTCCCGACGCTCCCCCAGCCGGCGTTGTTGAACGCCGCGTGCAGCGCGCCGAAGTCGCGCACCGCGGTGCCGACCGCGCGGGCGACGTCCGCCGGGACGGTCACGTCCCCCGCCGCCACGGCGGCCCGGCCGCCGTCGGCGGCTATCTCCGCCGCCAGGGCGCGCAGCCGGTCCTCGCGCCGGGCCATCAGCACCACCGCCGCCCCCTCACCGGCGAACAGCTTGGCGGCGGCGGCCCCGATCCCGCTGGACGCCCCCGTGATCAGGACCGTCCTGCCCCGCAGTGACCCCGTGCGGTCCTCCATGGCGGCTCTCCTCACCTGTACCGGTTCGCTGGTCGGGGCCGGGCGGCGTCAGTCCGCCGGGCGCCCGCGGTATTCGCCGAGTTCGATCCGCCGGGCCGCGCTGGGCACCGCGACGGCCGGCAGCAGGCACCGCCAGATCTCCTCCACCCGCTGGGGCAGGTCCCGGTGCCGGGCCTCGACGTACGAGTGCATCTGGGCGCCGGTACAGGCGTTCACCACCAGCCGGGCGACCGCCACGACGTCGGTGCCGGTGCGCAGTTCCCGCTGGCGCTGGGCGGTGCGCAGCTCCGGCAGCAGCAGCGTGGCCCACTGGTCGTGGGAGTTCAGCTCCGGCTCCATGAACCGCTCCTGCTCCCACACCAGTCGGGCGCCCGCCTGCAGAACGGGGTCGTCCAGCAGTTGGTACGCCCAGGTCAGCGTCACGTCGACGACACGCTGCAGGCCCTGGGCGGGGAGCGGGGGCGCCACGAAGTCCGGTTGCCGGGACACGATGTCCCGGGCCAGCTCGTTCTTCGACGGGAAGTGGAAGTACACCGCTCCCAGGGTCACCCCGGCCCGGTCCGCGATCCGCGCCACGCTGGCCCCGGCGAAGCCCCGCTCCTTGAACTCCTCGGAGGCCGCCAGCACCACGGCGGCGCGGGTCCGTTCGGCCCGCTCCTGCTTCACTGCCCGACCAGTCATGCGCCGCCCCCGGGGGCACCCCTCGCCACGAGAAGAGAAAAATTTTCATCATTCTATCCGCGTCGGCCGTGGACACCGGCCGCGCCTCGCGCGATGACCCGCCGGAATCCCACCGACTCTTATTCCGTGGAACCCACCCGTTCCGCACCGGAGGTTTTCATGCCCGTCGAACGCATGGTGATGGAGTTGTTCCAGCAGCAGGCAGCACGATGGCCGGACCGCCCGGCGGTGGTCGGGGAAGGGGGACGGCTGAGCTACGCGGAACTGGACCGCGCCACGGCCCGCCTCGCCGACGCGCTGGTCGACCGGGGCGCGGGGACGGACGAGCCGGTGGCCGTGCTGACCCCCCGCGGCACCGGCCAACTGGTCGCCCTGCTGGGCGTGCTGCGCGCCGGCGCCCCCTATGTCTGCCTGGACGTGGAGCAGCCGCGGAACAGGCTGACGGCCCAACTGGCCGACTCCGGCGCCCGGATACTGCTCACCGACCAGCCACGGCCCGACTTCGGCGGGACGGTGCTCCGCCCGGACGCTCCGCCGCCGGCCCCGGCCGCCCGCCCCCGGCCCCCCGAACCCGCCGACCTGGCCTGCCTGGTGTACACCTCCGGGTCGACCGGTACGCCCAAGGGCGTGGCGGTCACCCACGGTTCGCTGGCGAACTACGCCCGGCACGTGGTGTCCCTGCTCGACTGCGCCGACCGGCCCCGGTCGTTCGCCAGCGTCACCAGCCTCGCCACGGACCTCGGGAACACCGCCGTCTTCCCGGCGCTGATCTCCGGGGGCTGCGTCCACCTCGTCCCCTCCGAGGTGGTGCTCGACCCGGACAGCTTCGCGCGCTACGCCCGCACCCACGGCATCGACCACCTGAAGATCACGCCCTCGCATCTCGCGGCGCTGCTGAGCTACCAGGACGCCGACGTGCTGCCGCGTGAGGCGCTGCTGCTGGGCGGGGAGGCGCTGCCCTGGGAACTCGTCGACCGGGTCCGCGCCCAGGGCCGCTGCCGGATCATCAACCACTACGGACCGACCGAGACGACGGTCGGTTCGCTGACGTACGAGGTGGGACCCGCCGAGGCGGCCCGGCGACCGGGAACGACCGTGCCCATCGGCCGGCCCGTCCGGGCCACCGGGATCAGGGTCGTCGACGCCCGTCTGGAGCGCGTCCCGGACGGGACGGCGGGGGAGCTGCTGATCTCGGGTGCCGGGCTGGCGCGCGGGTACTGGCGGGCGCCGGAGCAGACCGCGGAGCGCTTCGTCACCCTCGACGACGGCACCCGGGCCTACCGGACGGGGGACCGGGTACGCCGCCTGGACGACGGGTCGGTGGAGTTCCTCGGGCGGCTCGACCAGCAGCTCAAGATCCGCGGGCACCGGGTGGAGCCGGGCGAGGTCGAGGCGGCGCTGCGCGGCCATCCGGCGGTGGCCCGTGCCGCCGTCACGCCGGTCCGCGACGGCATGGGGCAGCAGGTGCTGGCCGCCTTCGTGGTGCCCGCTGCCACCGCCGCGCCGACCGTACGGGAACTGCGCGTGCACCTGAGCGGGCTGCTGCCGCCGCACATGGTGCCATCGAGCGTCGAGGTGGTCTCGGCGCTGCCCTTCACCCTGAGCGGCAAGCTCGACCGCCGCGCCCTGGCCCACCGCGCCCATCGCGCCCACCGCGCCGCGGCCCCGGCCGAACGACGCTGACCGGTGGACCGGCCGGCCCCGGCACCGGGGCCGGCCGGTCCACCGGGGCCGCGCGGGAGGTGACGGCGCCGGGTTCGGACGGTACGGGCACGGCCTCGCCGGCGCCGCCCGCGCCCGGGGTCGGCCGGCCTCAGGCGCTGACGGCGCCGCGCGGGGGAAGGGCGGTGAGCCGGGCCGTCGCCGCCGGCCTCGGCCGCGTACCGGAGTCGTGGCCGTCCAGCAGGGCGATGCCGAGCGGTGTCACGGTGTGCAGCACCGTGTTGCGGAAGCGACGGGTGGTGATCAGCCCGGCCTCGCGCAGCACCGACGCGTGCTGGCTGGCCCCGGCCACCGAGATCCCCAGCCGGTCGGCGAGCTGGCTGGTGGTGCAGCCGACCCGCAGGACCCGCAGCGCCGCCGCGCGGGTGCGGCCGACCAGGGCGTTCAGCGAGGCGGAGCGCTCCCGCTGCGGCGCCCCCCAGATCCGCTCGGCGGCCCGGGGGTCGAGCTGCACCCCGAAGACCAGGAGCGGCCGTTCGTCGGGCGGGTCGCCGGCCGGGCGGGGCCGGACGACCATGCCGGGGCGGTGGCTGAGGAACACGGACGGGCAGAGCACCAGGCCGCGGCCGTGCAGCCGGACGTCCTCGTCCGGGCCGCCGGGGACGCTGAGGACGGAGTTGCGCCAGGTGATCCTCGGGTGCAGGGTGGCCAGCAGTTGCTGGACGCCGCCCGCCATCGCGACGCGTCCCCGGGCGTCGCACTCCGCCTCCAGGTGGGCGACCAGCCGGTCCCAGTGGGGGGCGATGGCCCGGCGCCACACCTCCGGCAGGAAACCGTCGCCGGACAGGCCCGTCCCGGCGGGGATCTCCGGGTCCCCGGGCGGCGCGGCGGCCGGGACCCCGGCCACCCGCCGCGGCAGACACGCGGCGGCCTGCCGCCGCCACACGGCGGAGGAGGCGCCGGTGCCCGCCGCGAGCTGGTACTGGGCGAGCGCGGTCTCGACGGCCGCCCCGGCGGTGGCTCTGAGGCCGACCCGGAGCAGGTCCCCGCTGCCGAAGTGAATCCTCTGCATGAACCTGCCTCTCGAAGACGCGGACCGACCGGGTGCGTCAGCCGGCGACCCGCGGATTCCCACGGCCGGCCGGGGCAGGAGTCGTAGAAAGACCGGACCGTGGGAATCAGGACGGGAGGAGGAGTCCGCGGGGGACGGCAACCCGTAAGGAGCACTCTCTCGTTGTCACCTGACACCACGCTGACCGGTCACTGATGCTCACCAGGTCCGCTCGTCGCCGACGACCGCCGGGGTGGCGCGGCCGACCCGCGTGGGCGGGGTCGGCGGCGGTCCGCCCACGGCGCGCAGCAGGGGCCCGCTGAGCACGGTGGTGACCAGCGCCATCACCACCAGCGCGAGATAGAGCCGGGGGGTCAGCACGCCGGAGGTCAACCCGGCCTGGAGCACCACGAGTTCGGTCAGGCCGCGGGTGTTCATCAGGGTGGCGAGGCGGAGCGCGACGGGGCGGGGCAGGGCGCCGGCCCGCGCGCCGGCGTAGGAGCCGATCAGCTTGGCCGCCATGGCGGCGACGGTGACCACGACGATGGCGGTCCACGGGATGCCGACGCCCGCCCCGGTCAGGAAGGTCCCGCCGGTGATGACGAAGTAGACGGGCAGCGTACGGCGGCCGGCGGCCCCGACGGTCTGTCCCACCCGCTCGAACGGCCCGTCGGCGGGCAGCGCGAGGCCGACCAGCGCGGCCCCGAACACGTCGGTGCAGCCCAGCTTCTGGGTGGTCGTGGCGGCCGCGATCGAGAGCGCGGCGGCGATGACGACGGCGACCCCCGGGTGCCGTACGGCGGCCCGGCGGACGGCCGGCGCGGTGGCGGCCCGGCGTGCCGCCAGGGCGACGACGGCGCCGCCGCCGAGCACGGCGGCGGTGCGCAGGGGGCCGCCGCCGCCCTCGGCGAGGGCCACGGCGACGGCCAGCAGCGGCCAGGTGACCGCGTCGATGGTGACGGCGGCCGTCAGCGAGAGCCGGCCGGTGAGGGTGCGCTCCAGGCCGTGGTCCTGGAGGATTCCGGCCAGTACCGGGACGGCGGTGACGGAGAGGGCGACGGCGAGCATCAGCATCAGGGCGGGGGCGGGCGAGTCGCCGCGCAGCGCCAGGTCGCCCGAGCCCAGCACCCAGGCGGCGACCCCGACGCCGGCCGCCATGGGCAGCAGCACGGAGCCGAGGGCGAGGGCGACGACCGCGCGGCCGACCGGGCGCGCGCCCTCGGTCCGCATGCCGTGGACGGCGCCGGTGACGAACAGGGCGAGACCGGCGTGTCCGACGGTACGGACGACGGGGTTGCCGGAATCCAGCAGGTGGAGGCTGGAGGCGGCGAGTACCGCGCCGAGCAGCAGGCACAGCACGATCTCGCCGACCATGGCGGGCTGCCGGGCGAGACCGGCGAGCCGCCGGCCCAGGACGGCCGCGGCGAGCGCCGCCGTCACGATGACGGCTGCGTCGAGAAGAGTCATGTCCTCCCCTTCCGAGGGATGCGGGGGATACGGGGACGCGCGAGGTACGGGGAGGAGATCCGGGGACGCGGGAAAGGCGGGGGCCGGAGCGGGGGGTGGCGGCGGGCGCCGGGTCAGCCGACCGTCCAGGGGCGGAACTCGCGCAGCCCGTACAGCAGGGGAGCGCGCCGCTGGTGCCGGGTGATCTGCCGGGTCCGGCCGAAGACGGCGACATGGTCGCCCACCCGCTGGGTCAGGGTCACCGCGCAGTCCGCGACCGCGTGCGCGTCCCGCACCAGGTGGGGGCCGCCCGTCGTCGGGGAGGAGTTCCAGGGCGTGGTGTCGAACCGCCGCGGGTCGCCCGAGGCGAACAGCACGGCGACGGACTCGGCACCGGAGTGCAGCAGGTTGAGCGCGAAGTTCCCGCTGCCGAGCACGCCCTCCAGGGTCGGGCTGCCGTGCCGCAGACAGACGACGATCGTCGGCGGGGCCAGCGAGACGCTGCACACCGAGGAGCAGGTCATCCCGCGCGGCAGGCCGTCCGGCCCGACGGTGGTCACCACCGAGACACCGGAAGGGAATCCGCTCATCATGTCGCGGAACTCGTCGGGGCCGGCTTCTTCGGCCGACAGAATTGTGTGATCGGTCATGTCTTCGGGCTCCGCCTCCGGAGTCGACAGAATACGCAAGGACGGGTACAGGGCCGGACCGGGCGATACGCGTCGTGCCGTATCCGCCTGCGGAAGGAATTTCCCGGCGCGTCCGCCGTATCGACTCACGCCCGGCGTTCCAGGTCGCGTCATTCGAAAAGGGAGCCTAGGCGGGCGGATCGGAACCGGGCCAGGAGTTTCAGTCCTGCGTGAAAGTCCTCGGTGCGGGTCGCCCGGCGGTCGCCCGGCGGCCCGCCGGCCGGGGTGCGCGGCACCCGTGCCGGGGCCGTACGCACCGCCTCCGCACGTCGATCCCGCAGCCCGCGCCCGTCCATACCGTTCGATCTTCGCGGGGCGGCCCACATGGTATGTCACTGATCCGGCCGTCAGGCGGCAGACTTTGACTCGATCATTTGGTCGATTGCTGATGGGGGATCATGCAGATCAGAATACTCGGGCCGCTGGAGATATCGACAGCGGAGAAAGAGAAACCGGTGGCCTCCAGACGGGCCGGAATGGTACTTGCGCTGCTGGCGCTTTCTCCGGGCCGGGTCATTCCTTTCGAGCAGCTCGTCGACGAATTGTGGGCGGACAGCAGCATGGCGAATGCGCGGAACGCGCTGCACGCCCATATCGTGCGCATCCGCCGGGCGATGTCGTCGACCACTCCCGGCGGCGGCAAGCGGCTGTGCACCACACGCAACGGCTATGTGCTGGACGTGCCCCCCGACGCGGTGGACGCGGTCCGCTTCACCGCGCTGGCCGACGCCGGCCGCGAGCGCGCGGCGGACGACCCGGTGGCCGCCTGCCGTTCGCTGGTGGAGGCCCTGAGCCTGTGGCGCGGCCCGGCGCTGATGGAGGCGCGGGACGGGGTGCGCTGCCGGATCAGCGCCGCGGACCTGGAGGAACGCAGGCTGACCGTCTACGAGGACCTGACCGAGCTGCGGCTGGCGGCGGGCCTGGGGCGGGTCGCCATCCCCGAGCTGCGGCAGTTGGCGGAGAGCCACATGGAACGCGAGCGGCTCACCGAGCTGTTCATGCTCGCGCTGTACCGCGAGGGCCGGCAGTCGGAGGCGCTGGCCGCCTTCCAGGCGGCCCGCAGGAAGCTGGCCGACGGCCTGGGCGTGGAGCCCGGCCGCTCCATGCGCAAGCTGCACCAGGCCATCCTCCAGCAGGCGGAGGTCCTCGGTGAGCCCCGGGGCGTCACCCAGGCCGACGTGTACTCATGACGGGCAAGTGGTTCCGGACCCACCCCGCCGCCGGGCCGCCCCGCGGGAGGGTGCTGGTACTGCCGCACGCGGGCGGCACCGCGAGCTTCTACCACCACTGGGGCCAGGCGTTCGGCACCGGCACCCAGGTCCTGGTGGCCCAGTACCCCGGACGCCAGGAGAGGTGGGCCGAGCCGCGGATCGAACGCATGGAGGAACTGGCGGACGAGATCACCGCCGCGCTGCTGCCCCTCCTGGACGTGCCGGTCACCCTCTTCGGACACAGCATGGGCGCCTCGCTGGCGTACGAGATCGCGGTGCGCCTGGAGGACCGGCACCGGGTGTCCGCGCACTCCCTGCACGTCTCCAGCCGCAAGGCCCCGCACCGGCTCACCCCCCGGGCGTGGCACCTCGCGGCGGACGACGCGCTGGTGGCGGAGGTGCGCGCACTGGGCGGCACCGACAGCGCCCTGCTCGACGACCCGGCACTGCTCGAACTGGTGCTGCCCGCGCTGCGCTCCGACTTCACCGTCGTGGGCACCTACGGACCCCGCGAGCCGACCCCGGTGAGCTGCCCCGTGCACGCCTACGTGGGCGACAGCGACCCGGTCGTCACCGCGGCCGACATGGCGGCCTGGGCCGAGGTCGCGCCGGGCGGCTTCACCCGGCGGCAGTTCACGGGCGGCCACTTCTATCTCGTCGAGCACCACGCCGAGTTGCTCGGCGCGCTGGGCGGAGTGCCGTGAGCGGGCCGCCCGTTCACGGCCGGGTGCCGGGCGCGTAGCGGTCCACCTCGTGGAAGAAGCCCTCGACGACCCGCGCCTCGCCGCGCCGGCGCACCTCGTCGTACACGTACTTGCCGACCGCGAGGTCCAGCACCCCGAGCCCGAACGGTGAGAACACCACCGGGCGGTCGGCGGGCAGCTCCACCCGGCCGGTGATCACCTCGTACAGCGTGCCGTCGATGAAGTCCCGGTTCCCGGTGAGCTGCTCGGTCAGATGGGGGGAGGTGTCGGCCTTCAGGCAGTGCTCGACGTCGTCCACCACGTTCGCCGAGGCCAGGAGGACCTCGGGGGCCAGATCGCGCAGGGAGACATTGAGGACCAGCGGGGCGTGCGCGAACCAGTCCGGTTCGCGCACGTGCGGGGCGGCCGCGACGGTGGCGAAGACGACCAGGTCCGAGGAGCGGATCAGCTTCTCGGCGCTGTCGTGGACGGTGACGCGTCCGCCCTCGCCGGCCGCCTCCAGATACGAGCGGAAGCCCTGCGCGTACTCGCTGGAGAGGTCGTGCACGCCCACCTCGTCGAAGGTCCAGCCGGTGCGGGCGAGGAAGGTGTGGATGTGCCGGGCGATGAACCCGGTGCCGATGAAGCCGACCCGCGCGGGGCGGGCGCGCCCGGCGGCCCCCGACAGCCGGTCCGCCGCGAGCGCCGCGGAGGCCGCGGTGCGGGCCGCGCTGATGATCGAACTCTCCAGGCAGGCGACCGGGTACCCGGTGTCGTGGTCGTTGAGCACCAGGACCGCGGAGGCCCGCGGTATCCCCGCGGCCACGTTCTGCGGGAAGCTGGAGATCCACTTCAGTCCGTCGACCCGGTTGTCACCGCCCAGCGAGGCGGGCAGCGCGATGATGCGGGAGGCGGGGCGGTCGGGGAAGCGCAGGAAGTACGAGGGCGGGTTGACCGTGTCGCCCTCGCCGTGCACCCGGTAGGCGGCCTCGACCAGGTCCACGACGGTCCGCTCGCGGCCGGCCAGGACCTCGTGCACCTGGGACCCGGGTATGACGGAGAACGGCGGGACGACGGCTTCCGTGGGCATCCATGACTCCCTTGCGGCGAACGGACGAGGCCGACGCCATGCTTCCCGGCGTCACTGACAGCGCGCTGACGGGGCGGCGGGCGCCCGGTCCGCGCGGCCGGTCCGCTCCCGGTACATCTCGGCCAGCAGGAAGGCCAGGTCCAGGGACTGGGTGTGGTTCAGCCGGGGGTCGCACGCCGTCTCGTAGCGGTGGTGCAGTTGCTCGGGCAGGACCGCGTTGCCGCCGCCGACGCACTCGGTGACGTCGTCCCCGGTCAGCTCCACGTGGATGCCGCCGGGATGGCTGCCCAGCGCGCGGTGCACCTCGAAGAAGCCGCGCACCTCGTCCATGACCGCGTCGAACCTGCGGGTCTTGTGGCCGCTGGCCGCGGTGAAGGTGTTGCCGTGCATCGGATCGCACACCCAGCAGACCCGCGCCCCCTCCGCCTGGAGCTTCTCCACCAGCGTCGGCAGGACGTCACGGACCCGCTCGGCCCCGGCCCGCACCACGAGGGTGAGCCGGCCGGGCTCGCGGCCCGGGTCCAGCCTGTCCAGCAGGCCCATCACGGCGTCCGTGCCGGTGGCCGGACCGAGTTTGACCGCGATGGGGTTCGCCACCCGTGAGAAGTACTCGACATGCGCTCCGTCCAGGTCCCGGGTCCGCTCGCCGATCCACAGCATGTGCCCGCTGGTGGCGTACGGCCGGTCGGTCCCCGGTTCGACGCGGGTCAGCGCGGACTCGTACTCCAGCAGCAGGCCCTCGTGGCTGACGAAGAACTCCGCGGTGTCCAGCCCGCGGGTGTCGACCCCGCACGCCTGCATGAAGGCCAGGCTGCGCTCGATCTCCTCGGCCAGTTGCTCATAGCGCTCCCCGGACCCGGAACCGGCCACGAACCCCTGGTTCCAGGTGTGCACCCGCCGCAGATCGGCGAAGCCGCCGGTGGTCAGCGCCCGGACCAGATTGAGCGTCATGGCGGAGTACTCGTACATCAGCCGCAGCCGTTCCGGGTCCGGCCGTCTGGCTTCGGCGGTGAACTCCGGCCCGTTGACGGCGTCGCCCCGGTAGACCGGCAGCACCGTCCCGCCGCGCCGCTCCTCGGTGCCCGAGCGGGGCTTGGCGTACTGGCCGGCCATCCGCCCGACCTTGACGATCGGCAGGGCGGACGCGTGGGTGAGGACGACCGCCATCTGCAGCAGCGTCTTCAGCTTGCCGCGGATGGACTCGGTCGTGGTCTGCGCGAACGTCTCCGCGCAGTCGCCGCCCTGGAGCAGCACGGCCTCGCCGCGCGCCACCGACGCCAGCCTGCGGCGCAGCGTCTCGCACTCGGCGGCGAAGACCAGGGGCGGGGCCAGCGACAACCGCCGCACCACCGCCCGCAGTTCCGCCTCGTCCGGCCAGTCGGGCTGCTGGGCCGCCGGACGGCGGCGCCAGGTCCCGGCCGCCTGTTCCCGCGCGTCGGATTCCCGCATGGCGTTTCCCATCGGCTGCCTTTCGTAGGGCCGGAGAAGAACCGTAGGAACAGGCGGGGGCGGCGGGCCACCTTATTCAGTGTCGGATGAAAGTAGCAGGTGAACCCGGCCGTTCACGCTTCCGCCCGGCCGGTGGCCGGAATCCCTTCCTTGCCGCCGGTACTGCGGGGACTCAATAATTATAGTGAGGTTTTTTATTTTCCATCGTCCGGTGGTTCGCGTCCGCCGGGCAGCGGCCCCGGCGCGTAACGCCGGAAGGGATCACGGTGATGCAGGAGCGAGCCCTCCGGACGCGGCGAGCCGTGACCACAGCGGCAGCCCGGGAGTTCGACCGGCACGGATACGCGGGATCGTCCCTGACCCGGATCGCCAGATCCGCCGGGATCTCCGTCGGCGCCCTGACCTTCCATTACGCCAACAAACGGGAACTGGCGGACGCGGTCAGGCGCAAGGCGCACGCCGACACCGTGCCGGCCGTCGGCAGGGCCGCGGCGCGGGGCGCGGACCCCGTGCTGGCGGTGGTGCTGCTGACGCTGACGCTCGCCGAACTGCTGGAGCAGGAGGTCGCCGTGCGCGCCGCCGCCCGCCTCTCCCGGGAGCAGCCGGGCCCGCTGGACTGGGCGACGGCCTGGACCCCCACGCTCCACGAATGCCTGCCGGACGACCCGCGGGAGAGCGCCGGCGACGGACCCGACCCCGCGGCGCTCGCTTCTCTGGCCACCTCTCTGGTCACCGGTGTCGAGGCGGAGATCCGCCGCCGGATCATTCAGCAGGAGGATTCGGCGGAGCGGGCCGGGGTCCGGCTCGCCCGAATATGGACCATCGTTCTCCAGGGACTTTCCCCCTCTGTCTGATTGCCTCCACCGCGCCCCTACTCCGGAAAAAGAACTCTCATTATTCTTTGGCGCCACGGGGGCCCCCGCGGGTCCCGGAGCAGGCGTATGCCCGCACAAAGGGCGTATGCGTCGACCAGGGGGTAAGTCGCCAGTGAGTTCGGAGAACGACACTTGTCGCGACAGAACCGGCACACCGCCTTCCGCGCCCGGCATCGGCGCTCTGGTGCGCAAGTCCGTACCGGGGGAGGTTCTCGTCACCGACTGGGGCGAGATCGACGGCAAGGACCAGCGGGTGACCGTCGGCTGGCCGTCCGGCCACTCCTTCTACGTCCAAGGGGACAACTACAGCCCGCTGCTGTTCGTCGAGAGCCTGCGCCAGGCGCTGGCCCTGCTGAGCCACCACGTCCACCGCGTGCCGCTCGGCCACAGGCTGGGCTGGGAGCACATCCGCTGCACCGTGAACCGCCAGGCCCTGCGGGCGGACGGGCGCGCCGCGGACGTGGTGCTGCGGATCTCCCATCCGTCGGTCAGGCGCAGGCGGCTCGGTTCGGTCCAGCTCACCTCGCGCATCGAGGCACAGCGCGCCGGGGCACACCTGGGGACCGCCGAACTGGACTACACGGCCCACCCTCCCGCCCTGTACGACCGGCTGCGCGGCAGCCACCGCGACGCCGCGCAGGCGGTCGCCCGCGCGCTGCCGCCCGCCCCGCCGGTACCGGCCGCCGGAGCGGGCCGGGAACACGAACGGGACGTGCTGCTGTCGCCGACCGGCACGCCGGGCACCTGGCGGTTACGGGTGGACACCGGCCACCGGGTCTTCTTCGACCACCCCCACGACCACGTGCCGGGGATGGTCCTCCTGGAGGCCGCGTCCCAGGCGGCGCGGGCGCTGGCGGACCACCCGGTGACGCCCGTCGCCTTCGACGCCCGTTTCCTGCGGTACGTGGAACTGGACCGGCCGTGCCTGGTGACGGCCGAGCCGGGGCCGCCCGGTGACCCGCGCGGTCCCCAGGCGCACGTCACCGCCACCCAGGACGGCGAGCCCGTCTTCTCCTCGGTCGTCATCGCCGCGCGGCGGAGCTGACCCGGGCCCCGGACGCCTCCGGGCCCCGCCCTACCAGGACCGCCGGGTCCGCCGGCCGAAGAGGACGCCGGGCGGGTCCGGCGGCGGGGGAGTGCCGGGCTTCAGCGGCAGGGCGAGGAGCAGGCCGACGACGAAGCCGACCACATGGGCGACGTAGGCGACGGTGCCCGCGGCGGAGACGCCCTGGCCCGCGGAGTAGAACGCCTGGAGCACGAACCACAGGCCGAGCACGATCCAGGCGGGCAGCCGCAGCGGCAGGAAGACCAGGAACGGGACGAGCACCCAGACCCGGGCCCTCGGGTAGAGGACCAGATACGCGCCGAGGACCCCCGCGATCGCCCCGGACGCGCCGATCAGCGGGGCGCCCGACCCGGCGTCGAACAGCGCGAAGCCGTACGTCGCCGCGTAGCCGCAGACGCCGTAGAACAGCAGGAACCGCAGGTGGCCCATGCGGTCCTCGATGTTGTTGCCGAAGATCCACAGGAAGAGCATGTTGCCCAGCAGGTGCAGCCAGCTCCCGTGCAGGAACATCGCGGTGAGCACGCTCAGCTCGGGGGACTTGTCGTAGCCGGGCGCGGCCACCACGCAGCCCGGCCCGTGCGGGCCGATCCCGACGTCGCCGGTGGGCACCAGCCGTGGCATCCGGTGGTGGATCAGCTCCTGGGGGACGGCCGCCCAGTGGTCCAGGTACGCCTGGAGATCGCACTGCTGGGCCAGGCCGGCGGCTCCGGTGAGGGAGTCGGCCATGCCGGGCATGGACAGGAACACGGCGACGTTGGCCGCGATCAGCGCGTAGGTGACCCAGGGGGTGCCGCGCACCGGGTTCACGTCATGGACGGGGATGACCACGCAGGACTACTGCCCGCGATGGCAGGGGCGAACCGGCGGGCTGGGCCGAACGCCCCCGTCCGGCCCCCCGTACGGCACCCGGCCCCCGTACGGCACCGCCCCCCGTACGGCCCCCCGGCCACCCGCGGCGCTCCCGCCGGCCCGTCAGCCGCGCTGCTCCACCGCCCGCGCCGCCTTGCGGGCCGCGACCAGCACCGGGTCCCACACCGGGGAGAACGGCGGGGCGTACCCCAGGTCCAGGGACGTCATCCGCTCCACCGTCATGCCCGCCGTCAGCGCCACCGCGGCGATGTCCACCCGCTTGCCCGCGCCCTCCCGGCCGACGATCTGCACGCCGAGCAGCCGGCCGGTGCGGCGCTCGGCGAGCATCTTCACCGTCATGAGGGAGGCCCCCGGGTAGTAGCCCGCGCGGCTGGCCGACTCGATGGTGACCGCCACGTACTCCAGGCCGGCCCGGCGGGCGTCCTTCTCGCGCAGCCCGGTCCGGGCGATCTCCAGGTCGCAGACCTTGCTGACGGCCGTGCCGACGACGCCCGGGAAGGTCGCGTAACCGCCGCCCACGTTGGTGCCGATGATCTGGCCGTGCTTGTTGGCGTGGGTGCCGAGCGCGATGTGCCGTTCCTGCCCGGACACCAGGTCCAGGACCTCGACGCAGTCGCCGCCCGCCCAGATGTTCTCGTGCCCGCGCACCCGCATCGCCCGGTCCGTCAGCAGCCCGCCGTGGTCGCCGAGGGGCAGCCCCGCGTCCCGCGCGAGCGAGGTCTCCGGCCGCACCCCGATGCCGAGCACCACCACGTCCGCCGGGTACTCCGCGTCGCCGGTGACCACCGCGCTCACCCGCCCGTCGGCGCCGGTGCGCACCGCGGTGACCTCGGCGTCGTTCACCATGGTGATGCCGAGGCCCTCCATGGCACGGTGCACCAGGCGGCCCATGTCGGGGTCGAGCGTGGCCATCGGCTCCCGGCCCCGGTTGACGACGGTCACCTGGTAGCCGCGGTTGATCAGCGCCTCGGCCATCTCCACGCCGATGTACCCGGCGCCGACCACCACCGCGCGACGGCCACGCGTGCGTGCCAGCGTGTCCAGCAGCGCCTGCCCGTCGTCCAGCGTCTGCACGCCGTGCACCCCGTCGGCGTCCATTCCGGGCAGCTCCGGCCGGACCGGGCGGGCCCCGGTCGCGATCACGAGCCGGTCGTACGACGTCCAGGACTCGGCCCCGGAGTCGACGTCGCGCACGCGTACCCGCCCGCCCGCGACGTCGATCTCGGTGACCTCGGTACGCAGCTTCAGGTCGATTCCGCGGGCGCGGTGTTCCTCGGGGGTGCGGGCGACGAGGTCGTCCCGTTCGGGGACCTCGCCGCCCACCCAGTACGGGATGCCGCACGCGGAGTAGGAGGTGAAGTGCCCCCGTTCGAAGGCCACGATCTCCAGTTCGCCGGGTGTCCGCAGGCGACGGGCCTGCGACGCCGCGGACATTCCCGCGGCGTCGCCGCCGATGACGACCAGTCTGCTCATGCGCCCACGCTACGACTCCTCGGTGCTTCCGGTGCTTCCGGTGCTTCCGGTGCTTCCGGTGCTCCCGGTGCCTTCGGTGGCCCCGGTGCCCCCGCTCTCCCCGGCCGGCCGCGGCGCCGGGCGGGCCGACGGCAGCGGGCCGAGGGCGGTCGTGGCCGGCGCGGGCGCCGGGCGGCGCGGCAGCCGGGGCCGGACCAGCCGCCGCCACAGCACCACCAGCAGCGCCACCGACGCGGCGAACGGCAGCACCGCGCCCACCGCCACCACCACCCAGCGCAGCATGGTCATGAACGCGTCCCAGCCACCCGCCAGGGCGTCCGCGAACCCGGGGTCGTCCTCCCCGCCGTCCCGCCCCACGGGCCGCTCGGACAGGGACAGCGTGATGGTGGCCAGGTCCGTGCGGTCCTTCAGGGACGCCTGCCGGGCGAGCAGCGACTCCAGTTCCGCCTGACGGCTGCTCAGCTCGCCCTCCAGGGTCACCACGTCGCTCAGTTTCGTCGCGCGGTCCATCAGGTCCCGGATGCGGGCCACGCTGGCGCGCTGTGTCCTGACCCGGCTCTCCACGTCCACCACCTGGTCGGTGACGTCCCGCGCCTCGGCGTTGCGCTCGATGAGCTTGCCGGCGCCCTCCAGGCCGGCGAGGACCTTGTCGTAGGCGTCGACGGGGACGCGCAGCACGACCTCCGTGTACTCGGCGCCCTCCTCGTCCCGGGCGGTGTCCTCCTCGCCGACGTAGCCGCCCGCGCCCTCGGCGGCGGCACGGGCCCGCGCGAGGGCCTTGGGGACGTTCTTTACCTCGACGGTCAGCGAGGCGGTGTGGATGACGTGATCGGGGACGAGCTTCGGCGCGGACGCCTTGCCGTCGCCGGCCGCACCGCCCTTGCCCCCGTCGTAGCCGGCCCCGGACTCGGCCTGGAGACCGGCCGCCTTGTCGGAGCTGCTCGCACCGGAGTCGTCCGAGGCGGAGCAACCGGTGAGCGCCAGCGCCGCGGCCAGCAGCAGCCCGGCCAGGACGGAGCCGGGACGTGCGGACCGAGTGGACCGAGTGGGTCGAGCGGGTCGAGCGGATCGAGCGGAACGTCGTGCCTGCATGAAGGCCCCCCGAGGGTCGTGACGACTGACGCTCCTATGACGGCGGAGCCCTCCGCGACGATGGCGCGGAAAGGTCCCGAAGCGGTCACGGTCCGGACTCGGCGCCGCCCGGCCGGGGCCCGTCCGGCGCTGTCGGTGCCGTCTGAGAGGCTGGACGCATGGACATGAGCGAGACCCCCGCGGGCGCGCGGCACGTCGTGGTCATCGGCGCCGGCATCGCCGGTCTGGCCGCCGCCCACCGACTGCTCGGGCGGGGCGCCCGGGTGACGGTGCTGGAGGCGTCCGACCGGGTCGGCGGCAAGCTGCTGCCCGGCGAGATCGCCGGCCTGCGCGTCGACCTCGGCGCCGAGTCGATGCTGGCCCGCCGCCCCGAGGGGGTCGCCCTGGCCCGCGAGGCCGGGCTCGCCGACCGCCTCCAGCCGCCGGCCACCGCGACGGCCGCCCTGTGGACCCGCGGCGCGCTCCGGCCCATGCCCAAGGGCCACGTCATGGGCGTCCCCGGCACCGCCGCCGCCCTGTCCGGCGTGCTCTCCGAGGAGGGGCTCGCCCGCATCGGCCGCGACGCCGAGCTGCCCCGCACCGAGGTCGGCGACGACGTGGCGGTGGGGGAGTACGTGGCGGCGCGGCTCGGCCGCGAGGTCGTCGACCGCCTGGTGGAGCCCCTGCTGGGCGGCGTGTACGCGGGCGACGCGTACCGCATCTCGATGCGCTCCGCCGTCCCCCAGTTGTTCGAGGCCGCCCGCGCGCACACCTCGCTGACCGAGGCGGTCCGCGCGATCCAGGGCCGTACGGCCGCCGCCCCGGCCGCGGCGGGCCCGGTCTTCATGGGCATCGAGGGCGGCATCGGCACCCTGCCCCCGGCCGTCGCCGCCGCCGTCCGCGCACGCGGCGCCGAGATCCTGCTGAACACGCCCGTCACCGAGCTGCGCCGCACCGGGCCCGCCGGATGGCGGGTGGTCGCCGGGGACCGGGTGCTCGGCGCCGACGCGGTCGTCGTGGCCGTCCCGGCGCCGGCCGCCGCCGCGCTGCTGCGCGCCGAGGCCCCGGCCGCCGCCGCCGAGCTGGCCGCCGTGGAGTACGCCTCGATGGCGCTGATCACCCTCGCCTACCGCCGCGCGGACGCCGCCGCGCTCCCCGCGGGCAGCGGCTTCCTGGTGCCGCCGGTCGACGGACGCACCATCAAGGCGTCCACGTTCGCCTCCCGCAAGTGGGGCTGGATCGACCGGGAGGACCCGGACCTGGTCGTCCTGCGCACCTCGGTCGGCCGGCACGGCGAGACGGAGATCCTCGGCCGTGACGACGCCGGGCTGATCGACGTCTCCCGGCACGACCTGAAGGAGGCCACCGGCCTGGCCGCCGCCCCGGTCGCCGCCCGCGTCACCCGCTGGACCGACGGCCTGCCCCAGTACCCCGTCGGCCACCACGCGCGTGTGGCCCGCGTCCGCGAGCACCTCGCGAACCTCCCCGGCCTCGCCGTCTGCGGAGCCGCCTACGACGGCGTCGGCATCCCGGCGTGCATCGCCGGCGCCCACGCGGCCGTCGACCAGCTCGGCGGGGACGCCACCGGTGTGCAGCGGCTCACGGCCCACCCGGTGCGGAGCCCGCACGGCGGAGCGGGAGAATGAGGGCATGAGTGACGACGCCTCCACCCCCGCCGCCGAGCGCATCCCCAACAAGGGCAAGCTGGCCAAGGACCTCAACGAGGTCATCCGCTACACCCTCTGGTCCGTCTTCCGGCTCAAGGACGCGCTCCCCGCGGACCGCGCGGGCTACGCCGACGAGGTCCAGGAGCTGTTCGACCAGCTCGCCGCCAAGGACGTGACCGTCCGCGGCACCTACGACGTGTCCGGGCTGCGCGCCGACGCCGACCTCATGATCTGGTGGCACGCCGAGACCAGCGACCAGCTCCAGGAGGCGTACAACCTCTTCCGCCGCACCAAGCTGGGCCGCGCGCTCACGCCGGTCTGGTCGAACATGGCGCTGCACCGCCCCGCCGAGTTCAACCGCTCGCACATCCCGGCCTTCCTCGCCGACGAGACCCCGCGCGACTACATCAGCGTCTACCCGTTCGTGCGCTCCTACGACTGGTACCTGCTGCCCGACGAGGACCGCCGCCGGATGCTCGCCGACCACGGCAGGATGGCCCGCGGCTACCCGGACGTGCGCGCCAACACGGTCGCCTCGTTCTCGCTGGGCGACTACGAGTGGATTCTCGCCTTCGAGGCCGACGAGCTGTACCGCATCGTCGACCTCATGCGCCACCTGCGTGCCTCCGAGGCGCGGCTGCACGTGCGCGAGGAGGTGCCGTTCTACACCGGCCGCCGCAAGGACGTCGCCGAGCTGATCGCCGGCCTCGCCTGACCGGGACCCCGGCGCCCGCTCAGGGCTCGGGGGCCGGGCGCGGGGCGCAGGCCGCGTCCCGCGCCGGCAGTCGGCCGCGCAGCAGATACGCCTCCAGATGGCCGTTCACGCAAGGGTTCGGCCCGCCCGCGACACCGTGGGTGCCGGTGCCCCGCTCGGTCACCAGCACCGAGCCCGCGAGCCGGCGCCGCAGCTCCCGCGCCCCCGCGTACGGCGTGACGGCGTCCCGTTCCCCGGCCAGGATCAGCGTCGGCGCCAGCTCGCCCGGCGCGGTGCGCACGTCGAGGGGCCGCTGCCGGGGCGCCCGCCAGAAGGCGCACGGCAGATACGTCCACACGGTGTCCCAGGCCGCGAACGGCGCCCGGCGCGCGAGGCGGGTGCCGTCCCGGTCCCAGATCCGCAAGCCGGCCGGCCAGGGCCCGTCGTTGCACTCCACGGCGGTACGGACGGCGCTCGCGTTCTCCGCCTCGACGGCCGCCTCCGGATGCGGCCCCGCCTGCTCCACCAGCGGCCCCGGGTCGCCCCCGAGGTACGCCGACAGCGCCCGCGTGCGGTGCGGCCACAGGTCGTCGTAGTACCCGGCCCGCAGGAACGCCGCCCGCAACTGCGCCGGTCCGACCGTGCCGCCGGCCGGTTCGGCGCCGAGCCGGGCGCTCGCCCGCCGGTAGGCGCGCTGCACCCGGCGGACGGTGCCGCCCAGGCCGTACACCTCGTCGTGGGCGGCGATCCACCGCTTGAGGTCCGTCCAGCGGCCCTCGAACGCCGCGGCCCGCGCCAGGGCGTTGCGGTACCCGATGTCCTCGGGGTCCGGGTTCACCACCGAGTCGAAAACCATCCGCCGCACCCGCCCGGGGAACATCTCCGCGTACAGCGCCCCGACATAGGTGCCGTACGACGCCCCCAGGAAGGTCAGTCTCCGCTCGCCCAGCGCGGCCCGCACGACCTCCAGGTCACGGGCGTTGTCGAGCGAGTGATAGTGCCGCAGCGCGTCACCGGTCCGCGCCGCGCAGCCCCGGGCGTACGCCCCGGCCTCGGCGGCGCGCTCCCGTCTGACCGCCGCCGAGGGCCGCTCGGGCGCGGGCCGGGGTCCCTTGACGAAGGCTTCCGGGTCCTGGCAGGACAGCGGCGCGTTGGGCGCCACCCCGCGCGGCGCGTAGCCGACCAGGTCGTACGCCGCGCCGAGGCGCTTCCACTCGGGGAGCAGGCCGAGCAGCGGGACGTACAGGCCCGAGGCGCCGGGGCCGCCCGGGAGGTGGACGAGGGCGCCCTGCCGGGCCGCCTTCCGCCCGCTGCCGCCCGGGTCCCCGCCGGTGGCCCGGACCCGGCCGACGGTCAGCTCGATCCGCTCGCCGCCGGGGTGCGCGTAGTCAAGGGGCACGGTCACCGTGCCGCACCGCAGGCTGCCCGGCAGGTCCTCGGCGCCGGGGCACCTGCCGAAGGCGATGCCGGCCGCGGCGGCGCGGGCGGCGGCCACCTCGGTGCCCCGCCGCTCGGCCGCGCCGGGGGCGTCCGGCGCGGCACCGGCCGACGGGGCACCGGCCGGGGCGGCGGCGAGCGCGGCCAGCAGCAGGGACCCGGCGGCCGTGCAGCGGCCGACTGCTCTCATCCGTAAATCCCTTCGGCGCACGACGGCGACAGAAGGGATGTTCGGTGCGCAACCGGACGAAGGCAAGCACTTCCGTCAGGTGTCGGCGCGGTGGAGGCGAGCGCCGCCGCCGGTCAGCCCGGCCGGTGCCGGCTCTCCTCGCGGTGCGCGAAGGCCGCGCGCAGGTCCG
Organism: Streptomyces sp. NPDC000134; assembly: GCF_042899225.1. Classification (NCBI taxonomy): domain Bacteria; kingdom Bacillati; phylum Actinomycetota; class Actinomycetes; order Kitasatosporales; family Streptomycetaceae; genus Streptomyces; species Streptomyces sp. NPDC000134. The sequence continues at coordinate 99,666 of NZ_JBIAZN010000019.1, forward strand.
GTTCGCCGACCGCCCGGATGCCCCGCACGGCCACCGAGGTCAGATACGTCCGCTCGTCGGCGGGGCCGTCCGCCTGCCGGGCGAACGCGCCCAGCAGATGCTGCCCGGCCGGCGAGGCCCACGCCGAGTAGGGGTGGACCTCGATCCGGGCTATGGCGAGGCAGCTCAGGGTGAGCATCAGCGGCAGCGCGAACCACAGGGCGATCAGATAGCGCGGCACGTCCGCGTGCGCGGGCAGCGCCAGGGCCGCCGCGCCCAGCGCGCACACCGCCAGCGCGGCCCCTCGCACCCGGCGCACCCCGGCCGCGACCGTCCGGGCCCCGTCCGGCACCGCGAGGCCCGCGCTGACCAGGCGTTCCGCCAGGCTCCGTACCGCTTCCGCGGTCGCCGCCGAGGCCCGGACCGGGGCGATCCGGGACTGCCCGCCGGGTCCGATGGCCCCGAGGACGGACCGCTCCATCTCGTCGTGGCCGCGCGGGTCGACGACGGTCGCCCAGCCGGTGTGGGCCAGCAGCAGCTTCCGCTGCCGGGCCATCGAGACCAGCGTCAGGTCGGCGACCCGCGCGGGACCGCCGGACAGGAACGCGGCCTCGTAGAGATCGAGTTCACGTCCCCGCTCCGGTCGTGCGTCGGCGGTCGCCGCGTGGACGGCGGCAAGGCACAGCCGGGTGCACGCCGCGCCCGCGACGAACCAGGCCGGCAGCAGGAGAAGAACCCAGAGCATGCCGCTTTTCTATGTCCAACGCCTCGGCCTCCGCCATGCCCCGTTCACCATCCGGACGCGAGTGTGGCCGGTACGTGACGTTCCGCCGGGCCGGTTCAGCGCCCGAGCACCACCCGTCGCGCGGCCCGCGCCAGCCGCACCGCCGGACGCCCCGAGCGGGGCACCGGACCGGACCGCTCGCGCCACCACTGCCGCAACTCCCGCCGCGCGGCCGCCTCCCGGGGCTCACCGCAGCGCAGCAGATGCCCGGCGAAGTCGAGCGCGTCCCGCCGGTAGCCGCCGGTCATCGGACGGCGCTGGGCGTACGCCAGGAAGGCCGGCCGGTACGCCGCCCCCAGGATCTGCGGCAGTTCGGGCGCGAGCTTGGCCACCACCCCGGCCCGCTTGGCGGCGAGCGCCCGTGACTGCACCGTCAGCCGGCCCCGGTCGAACCCCTCCGGCGCGGGCGTCCCGGCGACCAGCGCGGACAGCAGGGCGGCCTGCGCGAGCCCGACCCGCTGCCGGGCGGGCCCGGTGCCGGACGCCGCCGCCCCGGCCCCCCGTGCGCGGCGGGCGGACGTACGGCCCCGGCCCTGCTCCCGGCCCTTGTCCACCGCGGCCCGGATCGCCGTCAGCTCGCCCGCCAGCTCGGCCGCCCCGGGGAAGTCCTCGTCGCGTTCCAGCAGCACCCCCGGCGGATCGACGCGGGAGGCCAGGTCGGTCAGCACGTCCAGGACCGGCCGGGCCACGGGGTGGGCGTGGCTGTCGTGCCAGACGCCGTCCCGTTCGTAGCCGCCCGCGACATGGACGTACGCGAGGGCCTCCAGCGGCAGTCCGGCCAGCGCCTCGGCCGGGTCCTCGCCCTGGTTGACGTGGTTGGTGTGCAGGTTCGCCACGTCGATCAGCAGCCGGACGCCGGTCCGGTCGGCCAGCTCGTACAGGAACTGCCCCTCGGTCAGCTCCTCGCCCGGCCAGGCCAGCAGCGCGGCGATGTTCTCCACGGCGAGCGGCACCGGCAGCGCGTCCTGGGCGATGCGGATGTTCTCGCAGAGCACGTCCAGGGCGTCGCGGGTGCGCGGCACGGGCAGCAGGTGCCCGGCCTCCAGGCGGGGCGACGCGGTCAGCGGCCCGCCCGCCCGGACGAACGCGATGTGCTCGGTGACCAGCGGCGAGCCCAGCGCCCCGGCCCGCTCGGCGAGCGCCGCGAGCCGCGCCGGATCGGGCCGCTCCGCGCCCCCGAGGCCCAGCGAGACGCCGTGCGGCACCACGGTCACGCCCCGCTCGCGCAACCGCAGCAGCGACGCCGGGAGGTGTCCGGGACAGACGTTCTCGGCCACCACCTCGACCCAGTCGATCCCCGGCAGCCCCTCCACGGCGTCCGCGATCTCCGGCCGCCACCCGATCCCCGTCCCCAGCTTCTCCATGTCCCGTCCCCCTCCTGCGTTCTCGGGGGGTATGGCCCGGCCGGGGCGGAGCCAACCGCGGGGCGGCGGGTTCAGAGCAACACTTGAGGTTCGGCTACCGCAGCGCCGGATGGTCCGCCACCACCGTGCACGACCCCGGGGCGATCTCCGTGTACCCGGCGTCGCGGACGACCGGGAGGCGGCCGGCGGTGAGGGACTTCCAGCGGGCGGGGGACGCGGTGCGCACCGCGAGCGGGAAACCGGCGTCGTGCCAGGCGGCGCGCTGGTCGTCGGTCAGTTCCCACCAGGCCAACTGGGCACCGTGCCCGGCCTGGGCCATCGCCTTGCCGGCCGACATGTCGAGGCCGGGGCTGAGCCAGAGCACCGGTGCCGAGGGGTCGGCGTCCGCCGGGGGCCCGGGGTCGTCGAGGTCGGTGCCGGAGACCTGGAGCCGGGCGAGGTCCTTGGGCCAGTCGTCCACCGGGACCGGCGGGAAGACGCGGACCTCGGCGGACTTCCCGGTGACCGTGATGCCGGGGAGCGCCTCGGCGCGCCGCCACTCCGCGCCCCGGGCCCGCCGGACCACCTTGCGGATACGGGCGTCCTGCCAGTCCCGGACCGCCTTCGCCCACGCGCCGTCGCCGGTGGAGCGCTCGTCGGTGAGCATCACCAGGACCGCCCGCGCGGCGGTCTCCAGCGCGTCGGTGCGGGCCGGGGGCGCGGCCCGCTCGATGCGCACCACCAGCGGCAGCACGAACTGCGGGGCGCGGTCGCGGTCGCCGGGCTCGGGACGGAAGGGGCTGTCGGGGACGGGTGCCGGATCATTGTTCACGCCCCCAGTCTGCCAACCCCGCGCTCAGCCCGAGCAGGCCGTCCGCTGGGCCTCCTGCCACTCGCAGACCGGGCACAGGGTGATGCCCTTGTACGACTCGGGGTACTCCGTCGGCTCCCGGCACAGCACGCACTCGGCGTACGGCGGGCCGTCGGCCTCGGGGGGCCTGGCCGCGTCGTCGATCAGGCAGTAGTCGTCGTCGCTCATACCTCCAGCGTAGGACGGCCGCGCGGCGGTCAGCGCCGGCCGTTCGCCGCGCCGATCAGCTCGGAGACCTTCACGAACCGGTAGCCCTGGCGGCGCAGTTCCGGGACGATCCGCCGGACCGCCCGCTCGGTGGCCGGGGCGGCGCTGCGGGTGCAGTGCAGGACGACCACGGACCCCGGCCGGACCCCGTCCAGCACCTGCCGGGCGACGGCGTCCGCGTCGGTCGCGAAGGCGTCGCCGCCCACCACGTCCCACTGCACGGCGGTGACCCCGGCGGCCGTCAGCTCCTTCAGCGCCGCCCGGTCGTGGCAGCCGCCGGGGAAGCGGAAGTACGGCATCGGCTCCGGCACCCCCGCCGCGCGGAAGGCCGCGTACGCCCGTTCCACGTCCGCCCGCATCCGGTCCCGGGCGACGGTCGGCAGGCCGTAGCAGCCGCCGGTGAAGGCGTAGTGGCTGTAGGAGTGGTTGGCGACCTCGAACAGCGGGTCCCGGCCGATCGCGCGGGCCTGTCCCGGGTACTCCTCGGCCCACCGGCCGGTCATGAACACCGTCGCGGGCACCCCCAGTTCGCGCAGCGCCGCGACGAGCCCGGGGTTGTCGAACCGCTCGCCCGCCGCCGCCCGGGGCCCCTGGTCGGCGGTCATGTCGGCGTCGAAGGTCAGCGCCACGGTCCGCCCGCCGGCGCGCGGACCGTGTGTGAAGACGGGCGTGAGCCCTGCCGGACCGGGTGCCAGCGTCGGCGGCCGGGACGGCGCGGCCGAGGACGAGACGGCCGGGGAGGCCGGGCGGGGTGCCTGCGGGGCGTGTGCGGTGCCGCAGCCGGTGAGGACGGCGGCACCGAGGACACCGACGGCCACCGTACGTCGTACGAGAGTGATCATCGTACGAACGTATGGGGGTGTACGTGGGGTTTCGCCCCGTGACCGGGTGACCGGGCCGGACGGTCACCCGGGCGGGCGGACCGGGGTCAGATCTCCCGGCGCTCCAGCGGTTTCGTCGCCGGGCCCTGGACGACCTTGCCGTCGGTGTCGAAGCGGGAGCCGTGGCAGGGGCACTCCCAGGCGCGCTCGGCGGCGTTGAAGCCGACCAGGCAGCCCAGGTGGGTGCAGCGCGGCGAGACCGCGTGCAGGGCGCCGTCCTCGTCCCGGTAGACCGCGACCCGGTGGCCGTCGACCCGGACGACCGCGCCCTCGCCGGGCGGCAGCGCGTCCAGCGGCGGGGCCGGCTTGAGGCGGTCGCCGATGAAGTGCCCGGCCACCTCGGCCTGCGTCTTCAGGAACTGCGGGGCCTCGCGCACCTGCGTCCGCAGCCGGCGCGGGTCGTACAGCCCGCTCCAGGCGCACTCCTCGCCGGTGATCTGCGCGGTCAGCAGCCGGCCCGCCATGAGGCCGCCGCTCATGCCCCAGCCGCCGAAGCCGGTGGCGACGTAGGTGTGCCGCGCGCCCGGGTGCAGCGGGCCCACCATGGGCACGGTGTCGGTGGGGTCGATGTCCTGCGTGGCCCAGGAGTGCGTGAGCCCGACGCCGGGGAAGTGCTCGGCGGTCCAGGCGCCCAGCCGGTCGAAGCGCTCGCGGGTGTCGCCCGTGCCGGGGGTGAAGTGCTCCCCGGTGACGATCAGCAGCCGCTGCCCGGAGTCCCCGGCCAGCGGGGCGGTGCGGACCGAGCGGGTGCCCTCGTCCGGCGTGATGTACATGCCGTCGACCTCGCGGTCCGCGGCGATCGGCCCGGCCACGACCAGTTCGCGGCGCGGGGAGAGGCGGGAGAACAGCAGTGCCCGGTCGAAGACGGGGTAGTGCGTGGCGACCACGACGTCCCGGGCCCGTACCGTCGCCCCCGTCCCGGCCTTCACCCGGCACGGCTCGCCCTCCTCCAGGCCGTGCACGGTGGTCCGCTCGAAGATCCGCCCGCCGCGCGCCTCGAAGTCCTCGGCGAGGGCCAGCAGGAACTTGCGCGGATGGAACTGCGCCTGCCCGGTCACCCGCACCGCCCCGGCCACCGGGAACGGCAGCCCGGTCTCCGTCACGAACGCGGCCGGCAGCCCCGCCTCCTTGGCCGCCGCCGCCTCGGCCCGCACCTCGTCCACCCGGTTGGCGTCACCGACGTAGGTGTACGCGCTGCGGGTCTCCCACTCGCAGTCGATGCCCAGTTCGTCCACCAGCGCGGCGGCGTGCTCGATCGCCTCCGTCTGCGAACGGGCGTACAGCCTCGCGCCCTCCGGGCCCCGGGTGCGGCGCAGCTTGGCGTAGACCAGGCTGTGCAGGGCGGTCAGCTTGGCGGTGGTGTGGCCGGTGACGCTCGCCGCGATCCGCCCCGCCTCCAGCACCGCCACGCTGCGCCCGGCGCGGGCCAGCCCGTACGCCGTGCACAGCCCGGCGATGCCGCCGCCGATCACGGCGACGTCGACATCCAGGTCCTCCGTCAGTGCGGGGCGGGGTGCGCCCGGTGCCGTCTGAAGCCAGTACGAGCCGCTGACCTGCGCGTTCTCCGTCATACGGCACCGGGTACCCCGTTTACCGGCGCTTCACCGGCGCCAGGGGCCGGTCACCGCGAAGGTGGTCCCGGGGGTGTAGCAGTTGACGTACATCGTCCCGCCGTCGGGGGAGAAGGTGACGCCGGCGAACTCGCCGTACGCCGGCTCCTCGGCGGTGCCGATGTTCTGCGCGTTGCGGGCCATCGGGTAGACCTCGCCGTGCCGGGTGACGCCGTAGACGTGCTGGGCGCCGTCGCCGTCCTCACAGACCATCAGGCCGCCGCTGGGGGCCAGGCAGATGTTGTCCGGCGACTCCCCGGGAAGCTGTACGTCGGTGTCCGGGCCGAAGACGATCACCAGGGTGAGGCGGCGCCGCTCGGGGTCGTAGCGCCAGATCTGCCCGTAGTGGTCGGCCGCCGAGCCCTGGGCGCTGCGGGCGAAGGACGACACGAAGTACACGCTGCGCCCGCCCCAGTAGCAGCCCTCCAGCTTCTGCGCGTGGGTGATGCCCCGCTCGCCGAAGTCCTGGAGCCGGATCGGGGTGCCGGTGGCCAGCGGGTCGGGTACGTCGGCCCACTCCACGCCGTCGAAGGCGGCGCCGGTCTCCTGGATCGAGGACAGGTCGGGTACGCCGGGCACGCGCATCGCCTGGAGCCGGCCGCCCGCGCGCAGCGAACCGGTGCCGCCGAGCGGCCTGTCGGGCAGGAACCGGTAGAAGAGGCCGAAGGGCCGCTCGAAGGCGTCCTCGGTCTCGTAGACCACGCCCCGGCGGGGGTCCACGGCGATCGCCTCGTGCGCGAAGCGGCCCATGGCGGTCAGCGGCACGGCGCCGGTGCGGTGCGGGTCGGCCGGGTCGACCTCGAAGATGAAGCCGTGGTCCTTGGTGTAGCCGTTGGTGCCGGCTCTGTCCTCGGTCTCCTCGCAGGTCAGCCAGGTGTGCCACGGGGTGGGCCCGCCCGCGCAGTTGACGGCCGTACCGGCGATGGCGACCCGCTCGGCGAGCACCCGGTCGTGGGAGTCCAGGGTGAGGGCGGTACAGCCGCCCTTGCCGGCCGGGTCGTAGGTGAGGCCCTCGACGGCGGGCACGCGGATGCGGCCGCCGACCCGGTTCTCGTGGTTGCGGACCAGGTGGACACGGCCCCGTCCGGCGGGGAAGGCGGCCATGCCGTCGTGGTTGGAGGGGACCGGACCCTCGCCGGAGCGCAGCGCCTCGCCCTCCCGGGACAGCACCCGGTAGCGGAAGCCCCTGGGCAGGTCGAGCAGTCCGTCGGGGTCGGGGACGAGGGGGCCGTAACCGTGGTGGCCGAGGGACTGCGCGGCGGCGGTGCCGGCGAAGAGTTCGCCCAGGGCGCCGGTGAACGCGATGCCCGCGGCCACGGCGCCGGAGCGGGCGAGGACCTGGCGGCGGGAGGCGGGCTCTTGCACGGGCTCGGAGACGGACATGGGGAAACCTTCCTGCTGGCGGACAGGACTGTGACCCCGCCGTGTCTATCACCCGCGCGGACCGCCGGGAACCACGCACGCGTCCACGCGTGTCCGCCCGCCCGGCTCCGGACGGCGCCCGGTCCGGGGTCGGACGGTGCCCGGTCCGGGGCCGTGCCGCCGGACCGGGCACCTCGCGGGCGCGGGCTACCGGGCCGGTGCGGCCGGTTCCGTGACCGTCTCCTCCGTGGCCCCGCCGGATTTCGTGGACCCGCCGGGTTTCGTGGCCCCGCCGGGTTTCGTGGCCTTCACCGGTTGCGTGACCTTCACCGGTACCGGGCCGGTGGCGCTGTGCCGCTCGGCCCAGTTCTCCAGCGCCGTACGGCAGGCGTGGTCCAGGTGCTGCAAGCCGGTCAGGTCCAGCTCGACGGGCCGGTCCTCGGGCAGGGACTCCAGGCTGTCCAGGATCTTCGGCAGCCGCAGGAAGGTGGCGTTCCCCGCCAGGTACACCTGGACCGGTCCGGCGCCCTTGTCGACGACCTCCGTCCGCAGGTGCGACGCCTCCCAGGCGGTCTTGACCACCGACAGGGCCAGCCCGATCAGCACGCCCTCGAACATGTTGACCGCGACGATCGACACCGCCGTGACGACGAGGATCAGCGCCTCGCCCCGGTGCCCCCGCCACAACGCCACGAGCTGGCGGAACGGGATCAGCTTCCAGCCGGCGTGGACCAGCACGCCGGCCAGCGCGGGCAGCGGGATCAGGGCCAGCGCGGACGGCAGCAGCGCGGCGAACAGCAGCAGCCAGACGCCGTGCAGGACCCGGGACGCCTTGGTCCTGGCACCCGCCGCGACATTGGCGGAGCTGCGCACGATGACGGCGGTCATCGGCAGCGCGCCGAGCACACCGCACACGGTGTTGCCCGCGCCCTGCGCCATCAGCTCCTTGTCGTACTCGGTGCGCGGGCCGTCGTGCAGCCGGTCCACCGCGGCGGCGCTGAACAGGCTCTCGGCGGAGGCGATCAGGGTGAAGGCGACGATGGTGCCGAGGAAGCCGACGCCCGCCAGTTCGCCGAAGGCGTCGGCGCCGGGCATCTGCACGGAGTCCAGCAGGCCGTTGACCTCGACGGTGGCGACCGGCAGCCCGAGGACGAGCGCGGCGAGCGTGGCCAGCACGACCGCGGCGAGCGCGCCCGGCTCGGTCCGCGCCCGCGGCGGCAGCGTCTTCCACAGCACCATCACGGCGATGGTGCCCGCGCCGACCGCGAGCGAGGCCAGCGCCTCGGTGCTGCCGACCGCGTCGGCGGCCGCGCCGGGCAGCCCGAGGATCTTGTCGAGGCCGGAGGCGGGTGCGTCCAGGCCGGCCGCCGCGTACAACTGGCCCGCGATGATGACCAGTCCGATACCGGCGAGCATGCCCTCGACCACCGACAGGGAGATGGCCCGGAACCAGCGCCCCAGCCGCAGGGCGCCCATCGCCACCTGGAGCAGCCCGGTGGCCAGCACGATCACGCCGAGCGCGGGCACCCCGTAGCTGTCGACGGCCTCGTAGACCAGCACGGTCAGTCCGGCGGCCGGGCCGGAGACCTGGAGACTGCTGCCGCGCATCAGGCCGGTGACGATGCCGCCCACGATGCCGGTGACCAGGCCGACCTCGGCCGGGACCCCGGAGGCGACGGCGATGCCCACGCACAACGGCAGGGCGACCAGGAAGACGACGAGGGAGGCGGCGAAGTCCTGCCGCAGATGGGGGTACTTGGCTATGGCGGTCATGGCGCGGCTCACAGGACCTCGAAGGAGTCGGTGCCCGCGCGGTGCTCGCGCACGGTCCCGGTGTGCACTTCGTAGTACCAGCCGCGCAGCCGCAGCCCGCCCGCCGCGAGCCGGCGCTCCACGCACGGGTAGGAGCGCAGCCGGAGCAACTGGGCGAGCACGTGGTTCTGCACCGGCTCGGAGACGGCCGGGTCGGCGGGGTCCGAGCAGGGCGGCGGTTCGGCGCCGTACGAAAGCCAGTCCCGCACGGCCGGTACGGCGGTCAGGTCGTCGCCGCGGACCATGGCGCCGACCGCGCCGCAGTGCGAGTGGCCGCAGACCACGATGTCCTGGACGCCGAGGACCTGCACGGCGTACTCGATGGTGGCCGCCTCACCGGTGGGGCGGTCGGCGGTGTACGGCGGGACGACGTTGCCCGCGGTGCGCAGCTCGAAGAGCTGGCCGGGGCGGGCGCCGGTGATCAGGGCGGGCACGACCCGCGAGTCGGAGCAGGTGATGAACAGGACGTCGGGGGACTGGCCTTCGGCGTACCTGGCGAACTCCTCAGGGCGCTGTCCGAACGTGCGGGCGTGGTCGATGAGGGGCTGCATGATGGTTTTCCTCCTGGCGCGCGGTGGGGGCGCGTCGGATGAGCAGGACAGAGGTGGGGGGTGCAAGCCGAGCGACGCTCAGCAGCGGAAGACCTGCAGGGCCGCCGGGGTGCGGTCCGCCGAGGGTCTCGGCGGGTGCGGGTGCCCGGCGGCGGGCGCGGAGGATGCGGGGACGGCCGGGACGGGCCGTCCGGTCAGCGGTCGCTCGGCCGTCCCGTGGCCCGGGGCGGCGGCGGTGCGGTGCCGGTCGCGGGTGCGCGCGGGACCGGTCGGGTCGCCGGGCCGGCCGGCGTCGTGGCAGAGCACGGTCTCACCGCGCGGAGCCGTGCCGGGGGGAAGGACCCCGGGCTCGGCATTGGCCACGACTTGACGGCCGGTGTGCGCGGATGCGAAGGAAGCGTCGGATGCGAAGAGGGAGAGGGTGAGCAGACCGGCGGCGAGGAACGCGATCACGGTCCGGGCCGTCGCACCTCGGAACATGCGCCCCCTCCCGCCCTTCTCGTACCTATGGTGCAGACCAACACTTGGTCAATGGTTGGTCAAGAAGTACGTTAACCCGATGGAGGTCTTTGCAGGGTTAACTCCGTGTTGCGAAGCGAGAAGCGCCTGAAAAGCGCGGGGTCTTGGCTTGAACCCGGTCAGTCGCGGGGCGGTTCGACCAGCCGGGCCCCGTCCCGGGCCAGCGCGGTGAGCCGGGATATCGCCCGGAAGTACTTCTTGCGGTAGCCGCCCTTGAGCATGTCCTCGCCGAACAGTTGGTCGAAGGGCGCTCCGGAGGCCAGCACCGGCACCTCACGGTCGTACAGCCGGTCCGCCAGCACCACCAGGCGCAGCGCCGTCGACTGGTCCGGCACCGGACGCACCCCGGTCAGGCACACGGCCCCGAGGCCGTCGGTCAGCGCCCCGTAACGGCTCGGGTGGACCCGGGCCAGGTGGTCCAGCAGAGCGCCGAACGAGTCCAGGGACGCCCCCGCGGTCGCCTGCGCCGCCGCGGTCACCTGCTCCTCGGTGAACGGCGCGGGCGCCTCGGGCAGACCCCGGTGGCGGTAGTCCTCGCCGTCGATGCGCAGGGTGCGGAAGTGGGCGGACAGGCCCTGGATCTCCCGCAGGAAGTCGGCCGCCGCGAACCGGCCCTCGCCCAGCTTGCCGGGCAGCGTGTTGGAGGTGGCGGCCAGCGCCACGCCCGCCTCCACCAGCCTGCTCAGCAGGGTGGAGACCAGCACGGTGTCGCCCGGGTCGTCCAGCTCGAACTCGTCGATGCACAGCAGCTCGTGCCCGGACAGGGTCCGCACGGTCTGCTGGAAACCGAGGGCGCCGACCAGGTTGGTCAGCTCCACGAAGGTGCCGAACGCCTTGCGGGAGGGCTCGGCCTCGGTGGCGTGCCACAGGGAGGCCAGGAGGTGGGTCTTGCCGACGCCGTACCCGCCGTCGAGGTACACGCCGCGCGGGCCCGCCGGCGTCTTCGGCGCCCTGCTCCGGCCGAACCCGAACAGGCCGCGCCGACCGCCGCCCGCCGGGCGCCCGCCAAGTCCGGCCGCGAAGCCCTCCAGCACCTGGACGGCCTCGCGCTGGCTGGGCTGGGCCGGGTCCGGGACATAGGTGCCGAAGCGGACCGCGTCGAACCGCGGCGGCGGGACCATCTCGGCCACCAGTCGCTCCGCGGGAACGCGCGGCTCACGGGCGCACAGGGACAGCGGGGCGGTGTCCGCGGTCGGAGCGGAACCGGAGGCGGCGGGGCCGGAGGCCGGGGAGGGAGACGACACGGTTCACCATGCTAAATGCCGTGGAACACTGCACGGCATGCGACGCCTGTTCCCTGTGACCGACCAGACAGCAGCGCCGGACTCCGACCGGGAGTGGACTCTCACCGAGCTGGCCGCCGCGTACGCCTACCCGGGCGGCGGCGGCGACGGCCCCGGGGTGTGGCTGCGGGCCAACATGGTCGCCACCCTCGACGGTGCCGCCCAGCACGACGGCCGCTCCCAGCCCATCTCCAGCGCCGCCGACATGCGCGTCTTCGGCATCCTGCGGGCCCTGGCCGACGCCATCGTCGTCGGCGCCGAGACCGTCCGCGCCGAGGGCTACCGCCCGGCCCGCCCCCGCGAGGGGCTCGCGGAGCCGCGGCGGGCCGCCGGGCAGGGGCCGGTGCCGGTGATCGCGGTGGTCAGCGCCGGGCTGGACCTGGACTTCTCGCTGCCGCTGTTCACCTCGCCGCTGGTCCCCACGCTGATCCTCACCGGCGCCGCCGCGCCCTCCGACCGGATCGCCGCCGCCGAGAAGGCCGGTGCCCGGGTGCTGATCGCCGGGGACGGCGCCGGCGTCGACCCCGCCCGTGCCGTGCGCGCCCTGGCCGGCCTCGGGCACACCCGGCTGCTCACCGAGGGCGGGCCGAAGCTGCTCGGGCAGTTCGTCGCGGCGGGCGTCCTGGACGAGCTGTGCCTGACCGTCTCGCCGATGCTCACCGCGGGTGACGCGCAGCGGATCGCCGGAGGTCCCGCGATGGCGGTGCCGCGCCGGTTCGCCCTGACGTCCCTGCTGGAGGAGGAAGGTTTTCTCTTCAGCCGGTACCAGCGGGACTGACCGCGGCCGGACCGCGGCCGGACCCGCCGCCGCGGCTCCCCGGAAAACGACGGAATCTGCCGTTCCGCTTGCTCCGCGAGGGGCACACTGGTTCCGGCGGTTCCCGTACGGTCACGGGGCAGGATGGTTTCCGCAGGGCCGGGTAGCGGCTCACGGAGGGTGGGGCCGAAAAGGGCCCCTCGAAGGAGAAGGGGCGCCTGGTGTTCACAAGCGTTTTGATGATCGAGAAGGCCCTGACGTCCGCCGACGTGGAGTTCGTCACCACCTTGCACGGGGACGAGCCGGTCTCCTTCCAGGTGCTGCTCCAGCCCCGCGGCGACCAGGCCGACCGCCTGCTGCGGGCCATCGACGACGTCGCCCTCGGCGAACTGGACGAGGCCGTCCGCGAGGGCGAGACCCCCGAGGGCGAAGAGGCGCTGACCGTCGGCCAGCGCGCCCTGGAGGTCTCCCTCACCGCCCTGCACGCGGCGGGGCACCGGGCGGAGGGCAGGCTGGTCGAGGACCACCCGCTGGACGAGCTGAAGTCCCTGGTCGCCGAGTGCGGCGCCGACGAGGTGATCGTCCTGACCGACCCGCACTACGTGGAGGAGTTCTTCCACCGCGACTGGGCCTCCCGGGCCCGGCACAAGGTCGGCGTCCCGGTGCTCAAGCTGTTCTCGCACAGCAAGGCGTGAGGGAGGGCGGGACGACGCCGTCCGGGGCGCGGGGAACCCGCACGGCCGGCCGGGGCACGCGCGCACCCCGGCCGAGGTCGGCCCCCGCCCCCCGCACCGCATAGGCTGACCGCCGCAGACCCGCACGTACCGACCCGCACGCACAGGGAGACAACATGGCACCCGGCCTCCCCACCGCCATGGACCGACCGCACTTCATCGGCATCGGCGGCGCCGGAATGTCGGGGATCGCCAAGATCCTCGCGCAGCGCGGGGCCAAGGTGGCCGGCAGCGACGCGAAGGACTCCGCGACCGCCGAGGCCCTGCGCGCGCTCGGCGCCACCGTGCACATCGGGCACGCCGCCGAGCACCTCGCCGACGACGCGAGCTGCGTGGTGGTCTCCTCCGCGATCCGCGCGGACAACCCGGAGCTGGCCCGCGCCGCCGAACTGGGCGTCCCGGTCGTCCACCGCTCCGACGCCCTCGCCGCCCTGATGGACGGCCTGCGCCCGATCGCGGTGGCCGGCACCCACGGCAAGACCACGACCACCTCGATGCTGGCGGTCTGCCTGGCCGAGCTGGGCCTGGACCCGTCGTACGCCATCGGCGGCGACCTGGACGCGCCCGGCTCCAACGCCCTGCACGGCACCGGCGAGATCTTCGTCGCCGAGGCCGACGAGTCCGACCGCAGCTTCCACAAGTACGCCCCCGAGGTCGCGATCGTCCTCAACGTGGAACTCGACCACCACGCCAACTACGCGTCCATGGACGAGATCTACGAGTCCTTCGAGACGTTCGCGGCCCGGATCGTGCCCGGCGGCACCCTGGTGATCTCCGCCGACCACGAGGGCGCCCGGGAGCTGACCCGGCGGCTCGCCGGATCGGTGCGCACGGTGACGTACGGGGAGGCGGCCGACGCCGACGTGCGCATCCTGTCCGTGACCGCGCGGGGCCTGCGCAGCGAGGTCACCGTCCTGCTGGACGGCACCGAACTCTCCTTCACCGTCTCCGTGCCCGGCCGGCACTACGCCTCCAACGCCGTCGCCGCCCTCGCCGCCGGCGCCGCGCTCGGCGTCCCCGCCGCCGACCTGGCCCCCGCGCTCGCCGCCTACACCGGCGTGAAGCGGCGGCTCCAGCTCAAGGGCGAGGCGGCCGGCGTCCAGGTGATCGACTCCTACGCCCACCACCCCACCGAGATGACCGCCGACCTGGAGGCGATGCGCGCGGCGGCCGGCCAGGCCCGCATCCTCGTCGTCTTCCAGCCGCACCTGTTCTCCCGCACCCAGGAACTGGGCAAGGAGATGGGCCGGGCCCTCGCCCTCGCGGACGCCTCCGTGGTCCTCGACATCTACCCGGCCCGCGAGGACCCGATCCCCGGCGTCACCAGCGACCTGATCGTGGAGGCGGCCCGCGCGGCCGGCGCCGAGGTCACGCCGCTGTCCGACAAGGCCGAGGTGCCGGCGGCGGTGGCGGGAATGGCACGGCCCGGTGATCTCGTTCTCACCATGGGCGCGGGCGATGTCACCGACCTCGGCCCGCTCATCCTGGACCGTCTGCCGAAGCAAAGGGGCTGAAGTCTCATGTCGTACGCCGTCGAGAAGCCGGACGAGCAGTGGCGCGCGGAGCTGTCCCCGGCCGAGTACGCCGTCCTGCGCCAGGCCGGCACGGAGCCCGCGTTCACCGGTGAGTACACCGACACCAAGACCCGGGGCGTCTACTCCTGCCGGGCCTGCGGCGCCGAGCTGTTCACCTCGGACACGAAGTTCGAGTCGCACTGCGGCTGGCCGTCGTTCTTCGACCCGAAGGACACCGACGCGGTCGAGCTGATCGAGGACCGCTCCCACGGCATGGTCCGCACCGAGGTCCGGTGCGCGCGCTGCGGGTCCCACCTCGGTCACGTCTTCGCGGGCGAGGGCTACCCGACCCCCACCGACCAGCGGTACTGCATCAACTCCGTCTCGCTGCGGCTGACGCCCGCCGAGGACGCGGGCTGAGCGGGTCCGGCGCGGGCCGTGGCGGCCCGCCCCGCCTCGGCCGTGCGACCGTCACGGGAGGCGGGCGACCAGACCGGCCCAGGTGATGCCCACTCCGAAGCCGAGCAGCAGAGCCCGATCGCCCGGACGCACCGCTTTCGCGGCCATCAGGCTGTCGAGGGCGAGGGGAATGGAAGCCGCCGAGGTGTTGCCGTCCTCCGTGATGCTCGTGGCGAGGGCGACACGGTCGGGCAGTTCGAGGGCCAGCCGCCATTCGCGGATGAAGCGCAGATTGGCCTGGTGCGGTACGAGGGCGTCCAGGTCTTCCCAGGTCATCTGCGCGGCGGTCATGACCTTGCGGGCCACTTCCGGCATCAGCGGCCCGAACCGGCGGGCGAGGTCCCTGCCGTGCATGCGGACGAACTGCTGCGAGCCGGTCGGGTTGCGCTCGGGCGGCGCGGGCACCAGGACGAAGGACTCCTCCGCGGCGCCGTCCGCGCCCCACACCACGGGGCTGAAGCCCGGCTCCTCGCAGGCGCTCACCACCGCCGCGCCCGCGCCGTCGGCGAGGATCACCGCGGTGTCGCGGTCCAGCGGGTCGGTGATGTCGGTGAGGCGCTCGGTGGCCACGACGAGTACGTGGGTCGCGCTGCCGGCGGCGATCAGGCCGCTGGCGTGGGCGAGTCCGTAGACGAATCCGGCGCAGGCCGCCTGCAGATCGCTGGCGCCGGCGTGATCCGCCCCGATCCGCCGGGCCACCAAGGGCGCCAGGGCGGGTACCTGCCGGGTGTTCGTCATGGTGGCCAGGAGCAGGAAGTCCACCTCGGAGGCGGCGAGACCGGCCTGTGCCAGGGCGGCGCGAGCTGCCTCGCTCCCCATGTGCACGAGCGTCTCGTCCGCCGCGGCGTGGCGTCGGCGGCGCACACCCGTACGGGAGACGATCCATTCGTCGTCGATGCCGAAGCGTGCCGCTATCTCCGCGTTCTCCACCACGCGCCGCGGCCGGTAGACGCCCAGCCCGGTCATCTCGCCGGCCCGGCCGCGGGGCTTCGGCCAGGGATATCGGTTCACCACAGTGGCACCTCCCGTGTGCCGTGCCGCCAGTCGTTCTCGGTGTCGAGGCTCAGACCGTCCCCCGCGTTGTCGTGGGCCAGGACGACCGAGTACACGTCGATCGTCTCGGGCTGCCGCAGACGTGCGGGCAGATCGGCCTTCCGCAGGTCGTCGATGTCCCGGATGAGGCGGTGGCGGACCGTGACCGGCCCGTAGCGCCGCTCACCCTCCTCCTGGAGGAGGGTGAGGACCATCGTGTTGCTGTTGGGTGACGTGTGGCGACGCGTCTCCGCCCAGGTGTTGATCAGCGAATGCGCCCCGTTGATCAGCCGGAACAGGCTCAGGTTGCCGCGCATGCGCACCTTGTCGATGCACAACTGGCGGACCAGCGTGGGAATGACGTCCGGGACCAGCATCCACGCCGCGTCGCCGACGAAGGCCATGACGTTGCCCGGCCGGCTCGTCGCGATCGCCGGGACCGCGGAGAGGGCGTCGCCCATGAGCGAGCGTCCGTACCAGCCGGAGAAGCCGGGCCCGGTGCGTGCGAGGTTACGGACCGCGGACGCCCCTGCCCTTCCCACGTCGACCACACTGGTGTACGTGTAACCCACCGAGGTGATCAGGTGCTCGACGATGTCGTTCAACCGGTGGAAGAAGAACTCGGCTCCCATCGGGAAGACCCGGAGCCCCTCGTCCGCGTGGGCAGTTGCGCGTGCCTCCTCGATCGCGGCGCGGCGCGTCTCCAGCAGGTCGGTCCCGACGGAAACCCGACCGGCGAGCCATCGCAGAAACGGTTCGAGTTCGGCTTCCAGGGGGTGGGTCACGAAGGGCGCGAGATGGCGGGGGTTCCGGCTCACCTGCACGGTGCGCAGGCGCTCGGCCAGGACGGGTGCCGTGAAAGGCGTGACGGCCTCCTCCAGCCTGCTCGGCAGGAAGAAGACACACTGATCCTCCTTGGGACGCAGACCTGTGGCGTCGTGCAGGTAGTTGTAGACGGACGCCGAGTATCCGTACTTGCCCAGTGATCCCAGGTACGCGGGGACGACTTCTCCGTCGCGGTACCTGGCCACGGTGCCCGGCCTGGTCAGGGAGTCGCACAGCGCGGCCCCGCACCGCCGCGCCAGTTCGTGGCAGAGGTCGGACTCGCCCGCGGTCAGGCCGCCGCACTGCCACAGCAGCCGGGAGGGGCCGTCATTGATCAGGGAGAGCACCTCGGCCGCGTGGTCGCGGCGTGCCGTGATCCGGGCACGGGAGCGCGCCCGCGCCGCCGGCCTGCGCCGGGCAGCGGGGAACGGGACCTCGAAACCCTCGTCCTCGTAGGCGAGGACGGCCGGAGTCACCATCAGCACGACGGGTCCCGTACCGCGGTCGTACTCCTCGAAGGCTCGCGCCAGGTCCTGCCGCAGCCCGCCGGCGCTGTGCAGGTGGACGACCGGCAGCCCCCGTGCGGCGAACACGTCGTCGGAGTTCTCGTGTTCGTGGACGGTCCCCTGGAACGGGAACCACCCGCCCCTGACGTCGGCGAACAACAGGAAGCCCCGTGCCCCGGCGTACACGAGGTTGGCCAGTGTGCCGCGCAGTTCGTCGACCATGCCGCTTGTCGCGCAGATCACGAACGGAGCCCTGTCGAGAATCCACCGGGCCATCGACCCGCTGGCCAGCCCGTGTTCGTCGGGGGACCGGAGGACCGGGTTCCCGGTGGTCGCCGCGAGTTCCTCCAGATCGCTGACGAACCGGGCGGTGACACTGCCGGGGTAACTGCCGAACCCCCACTCGGCACCGGCGCGGGCGGTCAGGAACGAGTGCAGCGCGCGGGCCAGCGCCTTGGGTACTTTCGGTTCGGTCGGCCCGCTGCCGGGGCGCAGCCGTATCCGGGCGAAGTCCGCCAGCGCCGAGACGATGTCGGCGGACCAGACACCGGTCTCCGCCGGGACCTTCCGGTACCGGTAACGCCCCGTCACGTATCCGTGGTCGGGCATCTCGGCGGTGTAGACGAGTACGTCGTAGAAGAATCCCTCCGGCCGCACCTGTGCGGGCAGGGCGGAGAGGACCCGGGTGATCTCCTCCTCCAGTACGGGAGCGAACTCCTCGCGTCCACCGTCACCGGCCAGGACGACGACCAGTCGTCGCTGCACCGGCTGCCCCCCGGCGCCGTCGGTGCCCGGCCGCTCACCCAGTTCCCGCGCCAGGTCGGCGAGGGCGGCGGCACGCACGACGCGGACCGCGGAGCGGGCGAGGAGGGGACGCAGCACGGCGGCCGCGCGCCGGGCGCGCCTCGCGGTCGGTTCGTCGAGCCGCGGTCGCTCCGCGGCCGGCGTGGCCGTTCCCGTCGCCCAGCGGACCGCCGAGGTGACGGCCCGCTCCAGGCGTTCGTGGGAACCGACGGCCGCGACCACGAGCTGCGGCGCCGGAGGCGTGGTTCTCACACCGGTCCCTCCTGGCCGGAGCCCGGCCCTGCGAGGTGTTCGAAGGCGAGGACGAGACGAGGTCGACCAGTTCCCCGAAGGTCTCCACGGCTTCCAGGTCCTCGGTGCTCGCGGCCACCCCGTAGTTCCGGGCGACGCGGTTGTAGAGCTCGACACCGTGGATCGAGTCCAGACCGACCTCGGTCTGGAGGTTGGTGTCCCGCTGCACGTCGTCGACCGTGCGCCCGAGCAGGTCGGACATGATCGACGTGAGTACCTCGGCCGTCTTCTCCTTGTCGCCGAAAAGCTCGTGCGGTGCGTTCTCGGAGCCCATGCGTCTTCTCCTTCGCTCGTGTTCTCACTGTCGCGTCGTCATACGCCCATACCGAGGCCACCGCTCACCGGGACGACCGCCCCGGTGATGTAGGAAGCCTCCTCCCCGGCGAGGAAGCGGACGGCTTCCGCCACTTCCTCGGGTGCGCCCTGCCGGCCCAGAGGCGTCATGCTCACCAGTTGTGCGCGTCGTTCCTGGTCGAGGTCGTCCGTCATGCGGGTGTCGATGAGCCCCGGTGCGACCACGTTGACCGTGATGCCGTGCGGACCCAGCTCCCAGGACAGGGAGCGGGCGAGACCGACCAGGGCGGCCTTGGACGCGCTGTAGGCCGTCTGTCCCGCCGACCCGGTGAACCCCACGATCGAGGAGACCAGGACGACACGTCCCCAGTGCGCCCGCAGCATGCCGCTGACCGCGGCCTGCACCACGCGGAACGCGGCCGTGAGGTTCGTCTCGATGACCGTGTCCCAGGTGCTGCGGCTCGTCGCGTTCACCACCGATTCGCTCAGCACCCCCGCGTTCACCACGACGATCTCGGGACCCCCGTGTGCCGCCGTCACCGCCTCGACCGCGCGTTCCACGGACTCGTCGTCGGTGACGTCGCACCGGACGGCCAGGAGACCGGCGCGGGGATCGGCGTCCCGGTAGGTGACCGCGACGCGTCGGCCGGCCCGTGCGAGTGCGTGCGCACACGCCAGCCCGATGCCGCGGTTCCCGCCGGTCACGAGCGCCGAACGTGGTCCTGCGGGTGCGGACGGCCGACCTGGTGCTGTCTTGCCCGGCATGTGCGGCTCCTCGGATGTCGCCGTACTTGTCCGCAGGGGTGCCCGGCGCCGAGTCCCGTATGCGGTGCGGTGACGGCAGGTGTGTGAACGCGTTGAACGGCCCGGACGGCGGGGGCCGGTGGCCGTCCGGGCGGAGTACGGCCCCGGGCGACCGGCAGCGTCCCCGGCGGCGGTTCGGCGACGCCCAGGGAAGGGGGAGCGGCCGGTCGGTCACGCGGCGGAGCTGCCGCGGGGGGCCCCGCCGGCCCTCACCGGGCCGCGCGCAGCGGCAGCGTCACCGTGAACACCGTGGCGCCCGGCGCGCCGCCCAGCGTCACCGTGCCGCCGTGCGCCTCGACGAGGGAGCGGGCGACGGCCAGGCCCAGCCCGCTGCCGCCGCGGTCGCGGCTGCGGGCCTTGTCGACCCGGTAGAAGCGGTCGAAGATCCGGTCCCGGTCGGCGGCCGGCACGCCCGGCCCCGTGTCGGCGACCCGCACCTCGGCGGTGTCCGCCCCGGCCGTGACGGCCACCGACACCGACGTGCCCGGCGGGGTGTGCACGGCCGCGTTGGTGAGCAGGTTGTCCAGCACCTGCCTGATGCGCTGCGGGTCCAGCGGCAGCCTCGGCGCCTCGGGCCCCGTCCGCACCGTCAGCGAACGCCCCGGGTGGGAGGCGCGGAACGCGTCGGCCGCCTGCCGCACCAGCTCCGCCAGGTCGGTGTCCTCGCGCCGCAGCGGCGCCTCGACCTCGGCGGCGTCCAGTTGGGCGAGCAGCAGCAGGTCGTCCAGGAGCACCCCCATCCGCGCCGCCTCGGCCCGCAGCCTGGCCAGGTGCCGCTCCCGTTCCCCGGGCTCGTTGGCGGCGGCGTACTGGAAGAGGTCGGCGTAACCCCGTACGGACATCAGCGGGGTGCGCAGTTCGTGCGAGGCGTCGGCGACGAACCGGCGCAGCCGCCGCTCCGCCTCGGCGCGCACCGCGAGGGAGTCGTCGATGTGCTCCAGCATCGCGTTGAACGCGGTGCGCAGCTCCTCCACCTCGCGCCCGCCGGCCCGGCCGTCGGCGCGCAGCGGCAGTTGGGCCGCGGACTCGGTCAGGTCGTGCGAGGAGATGCCGTGCGCGGTGCGCGCCATCTCGCTCAGCGGGCGCAGCCCCCGCCGCAGCATCCGCCGCCCGCACACCACCAGCGCCAGCAGCGCCAGGCCGAAGGCGACCACCTGCACGGCGATCAGCCGGTCCATGGTGTTCTCGACGTCCCCCAGCGGCGCCGCGCTCACCAGCACCACCCCGGGCTCCACCTCGCAGGCCCGCAGCAGGTAGGGCCCGTGGCCGTCGATCCGCACGGTCCGGGTCAGGTCGCCGTCGGAGCGGGTCATCGCCTGGGCCAGGTCGGTCAGCGCCCGGCTGTCCGCCGGCACGTCGGCGGGCCGGCGCAGATCGGCGAAGTCGCCGGAGACGTCGTACACGGCCGTGTACCAGCCGTAGTACGGCTGCCGTTCGACCGTGCCGTGGGTCGCCGCGTCCTCGGACTGCACCACCTGCACCAGTCTCATCTGGTCGACCAGCCGCGCCTGGAGGTATTCGCGCATGTACGTGGTCAGCGCCGTGCCGACCACCGCGAACACCGCCAGCGACAGCACCCCGAGGCCGAGGGTGAGCCGGGTGCCCAGGTGCAGCCCGCGCCAGGCCCGCCACAGCCGCCGTATCACGGGGCGGCCCGCCGCAGCGCGTACCCGAAGCCGCGCACGGTGTGGATCAGCGGCTCCTCGCCGTCCCCGGCGTCGTCGAGCTTGCGGCGCAGCCGGCTGACGACCAGTTCGACCACGTTGGACCGGCCGCCGAAGCCGTACTCCCAGACGTGGTCCAGTATCTGCGCCTTGGTCAGCACGGTCGGCGACTTGCGCATCAGATAGCGCAGCACCTCGTACTCGGTCGGGGTGAGGGCGATCAGCGTCCCGCCGCGCCGCACCTCGCGGGTGTCCTCGTCCATCGTCAGGTCCCCGACCCGCAGCACCGAGCGGGCGAAGCCGGGCCCGGCGCTGCGCCGCAGCACGGTCCGCAGCCGCGCCATCAGCTCCTCCACCGCGAACGGCTTGACCAGGTAGTCGTCGCCGCCCCGGGTCAGCCCCGCGACCCGGTCGGCCACCTGGTCGCGGGCGGTGAGGAACACCACCGGCACCATCGTCCCCGAGCGGCGCAGCTCGTCCAGGACGCCGAAGCCGTCGATGTCCGGCAGCATCAGGTCGAGCACCACGATGTCCGGCCGGAACCAGGCGGCCGTGCGCAGCGCGTCCCCGCCGGAGTTCGCGGTGACCGCCTCCCAGCCCTCGTACCGGGCGACCGTGGCGACCAGATCGGCGATGGGCGGATCGTCGTCCACGACGAGGAGTCGTACTTTGTCCACCCGCTCATATTGCGCCACCCGCCCCCCGGCGCCGACCCCCCGGGCACCGCCGATCGCGATCGACAGGTGCCCGACAGCTCGCCGACAAGAAGACGACAGGCGGGGCGGGCACGGGCCCGGGGCATGGCGGCGGCGACCGCGGGAAGGGTGCCGGAGGCAGCACGTCTAGACTCGGGCGGCAACTGCCCGTACGACCTTGGGCCAGATGTCCCGGAGTTGTCCGCCCCACCCGAAGGGTTTTCGGCGTTTTGATACGGATGGAATCAGTCACCAAGCGGTATCCGGACGGGACGGTGGCGGTCGACCAACTGTCGCTGGACATACCCGACGGCTCGATCACGGTCCTGGTCGGACCCTCGGGCTGCGGCAAGACCACGACCCTGCGGATGATCAATAGGATGGTCGAGCCCACCGAGGGCACCATCCTCCTCGACGGCGCCGACATCCAGCGACAGCCCGTCACCACCCTGCGCCGCTCCATGGGATACGTCATCCAGAACGCGGGCCTCTTCCAGCACCGGACCATCGTCGACAACATCGCGACCGTGCCCCGGATGCTCGGCTGGGGCAAGCGGAAGGCGCGGGGCCGGGCGGCGGAGCTGATGGCACGGGTCGGCCTCGACCCCTCCCTCGCCGAGCGGTACCCCTACCAGCTCTCCGGCGGGCAGCAGCAGCGCGTCGGGGTGGCCCGCGCGCTCGCCGCGGACCCGCCGGTGCTGCTCATGGACGAGCCGTTCTCCGCCGTCGACCCCGTGGTCCGCAAGGGACTCCAGGACGAACTCCTGCGCATCCAGGACGAACTGGGCAAGACCATCGTCTTCGTCACCCACGACATCGACGAGGCCATCAAACTCGGCACCATGGTCGCGGTGATGCGCACCGGCGGCCGGCTCGCCCAGTTCGCGCCCCCCGCCGAACTGCTCTCCGCCCCCGCCGACGCCTTCGTCGAGGACTTCCTCGGCGCCGACCGGGGCGTGCGGCGCCTGTCCTTCTTCCCCTCCGCCGCGCTGGAGCTGACCACCGCCCCGGTGGTCCGGGCCGACGCCGGCCCCGAGCGGTTCGCCGCCGCCGACGCCCCCTACCTGCTGGTCACCGACGCCGACGGCCGCCCCCTCGGCTGGGGCACCCCGGCCGCCCTGGCCGCCGGGGACACCGCGCCGGACCGGCTGCTGCCGTACGGGCGGCCCTTCGTGCCCGGCACCGACTCGCTGCGCGCCGCCCTGGACTGCGCGGTGCTCTCGCCGACCGGCTGGGCGGTCGCCGTGGACGCCGACGGCCGGGTCACCGGCGTCGTCTCGCAGACGGTGATCGGCGAGGCGATCCGCGCCGCCCACGCGGCCGGCCCCGCGGACCACGCCGGGGTCGCCCCGTGAGCGGCTACTTCGACATCCCCAGCGACCTGCAGAACACCTGGGCCGGGCTGATCGGCCTGCATCTGCGCGAGGCCCTGCTGCCCGTGCTGGCCGGCCTGGTCCTCGCCCTGCCGCTGGCCCAGCTCTGCGTCCGCTTCCGCTGGCTGTACCCCCCGGTGCTCGGCGTGACGACCGTGCTCTACGCCGTCCCCTCGCTGGCGTTCTTCGTCGTGCTCATCGACTACACCGGCCAGACCGAGCTGACCGTGATGATCCCGCTGGCCGTCTACAGCCTGGTCGTGCTGGTCCCGGCCCTCGTCGACGGCGTCCGCTCGGTGCCCCAGGAGACCCTGGCCGCCGCCACCGCCATGGGCTTCGGGCCGGTACGCCGCTATGTCCAGGTCCAGTTGCCGATCGCCGTGCCCGCCATCGTGGCCGGGCTGCGGGTCGCCACCGTCTCCAGCATCTCCCTGGTCAGCGTCGGCGCCCTGATCGGCAACCAGGGGGCGCTGGGCAACCTGCTCGCCGCCGCCCAGAAGTACGACCGGCCCGAACTGGCCGTCAACTCCGTCATCACCACGGCCGTTCTCGCCATCGCCTGCGACGCCGCCCTGGTCGGCCTGCGCGTCCTGCTCACCCCGTGGATGCCCCGCGGCACCGCCACCCGGCGCCCGGCGGTGGCCAGGTGAACGTCCTGAACTTCGTCAACGCCTTCTTCAGCGACAGCGCCCACTGGCACGGCTACGACGGCATCCCGCAACGCCTGCTGGAACACGTCCAGTACTCGCTGCTCGCGCTCGCCCTGGCCGCCGCCATCGGCCTGCCCGTCGGCCTGTTCACCGGGCACACCGGGCGCGGCGGCAACGCGCTGGCGTTCATCGCCACCGCCGCCCGCGCGCTGCCCAGCTTCGGCCTGCTGGTGCTGATCGTCATCATGATGGGCTTCGGCCTGCTGCCCGTGATGATCCCGCTGGTGGTCCTCGCCGTCCCGCCGATCCTGGTCACCACCTACGAGGCGATCCGCTCCGTCGACCCCGCCCCGGTGGACGCCGCCCGCGGCATGGGCATGCACGAGTCCCGGGTGCTGTTCCAGGTCGAACTGCCGGTCGCCCTGCCGCTGATCCTCAGCGGACTGCGCTCGGCGGCCATCCAGATCGTCTCCACCGCCACCATCGCCGCCTACGTCAGCCTCGGCGGCCTCGGCCGCTACATCATCGACGGGCTCTACCAGCGCAACTACGAGAAGGTCGTCGGCGGCGCCACCCTGGTGGCCGTCCTCGCCCTGACCACCCTCGCCCTGTTCTGGGCGGCGGGCCGGTTCGCGGTCTCCCCCGGAGTGCGGCGGCGCTGACGCCCCGCCGCAGCGGCAGGCAAACCGTAATCAGGCCGTTCTTGACGCGAACAAGACCGGCTGGATTGGATCGTCGAATGACTTTCACCGCGCAGAGCAGCAGGTCCAGGACGAGGCACACCGGTGCGGCGGCCGTCGCACTCGCCGCCGCCGCGGCGCTGCTCGCGGGCTGTTCCTCCTCCGACGACACCTCCGACGACCCGCTGGCCGGCAAGAAGGCCGAGGCCGGCACCGTCGTCGTCGGCTCCAACAACTTCGCCGAGTCCACGCTCCTCGCCGACCTCTACGGCGAGGCGCTGCGGGCCAAGGGCGTCAAGGTCACCTACAAGCACAACATCGGCAGCCGCGAGACCACGTACGGCCTGATGAAGAACGGCTCCGTCACGGTCCTGCCGGAGTACAACGGCTCGCTGCTGGCCTACCTCGACTCCAAGGCCGAGCAGAAGTCCGCCGACGCGGTCAACGAGGCCGTCAAGTCCGAGCTCGACACGTCGCTGACCCTGCTGGAGTCCTCGCCCGCCGAGAACAAGGACTCGGTGAGCGTCAACGCGGCGACGGCCGAGAAGTACGACCTGACCGACTCCTCCACGCTCGCCGACCTCAAGGACATCGCCCCCGACCTGGTGATCGGCGGCTCCCCCGAGTTCCAGACCCGGCAGCAGGGCCTCAAGGGGCTGGAGTCGGTCTACGGGCTGAAGTTCAAGTCCTTCAAGGCGCTGGACGCGGGCGGCCCGCTGACCCAGGCGGCGCTGACCAAGAACACCGTGCAGGCGGCGGACATCTTCACCACCGACCCGGCCATCGTCAAGGAGAAGTTCGTCGTCCTGAAGGACCCGGAGAACCTCTTCGGCTTCGCCAACGTCACCCCGCTGGTCCGCAAGGACGACCTCCCCAAGGAGGCCGTCGACGCGCTGAACGCGGTCTCCGCCAAGCTGGACACCGAGACCCTGCGCGACCTGGACACCCAGATCCAGACGGACAAGAAGGACCCGCTGGACGTCGCCAAGGCGTGGCTCCAGTCGGCCGGCCTCATCTGATCCGCCCGCCCTCGTCGGCCCGGACGCTCGCGGACGCGATCAGCCGGTCGACGAGGGCGAGCAGCACGTCCCGGGAGGAGGCCCGCTCCCGGGCGTCGCACAGCACCACCTCCACCTGCTCCGGCAGCGCCAGCGCCTGACGGATCTCCTCGGGCGGATACGGATGCCGGCCGTGGAAGCCGTTGACGCCGACGACGAACGGGATGCCCCGCCGCTCGAAGAAGTCGATGGCGGCGAAGCTGCTGCGCGGGCGCCGCACGTCCAGCAGCACCACCGCGCCGAGCGCCCCGACCGCCAGGTCGTTCCACATGAACCAGAACCGCTGCTGACCCGGCGTGCCGAACAGATACAGCACCAGGTCCCGGCCGATGGTGATCCGGCCGAAGTCCAGCGCCACCGTGGTCGACCGCTTCTCCTCGATCCCGGCGAGGTCGTCCAGGCCCAGCCCCGCCACGGTGAGCGGCTCCTCGGTGCGCAGCGGGGCGATCTCGCTGACCGACCCGACCATGGTGGTCTTGCCGACGCCGAAGCCGCCGGCGATGAGGATCTTCACCGCGTCGGGCGCCGCCGGGGCGGCGTGCTCAGAGCCGGCCAAGGCCGTCCCTCACTTTCTGCAGCAGGTCCAGGTCCGGGGCGGAGCGCGTGACGGGGTGCGGCGGACGCGCGGTGATCCAGCCCGCCTCCAGCAGATCGCACAGCAGGATGACGACCACGCTCACCGGCAGGTCCAGCCGGGCGGCCAGTTCCGCCACGGCCATCGGCTCGGCGCACAGCTTCAGAATGCGCAGGTGCTCGGGCTGCGGACGCGGGGCCCGCGCGGGCGGCGGGTCCACCGCGGTCACCGTCGTGATCAGGGCGAAGTCGGCGCGACTGGGCCGGGTCCGGCCGCCGGTCAGGGTGAACGGCCGGACCAGCCTGCCCCCCGCGTCGCCTCCGCTCACCTCACTCGCCGGGGCCGGCGGCGGCCCGCGGCGCCGCGCTCAGATGCTCGCCGATCTTCTTCACCAGCATGTTCATCTGATACGCCACCACACCGACGTCGGCGTTCGGACCGGTCAGCACGACCAGGTGGGCGCCGGGGCCGGCGGAGGTCAGGATCAGATAGCCGTTGGCCATCTCGATCAGCGCCTGCCGGACCGGCCCGCCCCGGAAGTCCATGCTGACGCCCTTGCTGAGGCTCATCAGCCCCGAGGCGGTCGCCGCGAGGCGCTCCGCGTCGTCGCGCGGGAACCCGGTGGACTTGCTGACGACCAGCCCGTCCTCGGAGAGCACCACGGCCTGGCCCACGTCCGCGACCCGGTCCACGAGTCCGGTGAGCAACTGGTCCAGTCGGGTGTCGGTGGCGGGCGTGGGGCGTGTCATGGCGTGTCCTTCGTGAGCGGTCTGCGGGCGGAGCGGTCGTCGGTCCCGTCGGTCTCCTCGTCGGCCTCCCGGCCGCGCGCCTTGAGCGTCCCGCGCTGGAATCCCCCCAGGGAGGCGGCGGCGCGCTCGGCGCTGAAGTCGCCGTCGTCGTCGGCCGGTTCGGCGGCGGGCTCCTCCCGCAACTCGGCGGCGAGACTGGTCTGCGGCACCCGCCGGGGGAGCGGGGCGGGACCGCCGGGACGGGAGGGGGGAGCGGGGTCGACGGGAGCGGGGGCGACGGGTGTGGGGGCGACGGGTGTGGGGGCGGGGGCGGGTGCTGAATCGGGTGCGGGTGCGGGTGCGGAGGCGGAGGGGGGTGAGGCGGGCTGCCGTGCGGGTAGGGCACGCCCGTTCCCGTTCCCGTTCCCGTTCCCGGACTTGGGTTCCGGCGCGTCCCGTACCACCACCTCGTGCGGCACCAGCACGATCGCCGTGGTGCCACCGTACGGCGACGGCCGCAGCGTCACGCCGATGCCGTGCCGGTGCGCGAGACGGGCGACGACGAACATGCCGAGCCGCAGGTCGTCGGCGAGCGCCACCACGTCGAACTGCGGTGCCACCGCCAACTGGGCGTTGAGCGAGGCGTACTCCTCCTCCGACAGGCCGAGCCCCCGGTCCTCGACCTCGACGACGAGCCCCGTGCCGGCCATCGCGGCGCGCACCTCCACCGGACTGGGCGCCGGGGAGTAAGCGGTGGCGTTCTCGATCAGCTCGGCCAGCAGATGGATCACGTCGGCCACCGCGGGCGGCGCGAGGTACACCTCCTCGTCGGTGCGCACCTCCACCCGCCGGTACTCGGCGACCTCGCCGACCGCGCCGCGCAGGATGTCGACCAGCGCGACCGGCTCCCGCCAACTGCGCTTGGGCTGCTCACCGGCGATGATGACGAGGTTCTCCTCGTACCGCCGCAACTGACTGGCCGTGGAGTCCAGTTCGTACAGGCCCTTGAGGACCTCCGGGTCGCTGTGCTCGCGTTCCAGCGCGTCGAGCCTGCCGAGCTGCCGGTTGACGAGGTTCTGGCTCTCCCGGGCGATGCCGAGGATGACCTTCTGGAAGCCGCGCCGGGTGTCGGCGAGTTCGACGGCGGTGTTGACGGCCGTGCGCTGCGCGATGTTGAACGCCTGTGCGACCTCGCCGAGTTCGTCCCGTCCGTAGTCCAGCGGCGGGGCCGCCGAGTCCACGTCGACGGTCTCGCCGCGCTCCAGTTGGGCGACCACGTCGGGCAGCCGTTCCCGGGCCAGGCTCAGGGTGGCCCGGCGCAGGCCGCGCAGCCGGCGGGAGAGCGAGCGGGTGATCCGCCAGGACAGCACCACGCAGAGCAGCAGGGCGAGCAGCCCGCCCGCGCTGAGCGAGGCGGCGGTGAGCAGCAGCCCGTGCGCCTCGTCGGCGCTGCGGTCCAGCAGGTGCGCGGTCTGCCGCTGGATCAGCGCCGCGTACCGCGCGGAGACCCGGTCCATCGCGGCGGCCCACCGCTGCCGGGCGTCCGGCAACCGGACCGTGCCGTCGCCGCCCGTCGCGCGGGCCGCGAGCACCTGGTCCTCGACCGCCTCCAGGGCCGCCCACTCGGCGCTGCGCAGGATGCGCTCGGCCTCGGTCCGGGCGCCGCCGCGCAGCGAGGGCATGATCTGGTCCCGGACCAGCCAGCGCCGGGTGTGCACCAGTTGCGCGAAGTCCGCCCACTCCTTCGCGCCGAGCCGTCCGCCGGGCCAGGCGAGGGTCAGCTCGGCGTCCTCCTGGGAGACCAGTTCCGCCGCGTGTTCCAGGGCGACCAGCGGGCCGGCCTGCGAGGTGAGGTCGCCGTCGTCGACCTGCGACAGCTCCTGGAAGGCGTGGATCTGCTCGTCGATGATCGACGTGTACTGGTCCAGCGCCTGCTCGGCGGTGATGTCGGTGGGGTCGTCGACCTGATCGCGGTAGTACTCCAGGCTGCCCAGCGAGCCCAGCACCGAGTACAGCTTCTCCGAGACCCGGTCGGGCGCCTCGTGGATGGCGTCGGACCGGCCGGACAGCTCGGCGACGGCCCGGTCGGTCCGCACGCGCCGGGCGTCCAGGGCCTCGCGGGAACCGCCGGGCGCGGCGAGCCACTCGGCCGACACCCTGCGCTCGCGCTGGAGGGCGAGGGTGGCCTCGGTGCCCATGGCGCCGGTGGACCGGCTCAGCTCGGTCTGCGCCCGCAGCCGCAGGCCCTCGGAGAACATCTGGGTGGTCGTCACGCCCCACATCGCGGCCAGGGTGACGCAGGGCACCACCGCCAGCAGGATCAGGGAGAGCCGTATCGAGCCGAGGCGCCGCCGGGCGTCCGTCCGTTCAGACATCGTGCTCCCGGTCGGTCGGTGGGCAGGGGAGCGTCACCGGGTGCCGCCCGCCGCGTGGCGGCCGACCGCGTCCGCGTTGGCGCGGGTGACGAACGCCGGGCCGGTCAGCACGGGCGCCACCCCGCCGCCGCTGACGTTGCCGTTGGTCCGGTACAGCCAGAGCGCGTCCACCGCGAGGTAACCCTGGAGATACGGCTGCTGGTCGACGGCGAACTGCACCTCCCCGCGCTTGACGGCGGCCACCAGGTCCTCGCTGACGTCGAAGGTGGCGACCCGGGCCCCGCTGCCCGCTTCCCGGACAGCATCCACCGCCGTCAGCGCGAACTGCGCGCCGTTCATCACGACTTCGTCGATACGGGCGTCCTGGCGCAACCGCGCGGTGACGGCCGCGCCGACCGCCGCCATGTCGGTGCCGTCGACGTAGAGCATCTCGGTCTCGCCGCCGAAGGTCTTCTTCACCCCGGCGCAGCGGGCCTCCAGGGCGACGTTGCCGCGCTCGTGGATGACGCACAGCGCGTGCCGGGCCTTCAGATCGTCCAGCCTGTCGCCGACGGCGCGGCCCGCGACGCTCTCGTCCTGCCCGAAGTACTCCAGCAGCCCCGCCGAACGCCAGTCGTCGATGCCGGAGTTGAGGCCGACCACCGGGATGCCGGCCGCCCGTGCCTCGGCGACCGCGGCCTTCATCGCCTGCGGCTTGGCCAGGGTCACCGCGATGCCGTCGGCCTGGTCGCGGACCGCGTCCCGCACCAGTTCGGCCTGGCCGGCGGTGTCGGCGTCACCGGCGTACGTCAGGTCGACGCCGTCCTTGGCGGCCGCCGCCTCGGCGCCCTTGCGCACCCGCTCCCAGAAGGCGTCCCCCTCGCCGCCGTGGGTGACCAGGGCGATCCGCATCCGTCCCGCGCCGGACCGGGGGGCGTCCGCGGTCCGGTCGTCCTGGCCGCTGCCGGAGGCGGAGCAGTTGGCCAGCAGGAGGCAGACCGCCGCCGTCAGCACAGCGGCGCGCAGGCGGCGGGGCCGGGCGGGCGGCGGGGGAGGAGTGTTCATGGTGGTTCGCGGCACCTCGCTGTGCGGCCGAGCAGGATGAACGGGGGCGAGCCGGGCCTCAGTTGCGCGAGGGGTGCTGCGCCGACCGGGTGAATCTCGCTCGCCCGGAGCAAATCGCGTGTGACCACTGGGAGTCAAGTGACCGGCGACCGGGTGTGAGCCGTCGCCACCGCATCGTGATGAACGGCCACCCGGGAGGTACCGCCGGGGTGCCGGCCGGCCGTCTTCCGCGGGCGGACGGGCAAGAAACGGACCGGCCAACCGGTTTTACTCGGCGGCTTGTGCCGCGTTTTCCTGCGTCTCTTCAAATAGGCTGATCGGAGCGTAAGTTATGGTCTACACCGGGTCAAAACAAACGGCATGGCCCGTCGGTTCCAGCCCAGGAGAGTTCAGTCGATGGCGAGGCAGTTACGCGCCGAGCAGACCCGCGCGACGATCATCACGGCCGCCGCCGACCTGTTCGACCGCCACGGCTATGAGTCGACGAGCCTCAGCGACATCGTGGAACACGCCCATGTGACCAAGGGCGCCCTGTACTTCCACTTCGCCGCCAAGGAGGACCTGGCCCAGGCCATCATGGAGATCCAGTCCAGGACCTCGCTGCGGCTGGCCCGGGAGATGGACGGCCGGGGCTACTCCTCGCTGGAGGCGCTGATGCGCCTGACCTTCGGCATCGCCCGGCTCTCCGTCGAGGGGCCCGTGCTGCGGGCCGGTCTGCGGCTGGCCACCGGGGGAGTGCCGGTACGGCCGCCGCTGCGGCACCCGTTCAGCGAGTGGCTGGAGCTGGCCTCGGTCAAGCTGCTGGGCGCGGTCGAGGAGGCCGACGTCCACCCGGACGTCGACGTGGACTCCGTGGCCCACACCCTGGTCTGCTCCTTCGTCGGCACCCGCGTGGTCGGCCGTTCCGTCGAGCCCGTCGCCCGCCAGCCGCGCCGGGTCGCCGAGATGTGGCGCATCCTGATCCGCGGCCTGGTCCCGGTGACCCGCCGCCCCCGCTACCTCGGGCTCACCGCCCATCTGGAACGGGAGAGCGGGCGGATCTGAGGGCGCGGGGCCGCCGGACCCGGGTCCGGCGGCCCCGGCGGGCCCGCGCGGTAGCGTCGGCCGCATGCCCGACGCTCCCGACGCACGCGACACTTCCGACACGCGCGACACGTCCGACGCACGCGACGCTTCCGGCGCACGCGACGCTTCCGGCGTGCGCGACGCTCCCGACGTACGCGACACTCCTCATGCGGGCGGCACTCCCGACGCACCCGGACCCCCCGCCCCGCCCGTCCTCCTGGGCGACGAGCCCGGCTCCTTCCCCCACGCCGTCCTGGCCGAACGGCACCCGGCGATCGTCCGGCAGGTGGCGGAGGACCTCCCGTACGACCCCGCCCGGCGCCGCACCCTCGACGCGCTGCTGGAGAACTGCATCGAGGGCACCGTCGGACCGCTGCCCGCCGACGCCCACGACCGCGCCCGCTGGGCCGCCTGGGACCTGGACGTCCACGCCGGCCGGTCCTGGTTCGAGGTGCCCTGGCTGTGGTCGGAGAGCTACTTCTACCGGCGGCTGCTCGACGCCGTCGGCTACTTCGCCCCCGGCCCCTGGCAGGGCATCGACCCCTTCCGCCCGGCCAAGCTCGCCGACCTCGACGCCCCGGAGACCGACGCGGAACTCGCCGCCCTGGACGGCCTCCCGCCCGACGGCCTGCCGACCGCGCTGCTGCACGGCTCGCTCTGGGGCAACCGCGCCGACCTCGGCTTCCGCCTCTCCGCGCCCGGCACCGCCGAGCGCGCCGAGGTGCCGCCCCTGGTCGCCGACGACAGCGAACGCCTCTGGTCCCTGCTGCCGCCCTCCGGCGACGCCACGCTCTGCCTGGTCGCCGACAACGCCGGCCGCGAACTCGTCCCCGACCTGCTCCTCATCGCCCACCTCCTCACCCACGGCCGCGTCCGCCGCGCCGTCCTGCACGTCAAACCGCACCCGTACTACGTCTCCGACGCCACCCCCGCCGACGTGCTCGACGCGCTGCGCCGGCTGACCGGCGCCGAGGGCACCGCCGCCGCGTACGGGCGCGCGCTGCGGGAGGCGCTGGCCGACGGCCGCCTCGCGCTGCGCGCCCACCCCTTCTCCTGCGCCCCGCTGCCGTACGCGCGGATGCCCGAGGACCTCCGCGCGGACTTCGCCGCGGCCACCCTCACCGTCCTCAAGGGCGACCTCAACTACCGGCGGCTGGTCGGCGACCGGCGCTGGCCCCCGACCACGCCCTTCGCGGACGTCACGGCGTACTTCCCCGGCCCGGTCGCCGCGCTGCGCACCCTGAAGTCCGACGTGATCACCGGCCTGGACCCCGCCACGGAGTCCGCCCTGGACGCGACCGAGGGCGACCGCTGGCGGACCGGCGGCAGCCACGCCCTGATCCAGGTACGGGACTGAGCGCGCCGCAGTTCCCGAATCGGCCCGGATTCACGCGATGGTGTGACCATAAGCCTCCCCGGGGATGCGTCCCCGGGGCCCTGGATAGGGCCGGGCCATGACGCAACAGCCCTTCGAACTCCCGCACTTCTATCTGTCGCACCCCGCGCGGCTGAACCCGCATGTCGACGAGGCGCGCGCCCACTCGACGACGTAGGCGCGCGACATGGGCATGCTGGAGGGCTCCGGGGTCTGGGAGCGGTCCGACCTGGACGCGCACGACTACGGGCTGCTCTGCGCCTACACCCACCCCGACTGCGACGGCCAGGCCCTGTCCCTGATCACCGACTGGTACGTGTGGGTGTTCTTCTTCGACGACCACTTCCTGGAGAAGTTCAAGCGCACCCAAGACCGCGCCGCCGGCAAGGCCCACCTGGACCGGCTGCCGCTGTTCATGCCGCTCGACCTCACGACGGGCGTCCCGGAGCCGGAGAACCCGGTGGAGGCCGGCCTGGCCGACCTCTGGGCGCGCACGGTGCCGTCGATGTCCGCCGCCTGGCGCCGCCGCTTCGCCGTCGCCACCGAGCACCTGCTCAACGAGTCGCTGTGGGAGCTGTCCAACATCAACGAGGGTCGGGTCGCCAACCCGGTCGAGTACATCAGATGCGCCGCAAGGTCGGCGGCGCCCCCTGGTCCTCGGGGCTGGTGGAGTTCGCCACGGCCGAGGTCCCCGCGGCGATCGCGCACACCCGCCCGATGCGGGTGCTGATGGAGACCTTCTCCGACGCCGTCCACCTGCGCAACGACCTGTTCTCCTACCAGCGCGAGGTGGAGGAGGAGGGCGAGCTGAGCAACGGCGTGCTGGTCCTGGAGACCTTCTTCGGCTGCACCACCCAGGAGGCCGCCGACACCGTCAACGACGTCCTCACCTCCCGGCTCCACCAGTTCGAGCACACCGCGTTCACCGAGGTCCCGGCCGTCGCCCTGGAGAACGGCCTCACCCCGGCCGAGGTCGCCGCCGTCGCGGCGTACACCAAGGGGTTGCAGGACTGGCAGTCCGGCGGCCACGAGTGGCACATGCGCTCCAGCCGCTACATGAACGACAACGCCCGGTCCTCCGCCTTCCCCTGGAGGACTCTCAGCGGCCCCGGCACCTCCGCCGCCGACGTCGGCGCGCTGCTCGCCGCGGCCGGCGCCGAGCGGCTGCGGTCCTACGCGTTCGTGCCGTTCCAGCGTGTCGGCCCGTCCCGCATCCCCGACATCCACATGCCGTTCCCCCTGGAGCTGAGCCCCGCCCTGGAGGGCTCGCGCCGACACCTGTTCGAGTGGTGCGCGCGGATGGGCATCCTCAGCGAGGGCGTGTGGGACGAGGACAAGCTCGCGAGCTGCGACCTCCCCCTGTGCGCCGCGGGCCTCGACCCGGACGCCACCCAGGAGCAGCTCGACCTCGCCTCCGGCTGGCTGGCCTTCGGCACCTACGGCGACGACTACTACCCGCTGGTCTACGGCCACCGCCGCGACCTGGCCGCCGCGCGGCTGACCACGGTCCGCCTGTCGGCCTGCATGCCACTGGGCGGCGAACCGGTCCCCCCGCCGGTCAACGCCATGGAGCGCTCCCTGATCGACCTGTGGGCGCGCACCACGGCGGGCATGACCCCCGAGCAGCGCCGCCCGCTCAGGACGGCCATCGACAAGATGACCGAGGCGTGGGTGTGGGAGCTGTCCAACCAGATCCAGAACCGCGTCCCCGACCCGGTCGACTACCTGGAGATGCGCCGCGACACCTTCGGCTCCGACCTCACCCTGGGCCTGTGTCGCGCGGGCCACGGCCCGGCCGTCCCGCCCGAGGTCTACCGCAGCGGCCCGGTCCGCTCCCTGGAGAGCGCGGCGATGGACTGGGCCTGCCTGCTCAACGACGTCTTCTCGTACCAGAAGGAGATCGAGTACGAGGGGGAGATGCACAACGCGATCCTGGTCGTGCAGACCTTCTTCGGCATCGACTACCCGACCGCGCTGAACGTCGTGCACGACCTGATGACCCAGCGCATGCGCCAGTTCGAACACGTGGTGGCGCACGAACTGCCCGTGCTGTACGAGGACTTCGAGCTGTCCGGCGAAGCGCGGGAGATCATGCGCGGCTATGTGCGGGACCTGCGGAACTGGATGGCGGGCATCCTCAACTGGCACCGCTCGGTCCGCCGCTACCAGGCCGACTACCTCGCCGGGCGCGCCCACCTCTTCCTCCCCGACCACGCCCCGTCGGTGCCCGTCCTCCACTGAACCCGGTCCAGACCCCCGCCCCGCCCGGCGGCTCACCCACGGCATCGGACACGAGGCGGGCCACACCGGCCGACGGCGGGTCAGTCTCACTCGTTCGTGGCTCGTCGGCCGCCGGTGGCCCGGGTAGGGCTCCCGGCGGAGGCGAACCATGGAACAGACAGCGTTGCGTCCCAAGCCGATCCCCGGCCAGCAC
Source organism: Streptomyces sp. NPDC000134 (assembly GCF_042899225.1). Lineage (NCBI taxonomy): Bacteria > Bacillati > Actinomycetota > Actinomycetes > Kitasatosporales > Streptomycetaceae > Streptomyces > Streptomyces sp. NPDC000134. The sequence continues at coordinate 134,603 of NZ_JBIAZN010000019.1, forward strand.
TCCGGTGGCGGCGCCGGGCGGCCGGCCGCCCGGCGTCCGGGGCCCGCGCGCCGGCGCCGGCGCCGGTTCACCACGGTCCTGACCGGGCTGCTCGCCGGGACCGTGCTGGTCCTGGCGGGGGCCGGGCTCGGCACGCTGGGCGCCACGGTGATCGGCGCGACCAAGCTCGCCGGACTCCGGGAGCCCCTCGCGAGACCCGGCGCCACCGCGTCCCGGAGCGCCCCGGCCGCCCCGCCGTCCCCCGCGCCGTCCGCCCGCGTCACCGCGACGCTCGGCGTTGAGGCGGTGGACGACGAGGGGCCCGGCGCCCGCGTGGTCGGCGTCCACGTGCCGGGCCCGGGGTACTCGGCGGGCCTGGTCCGCGGCGATGTGCTGCTCGCCGTCGGCCGGGCCCGCGTCGACTCGGCCGCCGACCTCGCCCGCGCCGTCGCCGGCGCCCGCGCGGGCACCGAGGTGAAGCTCACGGTGCGCCACGCGAGCGGCGGCTACCAGCAGTTGACGGCCGTCCCGGGAGTCGTCACCTGACCGTCCGCCCGAGCGGCCGGGCCCGGCCTCGTCAACCGGCTCGCGCCGCCTCCCCGCTGCGGGCAGGATGCTGCGTACGGCCATCGCGGTGGTTCCCTCGCCACGGTCCCCTCGCAGTGGTCCTGTCGCAATGTCCTACCGCAGTGGTTCAGGAGGCCCGGATGACCGGTGGCACGCCCGCTCCCTTCACCGCCGACGACTACCGGACGCGCATGGAGCGCGCCGCGCGGGCGGCGGCCGACGCCGGGCTGGCGGGACTGCTGGTGGCACCGGGCCCCGACCTGGTCTGGCTCACCGGCTACGCGCCCACCGCCGTCACCGAGCGGCTCACCCTCCTGGTGCTCGCCCCCGGACAGGACCCCGCCCTCGTCGTCCCCGCCCTGGAGGCCCCCGACGCCGCGCGGGCCCCGGGCGCGCCCGCGCTGACCCTGCGCGACTGGACCGACGGCAAGGACCCCTACGCCGCCACCGCCGCCCTGCTCGACGGCGCGGGACGGTTCGGCATCAGCGACAACGCCTGGGCGATGCACCTGCTGGGCCTCCAGCGCACCCTGCCCGGCAGCTCCTACGCCTCCCTCACCGACGCGCTGCCGATGCTCCGCGCCGTCAAGGACCCGGCCGAGCTGGAACTGCTCGCCGCGGCCGGCGCGGCGGCGGACGCCGCCTTCGAGGACGTCCGCGCGCTGCCCTTCCGCGGCCGCCGGGAGTCCGAGGTGGCCGCCGACCTCGACGGGCTGCTGCGCGCGCACGGCCACTCGGTGGTCGACTTCACCATCGTCGCCTCCGGCCCCAACGGCGCCAACCCGCACCACGAGGCCGGCGACCGGGTCATCGAGGACGGCGACATGGTCGTCCTGGACTTCGGCGGCCTCCTCGGCGGCTACGGCTCCGACACCTCCCGCACCGTCCACGTGGGCGAGCCCACCGACGAGGAGCGCCGGGTGCACGACCTGGTCCGCGAGGCCCAGGAGGCCGGTTTCCGGGCGGTCCGGCCGGGCGCCGCCTGCCAGGACGTCGACCGGGCCGCCCGCGCGGTGATCGAGCGGGCGGGGTACGGCGAGTACTTCATCCACCGCACCGGGCACGGCATCGGCGTCACCACCCACGAACCGCCCTACATGATCGAGGGCGAGACGCGGCCCCTGGTGCCCGGCATGTGCTTCTCCGTGGAACCGGGGGTCTATCTGCCCGGCCGTTTCGGGGTACGCATCGAGGACATCGTGACGGTCACGGAGGACGGCGGCAGGCGGCTGAACGACACCGCGCGGGAACTCGTCGTCGTGGACTGACCGTTTCTCCTGTTCCCGACCGTCCCCGGAAGACGACCACGCGACCATGACCCAGGCACCGACACCCACCGCGGACACCGTCCGTGGACTGGTCCGTTCCCTGCTCGGCGGCGGCGGCGGCGGTGACGACGGCAGGGGCAGGGGCGGCGGCCCCGGTGACGCGGGGGCCGGGATCGAGGTCCGGCCCGCCGCCGAGGGCGCCGCGCCGGTCACGTGGTGGGTCGGCGCCCGCCATGTGCTGCGCCTCGCTCCCGACCGCGAGGCCGCCGTCCGCCGGCGCCGCGAGCTGCGCCTGCGCGACCTGGTCCGCCCGCACGTCCCCGTCGCGGTCCCGGTGAGCGTCGCGCACGGCGAGTGGGCACCGGGCCTGACCTGCACGCTCGACGTGCGGGTGCCCGGCGGTCCGGCCGAGCGGCACGAGGTGTCCGCCGTCGGCGAGACCGACCTGGCGGGACTGCTCACCGGGCTGCGCGAGGTGTCCGTGGGGCAGGCCCAGGCCCTCGGGGTACCGCGTACCGCGCCCCGGTCCCTGGAGGCGCTGCGCCGGGCCGCCGAACGGGCCGCCCGCCGGCTCGCCGCCGCCGACGAGTTCGACCCGGCCCGCCTGGCCCAGCTCACCCCGGCGGCCACGGCCCAGTTGGCGGCCCAGCCCGGCACCGCGGTCCTGGTCCACCACCGGCTCACCGGCGAGCACCTCCTCGTCAGCGCCGACGGCCGGGTGCGGGGCGTGCTCGGCTGGTCCGACGCGGTGATCGGCGACCCCGCGGAGGACATCGCCGCCCTCGCGCTCGCCGTCGGTTCCCCCGCCGCCGTCCGCGCCGCCACCCTGGCCGGCTACGGCGCCCGCCCCTGCCTGCGCGGCCTCTGGCTGGCCCGCTGCGACGCGCTCCTGGCCCTCGCCGAGGCCCACGCCGACCTGCGCGCCGCCGACCGCCTGCGCCGCGCCTGGGAGCCGATCCTGCTGGAACGCGTGACGGAACTCCGCGAGCACACCACCGACCCGGAGCCCTGACACCGGGCTCCGGGCCGAGGGACGACGCCGGCCGCAGAACCGATGGCGCCCACCGCGGTCCCTGACACCGGGCTCCGGCCCGGCAGACGACGCCGGCCGCAGCCCCGATGGCGCCCACCGCCGTCCCTGACCGTGGGGGCGCCGGGGCCGTGGCGACCACCACAGCCTCTGCCGCCGCCCCCGCCCCCGCCCCCGCGACCGCCCTACTCCTGCACCAGCACCACCGCCGACTCCCCGGGCACCCGCAGCGCCCCGTCCGCCCCCGGTGCCTCGACCGGTTCCCAGGCGGCCAGTATCCGGGCGGGGCGGTTGCCGAGGGGGATCGCCGCCGGTTCGGGGCCGAGGTTGACGGCGACCCGGATGTCCCCGCGCCGGAAGGCGAGCCAGCGCGCCTCCCGGTCGTACGCCACCTTCGTGCCGGTGAGGTCCGGGTCGGTCAGGTCGGGCCGCTCGCGCCGCAGGGCGATGAGCCGGCGGTACCAGGCCAGCACCCGCGCGTGGGGCTCGCGTTCCGGCTCGGACCAGTCGAGGCAGGAGCGGTCGCGGGTCGCCGGGTCCTGCGGGTCGGGGACGTCCTCCTCGCGCCAGCCGTGCGCCGCGAACTCCCGGCGCCGCCCGCGCCGTACCGCGTCGGCGAGCTGCGGGTCGGTGTGGTCGGTGAAGAACTGCCAGGGCGTGCCCGCCGCCCACTCCTCGCCCATGAACAGCATCGGGGTGAACGGCGCGGTCAGCGTCAGCGCCGCCGCGCAGGCCGCGAGGCCGGGGGAGAGCAGGGCGCAGAGCCGGTCGCCCTGGGCGCGGTTGCCGATCTGGTCGTGCGTCTGGCTGTAGCCCAGCAGCCGGTGCGCGGCGACCCGGGACCGGTCCAGGGGACGGCCGTGGCCGCGGCCCCGGAAGCTGGAGTAGGTGCCGTCGTGGAAGTAGCCGCCGGTGAGCGTCTTGGCGAGCGCGGCCAGCGGATCGCGGGCGAAGTCGGCGTAGTAGCCCTGCGACTCGCCGGTCAGGGCGGTGTGCACGGCGTGGTGGAAGTCGTCGTTCCACTGGGCGTGCACCCCGAGGCCGCCCGCCGCGCGGGGGGTGATGACCCGGGGGTCGTTCAGGTCGGACTCGGCGATCAGGAACAGCGGGCGGCCGGTCTCGGCGGCGAGCGTGTCCACGGCCGTGGACAGTTCCTCCAGGAAGTGGCACGCGCGGGTGTCGGCCAGCGCGTGCACCGCGTCCAGGCGCAGCCCGTCGATCCGGTAGTCGCGCAGCCAGGCCAGCGCGCTCCCGGTGAAGTAGTCGCGGACCTCGTCCGAGCCGGGCGCGTCCAGGTTGACGGCCATGCCCCAGGGCGTGTGGTGGGTGTCGGTGAAGTACGGGCCGAAGGCGGGCAGGTAGTTGCCGGACGGGCCCAGGTGGTTGTGGACGACGTCCAGGACCACCCCGAGGCCCCGCTCGTGCGCCCGGTCGACGAACCGCTTCAGTGCCTCGGGCCCGCCGTACGGCTCGTGCACCGCCCAGAGCGAGACGCCCTCGTAGCCCCAGCCGTGCCGGCCCGGGAACGGGCAGAGCGGCATCAGTTCCACGTGGGTGACGCCCAGCTCGACCAGGTGGTCCAGCCGTTCGGCGGCGGCGTCGAGCGTGCCCTCGGGCGTGTACGTGCCCACGTGCAGCTCGTACAGGACCGCGCCCGGCAGCGGCAGCCCGGTCCACTCGGCCCGCCACGCGTACCGCCCGTGGTCGACGACCGCGCTGAGCCCGTCCGGGCCGTCCGGCTGCCGGCGGGAGCGCGGGTCGGGCAGGACCGGGCCGTCGTCCACCGAGAAGCCGTACCGCGAGCCGTCCCGCGCCTCGGCCTCGCCCCGCCACCACCCCGGCCGCTCCGGATCGCGCTCCAACGCGCCGGTGACGCCGTCGCACTGGAGATTGACACTGCCGGCCTCAGGTGCCCACACCTCGAACTGCACGGACGGTTCCCCTTCGTCTGCTCACCGTGACGTACCCCGTCCATGGTCCCGCGGAAGCGATCATTCCGCCGGTGAACGTGCCTTTCGGCACAGGTGTCGCCGGCCGCACGCGGGTGGCGGCCGTCCGGCGTTGCCTGGACACCCCGCCCGCGCTGACCGACAATCACCTGCGTGACGTCGTCCTTCGAGTTCAACACGTACCCCGCGGAGCGGTTGTCCGACGCGGAGCGCGACAAAGCGCTGAAGGTTCTCCGGGACGGGGTCGCCCTGGGCAGGTTGTCGCACGACACGTTCATCCGCCGGATGGAGCTGGCGCTGACCGCCCGCAGCCCGGAGGAACTGGCCGTGCTCACCGCCGACCTGCGCACCGAGGGCCGGGTCTCCCGGCTGGTGTTCGGCACGGTCGAGGCCGTCTCCGGCTTCACCGTGAAGCTGCGCCGGGCCTGGCAGGCCGAGAAGCTGCCCAAGCTGCTGCTGCCGCACCCCGGCACCGGCCATCCGCTGCGGATCGGCCGGGACCCGGCCAGCGGGCTGCGGCTGACCCACGAGACGGTCTCCCGCGTGCACGCCGAACTGTGCCGCCAGGGCGGCCTGTGGGTCCTGCGCGACCTGGGCTCCACCAACGGCACCACCGTGAACGGGCGGCGGGTCGTCGGCGCCGCCGTGGTCCGCGAGGGTGACCAGATAGGTTTCGGCCAGATGGCCTTCCGGCTCGCGGCGCGCTGAACCCCACCCGGATCGTTGGTCTGGGCTTTACGGCGTGTCATCCGCTACGGAATGGCCGAAAACCCTTTGCCGGTCGCGGTGTTGACGTGCCCCCGGACTCGTGTCTGACTGTGCGTACCCCCCGCACACCACGTGGACCGCCGGCACCTCATCGTGGAGGTGTGTGCCCTGCCGCGCCTGCTCCGCTACCCGACCGTCGACGAACTGGGCGCCGCGGCCGCCGCGCTCGCCGCCCGCCACCCCGGCCGGGCCCGGCTGCGCAGGGTCGGCACCTCCCGCGCGGGCGACCCGCTGCTGCTGCTCAGTGTCGGCCACGGCGACCGGCAGGTCCTCGTCGTCGCCGGACCGCACGCCAACGAACCCGTCGGTGGCGCCACCGCCCTGAGACTGGCCGAGCGCGCCCTGGCCGACCCCCGGCTCACCGACGGCGCCGACGCCACCTGGAACCTGCTGCTCTGCCTGGACCCCGACGGCCTGCGCCGCAACGAGGGCTGGCTGACCGGCCCGTACACCCTCGGCCGGTACGTCCGGCACTTCTTCCGGCCGGGCTTCCTGGAACAGCCCGAGTGGCTGCCCGACGGCCCGGCCGGCGCCGCCCTGCCCGAGACCCGGGCGCTGCTCGCCCTCCAGGACGAACTGCGGCCCTTCCTCCAGTGCTCGCTGCACGGCGTCGACGTCGGCGGCGGCTTCGTCGAGCTGACCCACGACCTGCCCGGCCTCGCCCAGCGCCTCGCCCACACCGCCGCCCGCCTCGGCGTCCCCCGCGAACTGGGCGCCTACGACGCGCTGTACTGGCCGGGCCTGGGACCGGCCGTCTACCGGATACCGCCGCCGCGCCGGGGCGACCTCACCGCGGCCATCACCGAGGCCGCCGTCGACTCCACCTGGACCCACCCGGGCGGCCACGGCACCGTCACGGCCGTGGTGGAGGCCCCCATGTGGGGCGTGGCCGCCGTGGCGGACGGCTCCCCGCCCGCGGACCGGGACGCGGCCCTGCGGTCCGTCAGCGCGGTCCTGCGCCGCGACACCGGGGTGCTGCGCCGCCTCCTGACCGGGCTGCGGCCGCACCTGCCCGCCACCGAGGAGACGGCCCGGCTGCTCGCCCCGGTCGACGACTACCTGCTGGTCTGCCCCGCCCTCGCCGACGCCTGGGACCCCGACACCGACGACGGCTCCGGTCGCCCCCTGCCGCCGCTCAGCACCGCCCACCTCGTCACCCTGCGCATCGCCGGGCGCCGGCTGGCCCTGCGCACGGCCGGGCTGCTGCACCAGGCGGTCACCGGCGCGGGACGCGACCCGGCCGGCGCGCTGCCGCGACTGGAGCAACTGCTGGACCTGTGGTGCGCCGACTACCAGGAGGGCTGCGCGGCCCGCTGGATACCGGTCGCCCGGCAGGTCGAGTACCAGGTGCGGGCGGTGCTCGCGGCGTTCGAGCTGGCCGGGCGGCAGCCCTCCGCCCGCTCCCGTTCGGGTGAGCGGGGCTGGGGTCGCGGGGCCGCCGTGCCGATGCACCGGGAATGACGCACACCACCACCACAGCGAGAGCGGTACGGGGCGGTCTGCTGGCGGCGACCGCCCTCCTCGTCGCCTGCGCCGCCCCCGCGCAGGCGACCGTACGGGGCCCGGAACCGGCGGGCGACTGGCTGCTCCTGTCGGTCACCCGGGGCGACACCCGCAGCGGCGGCACGGACGGCACCCTGCTGCTGTGCGACCCGCCCCGCGGCCACGCGCACGCCGACCTGGCCTGCGCGGAACTCGACCGGGCGGGCGGCGACATCGCGGCCGTGCCGCCGCGCGAGACCCACTGCCCGATGATCTACGCCCCGGTCACCGCCCACGCTCGCGGGCAGTGGCGGGGACGGCCGGTGGAGTACACCGGGACCTTCCCCAACACCTGCGTGCTGGCGGCCCGCACCGGCGCCGTCTTCGCCCTGGCCGAGGACCCCCCGGCCGCCCCCGCGCCCGTCTCCTAGGGCTCCACCCGCTCCAGCAGCGCCACCGGGAGCCGTTCGAGGACGTCCGCCACGCGGGCGTGGCCGGTGTACTCGCGGCCGGGCGAGAGGAGGTCGGTCCAGCGGCCCGGCGGGAGCGGCAGCGCGGTGTCCCGCCAGCCGCCGGCCTCCGCCAGCCTCAGCGACAGCCGGGTCACCACGGGGACCACCTCGCCGGAGCGGACGTACGCCGCGCAGTGCGCCGCCGCCGGTCCCTCGGCGGCCAGCGGCTGGTACGTCGCCGAGGCGCCGAACAGGCCGGGCCGCCGCGCCCGCAGCGCCAGCGCCGCCCGGGTCACGGCGCCCTTCTCCCCGGTGTCGCCGGGCGGGAAGGCGACCGGACGGCGGTTGTCGGGGTCGACCAGCGCCCGGTACTCGCCCTCGGTGCCCTGGTAGATGTCGGGGACGCCCGGCATGGTCAGGTGCACCAGGGCGGTGCCGAGCACATTGGCCCGGATGTGCGGCTCCAGCGCGGCGCGGAAGGCGGCCACCCGCTCGCCGGGCACCCCGCACGGTCCGGCCGCGACGAACCGGGCCACCGCCTCCTCGTACGGCGGCTCCTGCTCGGTCCAGCTCGTGTACATGCCCGCTTCCCGGACGTGCTTCAGCAGCGCCTCCCGGACCCGCCCGGTGTCGGCCGGGCCCAGCCCGAACACCGTCTGCCAGGCCGCCCACGCCAGTTGCCCGTCGGGCACGCCCTCGCCGTCGTGCGTGACCTCCGCCAGGACGTCCGCCCAGCGCCCCGGGCACTGGGTCAGCACGGCCAGCGCCGCCCGGACGTCGGCGCTGCGCTTGGTGTCGTGGGTGGAGACGACCGTGCCGGTCAGCGGCCAGTCGCGCTGCACGCGTGCGCAGTACGCGTGGAACCGCGCGGGCGACACCGCCGGGCTCCCCGGTTCGCCGCCCACCTCGGTCGCCGACAGCAGCGGCACATAGCGGTAGAACGCCGTGTCCTCGACCGACTTGGCCCGCAGCGCGGACGAGGTCTGCGCGAACCGGGTCCGCAGCTCCATCAGGTCCGGCCCGTCACCCGCCCGGCCCAGCACCAGGTCCCGTACGACGGCCACCGCGCCGGCCTCCTCCGGCACCACGAACGCCAGCCGAGCCTCGTCCGCCGCCTCCTCGGTGACCACCCGGGCCGCGTCCTCGGAGAGGTAGGGCCGGTAGACCTCCAGGCGGACCAGCAGCTCCTGGAACGCCGTGCGCAGCGCCCAGGGCGCCCGGTCGCGCAGCCTGGCGTCGGGCGAGGCCGCGCACAGCCGGTGCGCCACCCGCACCAGGCGGTCCAGCTCGGTGGCCAGCTCGTGCGTGAGCACCTTGTACGCCGCCCGCCGGACCGTCGCCGCCCAGTCGCCGCCCCGGTCGGTCTGCGGGGCCGCGAACCGCCGGTAGTGCCCGAGGAGTTCGCCGTGCCCGTCCGGGTCGGTGAACAGGCCGTCGACGTGCCGCAGGGCGTCGTACCCGGTGGTGCCCGCGACCGGCCAGGAGGGGGGCAGCGCCTCGTCGTCGGCGAGGATCTTCTCCACCACCGTCCAGCGTCCCCCGGTCGCCTCGTGCAGCCTCCTGAGGTAGCCGTCGGGGTCGGCGAGCCCGTCGGGGTGGTCCACGCGCAGTCCGTCGATCACGCCCTCGTGCAGCAGCCTCAGGACGGTGGCGTGGGTGGCCTCGAAGACCTCGGGGTCCTCCACCCGGACGCCGATCAGCTCGGAGATGCTGAAGAACCGCCGGTAGTTCAGCTCGGTGCGGGCCAGCCGCCACCACACCGGCCGGTACCACTGGGCGTCCAGCAACTGCGGCAGCGGCAGGTCCGCGGTGCCCTCGCGCAGCGGGAAGGCGTGGTCGTGGTAGCGCAGCACGTCGCCGTCGGCCCGCAGGTCGCCGAGCACGTCCCCCAGGGGACCGCCCAGCACCGGCAGCAGCACCTGGCCGCCGTGCGCCTCCCAGTCGATGTCGAACCACCGCGCGTACGGCGACTTCGGGCCCTCCCGGAGCACCTCCCACAGGGCGTGGTTGTGCCGCGGGGACATCGCCATGTGGTTCGGCACGATGTCCACCACCAGGCCCAGGCCGTGCTCCCGCGCGGTGCGCGCCAGCGCCCGCAGCCCCTCCTCGCCGCCCAGTTCCCCGCGCACGCGAGCGTGGTCCACGACGTCGTAGCCGTGCGCGGAGCCCGGCACCGCCTCCAGCACGGGGGAGAGGTGCAGATGGGATACGCCGAGCGAGGCCAGGTACGGCACGGCCGCCGCCGCGGCCTCGAAGGGGAAGTCGGGCTGGAGCTGGAGCCGGTACGTCGCCGTGGGGGCCGGGTGGGGGCGCTCAGGTGTCATACAGAGCTGGGTACCCCCCTCGCCGCCTTATGTGTCACCGGCCCCTGAACGGGCGTACCCGCGCGGGTACGCCCGTTCCGCCTACACGGGCCGCTGCAGAACCGTCATGCTGCGGTCGACCAGGGTCAGCCGGTCCCCGGCCTGCACCTTGTGGCCGGTCCCCGGCGGCACGCCGTCGGGCAGGGCGGTGTCGACGACGACCTCCCACTGGCGGCCGTGGTCGACCGGCACCACGAACTCCAGCGGCTCGGGCGAGGGGTTGAACATCAGCAGGAACGAATCGTCGGCGATGCGCTCGCCACGCGCCCCCGGCTCCGAGATCGCGTTGCCGTTGAGGAACACGGTCAGCGCCGACACCTGCGCCGAGGTCCAGTCCCGCTGGGTCATCTCCTCGCCCTGGGGCGTGAACCAGGCGATGTCCGACAGCTCGTGGTGGGTGCCCTCCACCGGGCGGCCGTGGAAGAAGCGCCGCCGCCGGAAGACCGGGTGGTCCTTGCGCAGCCACACCATCGCCCGCGTGAAGTCGAGCAGCGGATGGCCGTCCTCGGGCCACTCGACCCAGGACAGCTCGTTGTCCTGGCAGTAGGCGTTGTTGTTGCCCCGCTGGGTGCGGGCGAACTCGTCGCCGTGGCTGATCATGGGCACGCCCTGGGAGAGCAGCAGCGTGGCGATGAAGTTGCGCATCTGCCGCGCCCGCAGCTCCAGCACTCCCGGGTCGTCGGTGTCGCCCTCGGCCCCGCAGTTCCAGGACCGGTTGTGGCTCTCGCCGTCCCGGTTCTCCTCGCCGTTGGCGTCGTTGTGCTTGTCGTTGTACGACACCAGGTCGTGCAGGGTGAAGCCGTCGTGGCAGGTCACGAAGTTGATCGAGGCCAGCGGACGGCGGCCGTCGTCCTGGTACAGGTCGGAGGAGCCGGTCAGCCGGGACGCGAACTCCGCCAGCGTGCGCGGCTCGCCGCGCCACAGGTCGCGCACGGTGTCCCGGTACTTGCCGTTCCACTCCGTCCACAGCGGCGGGAAGTTGCCCACCTGGTAGCCGCCCTCGCCGACGTCCCAGGGCTCGGCGATCAGCTTCACCTGGGAGACCACCGGGTCCTGCTGGACCAGGTCGAAGAACGACGACAGCCGGTCCACCTCGTGGAACTGCCGCGCCAGCGTCGCCGCGAGATCGAAGCGGAACCCGTCGACGTGCATCTCGGTGACCCAGTACCGCAGCGAGTCCATGATCATCTGGAGGACGTGCGGGGACCGCATGAGCAGCGAGTTCCCGGTGCCCGTGGTGTCCATGTAGTACTGGGGGTCGTCGGTCAGCCGGTAGTACGAGGGGTTGTCGATGCCCTTGAAGGAGAGCGTCGGCCCCAGGTGGTTGCCCTCGGCGGTGTGGTTGTAGACGACGTCCAGGATGACCTCGATGCCGGCCTCGTGCAGCGCCTTGACCGCCGACTTGAACTCCAGCACCTGCTGGCCGCGGTCGCCCCAGGAGGCGTACGCGTTGTGCGGGGCGAAGAAGCCGATCGTGTTGTAGCCCCAGTAGTTGTTCAGCCCCATGTCCACCAGGCGGTGGTCGTTGACGAACTGGTGCACCGGCATCAGCTCCAGCGCGGTCACCCCCAGCTCGGTGAGGTGTTCGATGACCGCCGGGTGCGCCAGGGCCGCGTAGGTGCCGCGCAGCTCCTCCGGAAGGCCGGGGTGCCGCATGGTGAGGCCCTTCACATGGGCCTCGTAGAGCACCGTGTGGTGGTACTCGGTCCGGGGGCGCCGGTCGTCGCCCCAGTCGAAGTAGGGGTTGACCACGACCGACGACATCATGTGCGGCGCCGAGTCCAGGTCGTTGCGCCGGTCGGGGTCGTCGAAGTGGTAGCCGTACACCTCCTCGCCCCACTGGATCGAGCCGCTGATCGCACGCGCGTACGGATCGAGGAGCAGCTTCGCCGAGTTGCAGCGCAGCCCGCGCTCCGGGGCGTACGGGCCGTGCACGCGGTAGCCGTACCGCTGTCCGGGCATCACGCCGGGCAGATAGGCGTGGCGGACGAACGCGTCGCTCTCGCGCAGCTCGATCGCCGTCTCCGAGCCGTCGTCGTGCAGCAGACACAGCTCTACTCGGTCGGCGGCCTCCGTGAAGACCGCGAAATTGGTGCCGGCGCCGTCGTACGTGGCACCGAGTGGATATGCCTCTCCAGGCCAGACCTGCATGGATATGACTCTTTCAGGTGAGCGGTGCCGGTGGGGACGCCTTGACTCCGAGTCTCCCGAAAACCGCCGGAGCCACCTACCAATTCCTTTCCGCTCGCCGGGTGATCAAGCCCCCGACGTGTGACCGTGCGATGAATCCGCTCACACCCGTACCACCTCCGGCGCGGAACATACCCGGGGATGCGGGAAGTTGGGCGACGAGCCTGCGCATCAGGCTGCGTCGCGGACCGCTCCCGGAGTACCCTTCCTTGATCGTTGGGACGGGGTGTGTCCGGGGGAGCGGAAGGCGGTGCGCGGGTGGGCTCGGGAGGGCTGGAGCTGCCCCCTGGTGACGAGGGTCACGAGGGGAACTCCACGGACGTCCCGCCCGGTGCGGTGTCCCTGGCGCGGCCGATGGACGCCGGCGCGATCGGTCCCGAGCTGGACTGGGACGCCGGCGCCTGGCGCGAGGTGCGCACCCGCGCCCAGCGGGCGGGCCGGGCCTACATCTGGCTGAACCTCGTCGAGCAGCGGCTGCGCGCGGTCGTGGCCGCCGTGCTCCGCCCGGTCTACGAACCGGTGCACGGCGACGACTGGGTGGTCGCGGCCGCCGGACCGGCCGGGCAGGAGTGGGTGCAGCGCGCGGTCGCCGTCCGCGAGGTCAGCCGCCGCAAGGGCTATCTGCTCGACCCGGCCGACGACAACGTGCTCAGCTTCCTCACCCTGCCGCAGTTGCGCGAGCTGATGGTGCAGCACTGGCCCTGCTTCGAGCCTTACATGGACGACCGCCGGGACGTGGAACTCGCCCTGGACGAGCTGGAGGTCACCCGCAACGTCGTCTCCCGCAACCGGGCCCTGTCCGAGGCGGTCCTGGCCCAGGCCGAACGGGCCGCCGCCCGGCTCCTGGAGGTCCTCGGCGCGGGCGGCGACGTGCCCTCCGCGCGCCGGCTGCCCGTGGACGCGGTCGAGGACCTGGTCGGCGACCGGTACGCGGACGTGGTGGCGGTCCACCCGGACCGGGTGCGGCTGCTGCGCCAGTTCCCGGCCGAGGACATCTTCGGCGGCGCCCGCCGGCTCGACGCCATCGGCATCGGCCTGAACCTGCTGGTGCAGAACTTCTCGGGGCGGCGGCTGGTCCGGCTCGCCGGGTCCGGCGGCCGGGTGCGGCTGCTGTTCCTGAACCCGGCCTCCAGCGCGGTCAAGCGGCGCGAGCGGGAACTCGGCATCAAGCGCGGTGAGCTGAGCCGGGCCGTGGAGACCAACATCCTGCACATGCGCCGGGTCCGCGCCAAGCTGCGCGACCCCGGGGCCTTCGAGATCCAGGTCTTCGACGAGACACCCCGCTTCACCGCCTACCTCGTCGACGGCGACGGCGCCGACGGCATCGCGGTCGTGCAGAACTACCTGCGCCGCACCCGGGGCATGGAGGCACCGGTGCTGGTCCTGCGGAACGGGAAGAACGGCGGCAAACTCGTCAAGTCGGGTGAAGTGGACGAAGGTGGTCTTTTCCCTACGTACCGCGAGGAGTTCGAGCAGATGTGGGCGGATTCGCGGCCTGTGTCCTGACCGGCCGGAGGCCCCGGCAGGGGGCGGTAAGCGGAAGGCGATCCTCGGATTGTCAGTGGCCCGTGCGAAGGTGGGGACCACTGGGGGAACGCACCACCGAGAAGGGGGACAGCCCATGGGCTGGCACCGGGAGCCGCTGATCGGCTTCGACCTGGAGACGACCGGCACCGATCCGCGCGAGGCGCGCATCGTCACGGGCGCCGTGATCGAGGTCAGAGCCGGCGAGCCGCTGGGCCGGCGGGAGTGGCTGGCCGACCCCGGCGTGGAGATCCCGGCGGACGCGGTGGCGGTGCACGGCATCAGCACCGAGCGCGCGGCCGGTGAGGGCCGCCCGGCCGACCAGGTCGCGGACGCCATCGCCGGTGTCCTGGCGGACCACTGGCGGGTGGGCGTCCCGGTCGTCGCCTACAACGCGGCCTTCGACCTCACCCTCCTCTCCGCCGAACTGCGGCGGTACGGGCTGCCGTCCCTCCGCGACCGCCTGGGCGGCCTCGACCCCGCCCCGGTCATCGACCCCTACACCATCGACCGCTCCATCGACCGCTACCGCCGCGGCAAGCGGAACCTGGAGGCGGTCTGCGCCGAGTACGGCGTGCCGCTGGACACCGCCCACGACGCGGCGGCCGACGCCCTCGCCGCGGCCAGGCTGGCCTGCGCGATAGCCGAGCGCCACCCCAAGGTCGCGGCCCTCGGCCCGGCGGAGCTGCACCGCCGTCAGATCGAGTGGTACGCCGAGTGGGCGGCGGACTTCCAGGCGTTCCTGCGCCGCAAGGGCGACGCCACGGCCGTCGTCGACGGCGTCTGGCCGCTGCGCGAACCCGCCGACGAGCGGGTCTGAGCCACCGCCCCGCGCGGCAGGCGGGCCGCCCCCGGCAGGCGGTCCCGGTTCAGAAGGGGTACCAGCGCACGGCCGGGTCCCCGTCCCGCAGCGACGCCACCCGGCGCTCGAACTCGGCCAGGGCCCGGGGATTGCTCGGCGCGTGCTGCGCGACCCAGGCGCAACTGGCGGTCTCGCGGGCCCCGCGCAGCACCGCGCACCCGTCCCACTCCCGCACGTCCCAGCCGTAGGTCTCGGTGAAGGACTCGTACGCCTCGGCGGGCAGCCCGTAGCGGTCCCGGCTCAGGGCCGGCACCACCAGGTCGTGCTCGCGCAGGTCACCGGAGAAGGTCTCCAGGTCCACCAGGACGGGCCCGTCCGGGCCGATGTGCACATTGCGGGGCAGCGCGTCGCCGTGGATCGGGCCCGGCTCCAGCGCGGGGACGACGGCGGCGGCGGCCGCCGCGAAGCCGTCGCGGCGGGTGCGCAGGTACTCCGCGTCCGCGGGGTCGATCGCGTCGCCCGCGAGCCGCAGCCAGCGTTCGACACCGCCCAGCAGGTCGCGGGGCGGCAGCGGGAAGGAGGGGGAGGGGAGCGCGTGCACGAGACGCAGCAGTCGGGCCAGGTCCCGGGGTTCGGCGGGGCGCACCGGGTCGGGCAGCCGGTGCCACACGGTCACCGGGTGGCCCGCGACCGACCGCGCCTCGGCCTCGGCCGCCCGCACTGCCGGGACACCGGCCTCTTCCAGCCAGCGGGCGACGGCCAGCTCCCGGCGGGCCCGGTCGAGCAGCTCGGCGTCGCGGCCCACCTTGACCACCAGGTCGCCGGCGGCGAACACGGCGTTCTCGCCCAGGGAGAGCAGCCGCGCCCCACCCACCGGGCCGGGCAGCACCCCCGCCGCCGCCAGTACCTCCCGCGCCCGTGCCTCGTCCATCGTCGCTCTCCGTCCGTCCCGCCGACCGTTCTCCGTCGGCCAGTGTCGCATTCGCACAGGTCGGAGGGTGTGCGCGGGCTCTTGACTGAGCACCGCGCGTTCACGACCATGACCCAGGCCCGACCGAGCCGCGCAAAGGGGCTGATTACGTGACGAAACCGGCCGAGGTGAGCAGGCCCGCGCGCCGCGCGGCCGACCACGGCGCCTGGTTCCTGGTGCTGCCCGCGCTGATCCCGATCCTCGTGCTCAGCGTCGGACCGCTGCTCTACGGCGTCCTGCTGGCCTTCACCGACGCCCAGTCGGGCCGCACCGAGCCCACCCGGTGGATCGGCGCGCTCAACTTCCAGGACCTGCTGCACGACACGCTGTTCTGGGAGTCGTTCCGGATCGGGCTGGCGTGGGCGGCCGGGGTGACCGTGCCCCAGTTCCTGCTCGCCCTCGGCCTGGCGCTGCTGCTCGACCAGAGGCTGCGGCTGCGCTGGCTGGCCCGCGCCCTGGCGATCGTCCCCTGGGCGATGCCCGAGGTCGTCGTCGGCATCATGTGGCGGCTGGTCTACCACCCGGACGCGGGCATCCTCAACGAGACCCTGCGCGACCTCGGCCTGGGCGAGGGCCGGGACTGGCTCAGCGGCCTCGCCACCGCCCTGCCCGCCGTGCTGGTCGTCGGTATCTGGGCCGGGATGCCGCAGACCACCGTCGCCCTGCTCGCCGGCCTGCAGAACACCCCGCGGGAACTGCACGAGGCCGCCGCGGTCGACGGCGCCGGGGCCTGGCGCCGGTTCCGCGTCGTGACCTGGCCGGCGCTCAGACCGGTCGCCCTCGCCATCACCGCGCTCAACCTCATCTGGAACTTCAACTCCTTCGCCCTGGTCTACGTGCTGACCGGCGGCGGCCCCGGCGGCCGGACCCGGCTGCCGATGCTCTTCGCCTACGAGGAGGCGTTCCGCTATGGGCAGTTCGGCTACGCGGCCGCGATGGGCTGCGTGATGGTCGCCGTGATCTCCGTCCTGCTGGCCGTGTTCCTGGCCGGCCGGCTCCGGGGAGGTGAGGACGCGTGAGGACCTCGGCCCCGGCCCGCGCCGGCCAGTACGTCGCGCTGCTGGCGTATCTGGTCTTCCTGGCCTTCCCCTTCCTGTGGCTGCTGTCCACCGCGTTCAAGCCGCCGCGCGAGCTGGCCGGCCTGCACCCCACGTGGTTCCCGAGGGACCCCACGCTGGACAACTTCCGGCAGGCGTTCGACGAGCAGCCGCTGCTGCGCGCCGGGGCGAACTCGCTGCTCGCCGCGTCCGGCGCCGCGCTGCTGGCCGTACTGCTCGCCACGCCGCTGGCGTACGTCATGGCGCGGTACCGGACCCGGCTCGGGCGGGCCGTGACCGGGTGGGTGATGGTCAGCCAGGCGTTCCCGTTCGTGCTGGTGATCATTCCGCTGTTCCTGGTGCTGAAGAACCTGCGGATGATCGACTCGGTGCCGGGGCTGGTGCTGGTGTACGTGGTGTGGGCGCTGCCGTTCGCGCTGTGGATGCTCGCCGGGTACGTCCGGGCCGTGCCGGCCGAACTGGAGGAGGCGGCGGCGGTCGACGGGGCCGGGAAGCTGCGGACGCTGGTGTCGGTGACCGCTCCGCTGCTGGCGCCGGGGATCGTGGCGACGGCGCTGTTCGCGTTCGTCACCGCGTGGAACGAGTTCTTCTTCGCGCTGGTGCTGCTGAAGACCCCGGAGAAGCAGACCCTGCCGGTGGTGCTCACCCACTTCATCGGCGCCGAGGGCGTCGCGGACCTGGGCCCGCTCGCCGCGGCGGCCTTCCTCGCCACCCTGCCCTCGCTGGTGGTCTTCGCGGTCGTCCAGCGGCGGATCACGGGCGGCATGCTCGCCGGGGCGGTGAAGAGCTGATGCGCGCCAAAGCCCTCCTCCTCGCCTTCACCCTGCTGCTCACGGCCGCCTGCGCCGGCGGGGGCGGCGGCTCGGACGGCGGCCGGATCACCCTCCGCTTCCAGTCCCTGGCCTGGCAGGAGGAGTCGGTCGAGGCCAACCGGGAGCTGGTGGCGGAGTGGAACGCCGCGCACCCGGACGTCCGCGTCGAGTACGTCCAGGGCAGTTGGGACAGCGTCCACGACCAGCTCCTCACCTCCTTCGAGGGCGGCGAGGCACCCGACGTCATCCACGACGCCTCCGACGACCTCGCGGACTTCGCCTACGGCGGCTACCTCGCCGACCTGACCGAGCTGCTGCCCGCCCGGCTGAAGTCGGAGATCCCGGACCGCACCTGGGAGACGGTCACCTTCGGCGACGGGATCTACGGGGTGCCGTTCCTCCAGGAGCCCCGGGTGCTGATCGCCGACGCGAAGCTGCTGCGGCGGTCGGGGGTGCGGATACCGACGCCCGAGCACCCGTGGAGCTGGGCGGAGTTCCGGCAGGTGACGAAGGACCTGAGCGGACCCGGGCGGTACGGGGTGGCCTGGCCGCTCAAGGAGCCCGTCTCGGCCTCGCTCAACCTGTCGCTGTCGGCGGGCGGGCAGTTGTTCCACCGGGACGCGGACGGCAAGGTCACCGTCCGCTTCGGGGCGGGCGACGAGGTGGTGCCGCGCACCATCCACGACCAGGTCAACACCGACCGCAGCGCCGCCCGGTCGACGCTGGGCAGCGGCGGCTCCGACACGCTGCCCGGATTCTTCGCGGGGAAGTACGCGATGGTGCCGCTCGGGTTCTCCTACCGGCAGCAGGTCGAGCAGCAGGCGCCCGAGGGCTTCGACTGGCGGGTGCTGCCCGCTCCGGCGGGGGCGGCCGGGCTCGATCAGGGCGTCAGCCCGCAGACGCTGTCCATCGCCGAGGACAGCCCGCACAAGGAAGAGGCCGCCGCCTTCGTCGACTTCCTGCTGCGGCCGGAGAACATGGTGCGGCTCGCCCTCGGCGACTGGATGCTGCCGACCGGGACCACGGCCCTGAAGGACCCGGCGCTGCGCACGCGGGAGCGGGGCTGGGCCGTCGGCACGGCCCTGGCCGGCAGGCTGCGGTCGGCACCCGCGCAGGCCGTGCGGGGCTATCCCGAGTGGAAGGACAAGGTGGCGACACCGGCGTTCCAGGAGTACTACAGCGGGGCGATCGGCCTGGGCGAGCTGCGGCGGCGACTGGAGGAGGACGGGAACCTGGTGCTGGCCCGCTATCAGCGCTGAGAGGGGAGCGCCCCGAAGCCGGTCGTGGCGCCGGGAGCCGCCGGGAGCCGCCGGGAAAAGAAGTTGTACGAGACGTCTCGTCTCGCTTACCGTCTCCGCATGACCCGTCGCTCCCACATCGCCATGTTCTCCATCGCCGCGCACGGCCACGTGAACCCGAGTCTGGAGGTGATCCGTGAACTGGTGGCCCGCGGGCACCGGGTGACGTACGCGATCCCGCCCGCCTTCGCCGAGAAGGTCGCCGAGACCGGCGCCGAGCCCAGGATCTGGAACAGCACGCTGCCCGGCCCCGACGCCGACCCGGAGGCGTGGGGCAGCACCCTGCTGGACAACGTCGAGCCGTTCCTCGCCGACGCGATCCAGGCCCTGCCCCAGCTCATCGAGGCGTACCGGGGCGACGAGCCGGACCTCGTGCTGCACGACATCACCTCCTACCCGGCCCGGGTCCTCGCCCACCGCTGGGGCGTCCCCGAGGTGTCGCTCTCCCCGAACCTGGTCGCCTGGGAGGGGTACGAGAAGGAGGTCGCCGAGCCGATGTGGGAGGAGCCGCTGAAGACCGAGCGCGGGCAGGCGTACTACGCCCGGTTCCGGGCCTGGCTGGCGGAGAACGGGATCACCATGGACCCGGACGATTTCTTCGGGCACCCCGCCCGCTCCCTGGTGCTCATCCCGAAGGCGCTCCAGCCCCACGCCGACCGGGTCGACGAGCGCGTGTACTCCTTCGTCGGCGCCTGCCAGGGCGACCGCACCGCCGAGGGGGACTGGACGCGGCCCGCCGGGGCCGACAAGGTCGTCCTCGTCTCGCTGGGCTCGTCGTTCACCAAGCAGCCGGCGTTCTACCGGGAGTGCGTGCGGGCGTTCGGCGAACTGCCGGGATGGCACACCGTGCTCCAGGTCGGCCGGCATGTGCGCCGGGACGACCTCGGTGACGTGCCCGACAGCGTCGAAGTGCGCTCGTGGGTGCCGCAGTTGGCGATCCTGCGGCAGGCCGACCTGTTCGTCACACACGCCGGCGCGGGCGGCAGCCAGGAGGGGCTGGCCACGGCCACCCCGATGATCGCCGTACCGCAGGCGGTGGACCAGTTCGGCAACGCGGACATGCTCCAGGCGCTCGGTGTGGCCCGCACACTCCTCACCGAGGAGGCGACCGCCGAGGCACTGCGCACCGCCGCCCTCGCCCTGGTGGACGACCCGGAGGTGGCCCGGCGGCTGGCCCGTGTCCAGGCCGAGATGGGCCAGGAGGGCGGCACCCCCCGCGCCGCCGACCTGATCGAGGCGGAACTGGCGGCGGCGGGGCGGGCGTAGCGAAGGACCCGCCGCCCCGCCGGCATGGCGAAGGACCCGTCGGCCACCCCCGAAGCCGACGGGTCCTCCGGTCTCTCACCGGCCGGTCACACCCCGACCCGCTCCCCCTCGTCGTCCCGGGAGTCCCGGGAGTCCGGGGAGTCCCACGAGTCGGGAGCGCCCCGCGAGCCCCGCGCCTCCCGCGTCGCCGCCTCCGGCGACTCGTCGTGCGTGAGGTCGGGCAGCTTGTGCAGCCACTTCGGCAGGTACCAGTTGCGCTCGCCGAGCAGCGCCATCACCGCCGGGAGCAGCACGCCCCGGATGATCGTCGCGTCGATGAGGACCGCCGCGGCGAGGCCGACGCCCATCTGCTTCATGGACTGCATGGACAGCGTCCCGAAGATCGCGAACACGGCGACCATGATGACCGCGGCGCTGGTGACCACCCCGGCCGTGGTGACCACCCCGTGCCGGATGGCGTCCGGCGTCGTCCGGCCGCGCAGCCGGGCCTCGCGGACCCGGGAGACCACGAACACGTGGTAGTCCATCGACAGCCCGAACAGGATGACGAACAGGAACAGCGGCAGCCAGGTGATGATCGCGCCGACGCCCTCCGCGCCGACCAGCGACGCCCCCCAGCCGTGCTGGAAGACGGCGACCAGGATGCCGTAGGCCGCGCCCACCGACAGCAGGTTGAGCACGATGGAGGTGATCGCGATCGTCAGTGACCGGAAGGACAGCAGCATCAGCAGGAAGGCGAAGACCACGACGAAGGCGAGGACCGGCAGGACCGAGCCGACGAGTTGGTCGTTGAAGTCCTTCGAACCGGCGACCTGCCCGGTGATCGGGGCCTGAAGGCCGTCGACCTTGCCGAGCGTGGCGGGCCGTACCTCGTCGCGCAGCTTCTCCAGGCTGGCGCCCGCCCGGTCCTGGTCGGAGCCGCCGACCAGCGGTACGTAGACCAGGGCGACGTCCTGCGCGTCGTGCAGCTTGATCTCCACCGGGCCGCGCGAGGCGCCCGAAGCGATCGCCCGTTCCCGGAAGTCGGCGAGCGCGGACTTCACCTCGGGCGCGTTGATGTCGTCGGCCTTCACCACGACCTCGGCCGGTTCGGAACCGCCCGGGAACGCCTCGTTGACCCGGTCGTAGGTCTGCACGATGGGCAGCGAGTCGCCGAACTCCTGGTCCAGGGTGAGGTTCTGCGTCTTCATGCCGACCGCGGGCGCGGCCACCGCGAGCAGCGCGCCGGTCGCCACCAGCACCGAGAGCACCGGCCGGGCCAGGACGCGGTCCAGTACGGCGCTCCAGAACCGGCTGCCCCCGCCCGCGTGGCGGACCCGGCGGCGGCGCAGGAACGGCAGGCGACCCTTCTCGACCCGCTCGCCCAGCAGGGACAGCAGCGCCGGCAGCACGGTCACCGAGCCGACCATGGCGACCGCGACCACCATCAGCGAGGCCAGGCCCATCGCCTCGAACTCGGCGAGGCCGGTGAACAGCATGCCCGCCATCGCCACGCAGACCGTGACCCCGGAGACCACGATCGCCCGGCCGCTGGTCGCGGCGGCGATCCTGAGCGCGGTCCGCGCGTCGCGTCCGGCGGCGCGTTCCTCGCGTTCGCGGCGGAGGTAGAACAGGCAGTAGTCGACGCCGACGGCCAGACCGACCAGCAGCATCACGGAGTTGGCGGTGTCGCTCATCGGCATCACATGGCTGACGACGCCCATCAGGCCCATCGTCGCCATGATCGCGGTGATCGCGAGCAGCACCGGCAGCAGCGCCGCCACCAGCGCGCCGAACGCGATCAGCAGGATGCCCAGGGCCACCGGTACGGCGGACAGCTCGGCCTTCTGGAAGTCGTCGCCGAACGCGTCGTCGAACGTCTTCATCATGCTGGCGCCGCCGATCTCGGCGATGCGCAGGTCCTGGTGGTCCTTCTGGACGCCCTCGACGGCCTTCAGCACCGGTTCGACCCGCTCGCCGGCGGTGTCCGCGTCGCCGCGCATGTCGAACTGGACCAGCGCGCTGCGCCCGTCCCGGGAGACCGTGCCGGTGTCGTACGGGGAGGTCACGTCGGTGACCCGCCCGGTGCTCTGCACGGCCCGGATCACCGCGGTGACCGCGGCCCGGAACTCGGGGTCGGTGGCCTTGACGCCACCGTCCGCCGCCTGGACCAGGACGGTCTCGCTCGCCGGTTCGTCGATCCCGGCATCCTCGATGATCTTCGCGGCGGTGTGGGTCTCGCCGCCCAGTTGGTCGCTGTCCTCGACGTCGACCCGGCCCGCGGCCGAGCCGAGCCCCATCGCCAGGACCACGAACAGCACCCAGATGCCGACGGCAGCCCATCGGTGCCGGGCGCTCCAGCCTCCGGCCCGCGCGGCCAGGCCCCGCACCCGTATATCTCCGTTCCCCATGACGGGCTTGCCCCCTCGTGTGCGGTGACAGCCCCCTGCCGCCACCTTCCGTATCGACGGTAGGGGCCGGATAAAGCCAACTCGTCGTGCTCTCCGGTGAGGTGGAGCGGGGTCCGGATCATCCCGCCGTACCGGTCCGCTCACCGCTGGGGAGGACACCGGGCCCTTACATCTACCGGTGGATGTCGGGGGCGCCGTCTCCGGGTCCCGGCCGCCGCCTAGGGTGTGGCCATGACGACGAGGTACGCGGCGCTGCTGCGCGGGATCAACGTGGGCGGCAGCAGGAAGCTCCCGATGGCCGAACTCCGGTCGCTGCTGGCCGGCCTCGGCCACCAGGACGTCGGCACCCATCTCCAGAGCGGTCAGGCCGTCTTCACCTCCGGCCACGGCGACGAGGAGTCGCTGGCCGCCGAGCTGGCGGACGCGGTCGAGCGGCGGTTCGGCTTCGCCGTGGACGTGATCGTGCGCGACCACGCCTATCTGCGGGCGGTCGCCGAGGCGTGCCCGTTCCCGGCCGCCGGGCTGGCGCCCAAGCAGCTCCACGTCACCTACTTCTCCGCCCCGGTCGACGCCGGGCGCTTCGCGGAGATCGACCCCGCCGCGTATCTGCCGGAGGAGTTCCGCCTCGGGGACCGGGCGCTGTACCTGTACGCCCCGGACGGCCTCGGCCGCTCCAAGCTCGGCGAGGCCCTCGCCAGGCCCCGCGTGAACAAGGGGCTGATCGCGACCAGCCGCAACTGGAACACCGTACGCAAGCTGGTGGAGCTGACCGCCCCCTGACGCCTCAGGCGGCCGCCCGCAGCGGCGTGCGGGCCGCCTCGTACCGCTCGACCACCACCCGGGCCACCTCCGGCGCCGGGCCCAGCACGCCGGCCAGGACGTCCGCCCCGGCAGCGCCCCGCGCGATGCGGTCCGGCAGGCGGCCGGGGGCCAGCACGTACGGGGCGACGGCGATCCGCTCGCAGCCCAGCTCGCGCAGTTCCCGTACCGCCTGTTCGGTGCGGGGAAGGGAAGCGGAGGCGAACGCAGGCCGCACGGCGCACCAACCGGTGTGCCGCCACTCCCGCGCGATGTCAGCGATCACTGCGATCGCCTCCGGGTCGGTGGACCCCGCCGAGGCCAGCACGACCCCGGTCGAGGACTTGTCGGCGGGCGTCAGGCCCGCCTCGTACAGGCGCCGCTCCAGCGCCGACAGCAGCAGCGGGGAGGGGCCGAGCACCCCGGCCTGCCGGACGCGCAGCCGGCGCGGGGCGTCGGCGAGGACCGCCGGGATGTCCGCCTTGGCGTGGAAGGCGCGGGTCAGCAGCAGCGGGAGGGCCACGACGTCCCGGACGCCCTCGGCCGCCAGGGACTCCAGCACGGCCGGCACCGAGGGCACGTTGAAGTCCAGGAACCCGGTCTCCACCCGCAGGTCCGGCCGGAGCGAGCGGACCCGGCGGACCAGGGCGTGCACGGTGGCGGCGTGCCGCGGGTCACGGCTGCCGTGGGCGACGACGAGGAGGACCGGCGCGGTCATGGCCCTCAGCCCCGCACCAGCAGACCGCGGCCGCGCAGCACCCGGCGCTCCAGCGGACTGAAGATCAGCAGGTCGATGGCGATGCCGACGACCAGGATGAGCAGGATGGCCTCGAAGACCATGGCCATGTCGCTGGCGTTGCGGCCGTTCTCCAGCAACTGGCCCAGGCCGACGCCCAGGTCGGGGAAGGACGCGATGATCTCGGCGGCCATCAGGGACCGCCAGGCGAACGCCCAGCCCTGCTTGAGTCCGGCCACATAGCCGGGCAGCGCGGCCGGCAGCACGATGTGCCAGGTCCCCTTCAGCCCGGTCGCGCCCAGCGTGCGCCCGGCGCGCAGGAACAGCGGCGGCACCTGGTCCACGCCGGACACCAGGCCGTTGGCGATGGACGGCACCGCGCCGAGCAGGATCACCGCGTACATCATCGAGTTGTTCAGGCCCAGCCAGATCACCGCGGGCGGCACCCAGGCCACCGACGGCAGCGACTGGAGCCCGGACAGGATCGGTCCGATGGCCGCCCGGACGAACCGGACCCGCGCCACCAGCAGCCCCAGCGGGGTGCCGATCACCAGCGCCATCAGGAAGCCGGACAGGCCGCGCGAGACGCTGGTCCAGATGTAGCCGAGCAGGTTGCCCTGGAGCCAGGCGTCGCGGACCACGTGCCACACGTCGGCCGGCGCGGGCAGCTTGGTCGGGTCGTCGACCACCTCGAAGGAGATCAGCGCCTGCCACACCGCCAGCACCAGCAGCACGGCGACGACCGGCGGCAGCACCTTCTGCGTCAGCGTCTGCCGCAGCGGCGTACGGCCGCTCTGCCGGGTCTCCAGCGCGTCGAGGCCCGCCTCCAGGCCGGCGAGGTCGCCGGTGTCCTTGGCGGGCGGGGGAGTGTCAGTGCTGGCCATGGCGACGGATCTCTCCCCGCAGTTCTTCGGTGATCTCGACGGACAATTCCGCGACCTGGGTGTCCTCGATCCGGCGCGGGTGCTCGATGCCGACCGTCCACTGCCGGGCGATCCGCCCGGGGCGGGAGGACAGCAGCACCACGCGCTCGGCGAGCCGCACGGCCTCGCGCACGTTGTGCGTGACGAACAGGACGGACAGCTTCGTCTCGCGCCAGATCCGGGTCAGTTCGTCGTGCAGCACGTCCCGGGTGATCGCGTCCAGCGCGGCGAACGGCTCGTCCATCAGCAGCAGGCCGCTCTCCTGGGCGAGGGCGCGGGCCATGGCGACCCGCTGGCGCATCCCGCCGGACAGCTCGTGCACCCGCTTGCCGTACGCGCCCTTCAGCCGGACCAGTTCGAGGAGTTCCTCGGTCCTGTCGCGGCGCTCGGACCTGGGCACGCCGCGCAGCCGCAGGGCCAGTTCGATGTTCTTGCCCGCGGTCAGCCACGGGAACAGGGCGTGCTCCTGGAACATCAGGGCCGGCCGCCCGTCCGTGCTGATCTCCCCGGCGCTGGGCCGGTCGAGACCGGCGACCAGGTTGAGCAGCGTGGACTTGCCGCAGCCGGAGGCCCCGAGGAGGGTGACGAACTCGCCGGGCGCGACATCGAGGCTGATGTCGTCCAGCACGAGCTGCCTTCCCGCGGGTCCGGCGAACGACTTCGAGACGTGCTCGATCCGGGCGGCGTGGGTGGCCGTGCCGGTGCCGTCGGCGGCCTTGGCGAGGGTCGTGGCCATGGTCGTCACCTCCTGGGTCTGGGTCGGGATACGGGCGGGCGGACTTACCGGACGCCGAGTCCGGCGTCGTCGACGGCCGGTTCGCCCTCGCCCTTGAGGACCTTGTTCAGCGGCGCGAGGTCGTAGATGCCCTTGAGGTCGGGCCGGTCCAGCAGGCCGGCCCGGACCGCGTGGCCGGCCTGGGCGCCGAGGGTGGCGGCCAGCGGGTCGTCGGTGACCTGGAAGGACCGCCACGCCGGGTCGAGGACGTCGGCGGGCAGGGCCTTGCCGGTGTCGGCGGCCAGTTGCTCGTTGGCGGCGGCCTTGGCGGCGTCCGGGTTCGCCTCGATCCACTCGTTGGCCCGGACCGAGGCGCGCAGCACCGTCTCGACGGCCTTCGGGTGCTTCTCCAGGAACTCCTGCGACACGATGACGTTGGTGATCACGAACTTCTTGTCCGGCCACAGGTCGGCCTCGTCGAGCAGCACCTTGCCGCCCTCGGCGACCAGCTTGGACGCGGTCGGCTCCGGTACCCAGGCCCCGTCGACCGACCCGGACCGGTAGGCGTCCGGGGTGACCTTGTTGTCGCTGCGGACGACGGTGACGTCGCCCTTGCCGCTCTGCGCGTCGACCTTCCAGCCCTGTCCGGCGGCCCAGTTGAGGAAGGCCACGTCCTGGGTGTTGCCGAGCTGCGGGGTGGCGATCCGCTTGCCCTCGACGTCCCGTACCGACCTGATCCTGGCGGGGTTCACCACCAGCTTCACCCCGCCGGACGCCGACCCGCTGACGATCCGCAGGTTCTCGCCGCCGGACCTCGCGTAGCCGTTGATCGCCGGGGACGGGCCGATCCAGCCGATGTCGAGGGAGCCGGAGTTGAGGGCCTCGATCTCGGAGGGGCCCGCGTTGAACACGGCGTACTTCGCCTCCGTGCCGCCCAGCGCCCGCTGGAAGAAGCCCTTCCGGGCGCCGACCAGCGCGGTGGCGTGGGTGATGTTGCCGAAGTAGCCGATGCGCACCGAGTCCAGGCCGTCGGTCTTCGGGGCGCCGGCGACGGCCCCGGGGGTGCCGTCGTCCTCGGCCTGCGAGCCGTAGCCGCAGGCGGCCAGGGCGAGCAGGGGCAGGACGGCGAGCACCGCGAGGGCGCGGCGCGGGGCGCTGGCGGCGGGTCTCGGTGGCCGGGGGTCGCGCCCCGCGCGGGCGAGACCCTGGGTCAGAAGTCCCACCCGTCGTCCTCGGTTCCGTCCGTGACCGGTTCCGGCGAGGCGAACGACTCGCCGACCATGCCGGCGGTGAGCGTGGTGCCGTCGCTGGGGTCGATCAGGATGAACGACCCCGTGCGCCGGGAGTCGGCGTAGGAGTCGGCGGGCAGCGGTTCGGCGGTGCGGATCTTGACCCGGCCGATGTCGTTGGCGACGAGCTGTCCCGGGTGCGGGTGCAGGGACAGGTCGGCGAGGGTGAGCCGGGCCGGGATGTCCTTGACGATCGCCTTGACCGTGCGGGTGCCGTGCTTGAGCAGCACCCGGTGGCCGACGGTCAGCGGCTGGTCGGCGACGTGGCAGACGGTGGCCTCGACGTCCTGCGTGGTGGCCGGCGCGTCCTTGCGGGGGACGATCAGGTCACCGCGGGAGACGTCGAGGTCGTCTTCGAGCAGCAGGGTCACCGACTGCGGCGTCCAGGCCACCCGGACCGGCTCGCCGAGCAGGTCGATGCCGCTGATCCGGGTGGTGCGCCCGGACGGCAGCACGGTGACCTCGTCGCCGACGCGGAAGGTACCGGCGGCGATCTGGCCCGCGTACCCGCGGTAGTCGGGGTGCTCGGGGGTCTGCGGCCGGATCACGTACTGCACGGGCAGCCGGGCGTGGCAGTGCGCCAGGTCGTGGCTGACCGGCACGGTCTCCAGGTGCTCCAGGACGGTGGGCCCGCCGTACCAGTCCATGTGGGCGGACGGCTCGACGACGTTGTCGCCGACCAGCGCCGAGATCGGGATGGCGGTGACCTCGGGCACGCCCAGCTCGGTCGCGTACGCCGTGAACTCCTCGGCGATGGCGGCGAACACCGGCTCCCGGTAGCCGACGAGGTCCATCTTGTTGACGGCGAGGACGACGTGCGGGACGCGGAGCAGGGCGGCGATGGCGGCGTGCCGGCGGGTCTGTTCCACGACGCC